>NZ_JBFAUT010000055.1:0-65256 GCF_040679475.1 Actinoallomurus sp. NPDC052274
TCGGCCAGATCAGCCCGATCAGCTACGAACAGAGGTCACATAAGGTGGCACTCGCCGCATAACAACCGGTGTCCACACTTCGGGGGGAACCCCCGAGGCGTCTGCCGACTGACTATGGCGGTCCGACCGGCTTCGCCTGGTGCGGGCCGGTCTGGGTGATGGCCATGTTGCAAGTAGAACCGGCCAGCGTCGGTAATTTCGGCGTGCCAGACGCCGTCCTTGCGCGGCGTCGCCACCAGGCCGCGACCGCGCAACGCATACACGGTGTTCGCCAGCTCTGGCGTCTTGGCGCTGACGGGCTTGTGCCCCTCGCTGATCCTCCGCATAACCGTTAACTGACGATCATTCAACTTGGCCCATCGCTGCATGTAACTAGATGACACCGCTAAGTACCGAGAGGCAAGTCAAATCCAGAAGTGGTCGCTGGGGTGGCGCTCGGAGAAGTTGGCGGGTGACGCCGCCGGGAACGTCTGCGCAGGTTTGAACTCCTGACGGGATACACACCACATCTACGACGCCACAACCGGCACCTTCATCCGGCAGACTGATCATCGAGGCACGGATGCGCCTCAAACAGAGTTTCGAGACGCAGGAAAATCGGCCCTTGATGATGTCAAAGCCGGAGCGATGGAGCTCCCAGCACGTGTAGGCAGATCGGCGAACGCGCGAATCAGGCGTATGCCGACGAACTGCCTACGATCTGTCCAGGACAAGAGCCTTGATCAGCGGTCGAAAATCACGGCTTGGTACACTGGGCGCAGACCTACCTCGGACAACAGGCGTGTCCTGGGGCTTTCTTTCGAAATGCCCGAATCACCCTAGGCCAACTCCCTGCGGTTTCGAATCTGCGGATCAAAGGTCCACAGCCCTGTAGAGATCGGGTGGCTGGCGGCAAGAACAATGCTGTCGTGCCGGGTCGCTCGGCGCCAACTACGTGCCGTTTGATCCGCGTTCGCCATCCCTCCCTTAGCGGATAAGCCCAATGCCGTGCCGGATGCTGTCGGGGCGTACCGCGGCGTACGCGCAAGCACCGAGCAAGCAACCTCGGCCAGCGGGCAGCGATCGCGCACAGGGCCAGATGACCGAAACCTCTACCCGCGCTCTTCGGCCGGGGCGTCGCTTGTTTCGTCTGTCCGGTAGTAGGGGTGGTCTTCGTCAGCAATGCGTGCGATGTGAAGTGGCACGGGCCATCGGGTTCGGCCGTCCCAGGAGATCGGTTGGGCGCAGAGACGTGCGGCGAGTGCGAGCAGGGTGTCCTCGGTAAGGAGGCCGATGCGAGCTACGACGAACTCTGTTCCGGTGAAGGAGTGCCAGGGCTTGCCCTGCTTTGCTGCTTGTTCTTCAGGAAGCGTGAAGCGTGTGTAGCTGGCCCCGATCCGGCCGGTCTGGTCGGCGGCGTAGGTGCGGGAGGTCTTGCCGAGAAGGCAGCTTCGGGTTCTGTCGTCGCCGGTGAGCTCGTAGACGCGGTTGCCGGGCGTCGCCGGCTGTGCGGGGTCCTTCTTCGATTGCTGGCCGTCCGTGCGGTGGGCGGGGCGTGGGATGTCTTCGTCGTTGGAGTTGATCCTGACGACGGCGATGTCCAGGGCGTTGGGTAGGCCGTCGCCGGGGAGTCTGCCGGTGCGAAGGTGGTTGTCGGTGAGGCCGTGCCAGATGCGCCGGGTGGCGTCGGCGTCCGCCATGACGATGATGGGGTGGTCGGCTAGTTTTCGTAGCTCGTCAAGGGCAGTGTCGGTCATGTCGCGCAGGTCGGCGTAGGCCTGCTGTTCTTGTTGGGGCGAGATTTCGGGACCGATGGATCCGGCGTAGAAGGCTGCCAGTGCCTCTGGGTGGCGAGTCCATCCGGTGTCGGGGCGGTAGAGCCGTACGGTCGACGGGATGCTCGGGTCGGGATGGGCTTGTATGGCCACCAGGACGCTGACCAGGCGGGGGCGGGTGTTGGTTTTGGTGCCGTTGTTCTTTGAGGTGTTCTGGCGGCGGACGTGGATTCCGACGAGCCATACCTCGCGATCAAGTGGGTGAGGGTTGAGGGTGACCGCGGTGGCGAGCCGGCCGTCGGTGAGTCCGCCACAGCGCATTAGCAGGTCCTTGACGGCGGCTTCGGCAGGGTAGTCGCGTTTGGGGCCGTCATCGTTGCTGAGAGGCTGTGCGCTTGGGGCGTCGATGAGAGTGGCGTCGTCTTCGACGTGTGGCGGGATTGCGAGGAACTGGGAGGCGGCACCGAGTTCGCCGATGGCGCGGCGCAGTGCGGGTTTGGCGTCGTCGTTGATCATCATGCCGGCGCCGTATTCGGTGTCGACCAAGGCCAGTACGAGGGTGTCGTGAGCGCCCTTGAGGGCCGGGGCTTGTTCGATGAGTTGGGAACGGTCTGGATTGCCGTGGCGGAGCAGGTCGGCGGTGTCGTAAACGACCAGTTCAGCCCGCTCGCTGATTGTGTGAGCGGTGCCGAGTGCGGGCGTGATCTCGGGGTCACCGGGGCGCTGGTAGTGGGTGAGTTCGGTTCGGATACGTTCGCGGGACTCGGGGCGGGCTGACAGGTGGACGATGCGCAGTTGCTGGTAGCCGTTGGTGGCGATCGCCGCATCGAGTGCTTGTGGGGTGAGGCGGCTGCCATCGATGTCGCGGTCTCCGCGGACGCGGATTGTGGTCGGGTGGTACGTCACGGGCTCTATGCCGAGCGTGTTCTGTGCGTGTTCGATCAAGCGCAGGAAGGTGCGTGGGCCGACTCCGACACCGATGGGGTGTCGGTCGTTGACGGCTCGCCCGGCTCGTACGTGGTCGGGGCGTTGGGCGAGTGCGTCTTGGCTCCAGGGCAGGGGGCTCAGTCCGCATGCGGTGACGATGGGGGCGCTGTAGTCGCGGAAGACTGTTTTCCAGCCGTTGTCGGTGTTGCGGTCGCGTTTGCGTATTACAGGGAGGCGTAGTAGCGCGTTCCCGCCGTTGTTGCGGCCGTGGTCGATCCAGACGGACCGGACGCCGTACAGGTTGTCTTCGAGCCGTGTGAGGCTGACATCGAGGATGCACACCAGATCGCTGACTCCGGGCAGTGTCTTGATCCGTGGTGTGACCTTCATCAGGGCTCGGGCGGTCCCATTGCGGCCGGGCCGGGCGATCGGGGTGTCCCAGGCAATGGCGGTGCCATCGGTGTCGATGCGGAACGGAACCAGTGCCTGGTCGAACGGCACCGGTTGGCTGATGAGGCGTTCGGCGGTGATCCATCCGAGGACTTCATACACCCAGTTCTCGGCTTCGAGTCGGCCCCTTTGAGGTGTGTCGATCGCTTCTGCGATTGGTCGGGCGTGCGAGGTGATCTGGGCGAGCATGGGGGCGAGCGCATTGGTGTCGCGTTCCTTGCCCTCTTCACGCCGGGCGAGTCTTTCCCAGAAGCGGACAGCGGTGGCGAGCAGATCTGGGGCGATCGGGCGGGTGGTGATCAGGAAGACCTCGCCGTCCTTCCAACGGGTCCGAGGCAGGATACGGACCGGTTGTCCTGTGACGGCTCTGAGGGCGACAGCGAGCGAGGCGTGGGGGGCTCGGGCGTGCTCTTGGTCCCGGCGCCATATCCGGCCGATGACGTCCAGCTCTTGGCGGAATTTGTGGGGCAGGACGTAGACGTGGAGCTCGCCCAGCAGGGAACGGGGGATGCGGAATCCGGTGGTGAGGATCACGGGTGGTCTCCAGAATGGCCGGGGTGGTGGCGCTGGGCGAAGTCGAAAAATGCCCGCAGAGTCGGGCCATAGAGCGCGAGAAGGCGGTCCAGCTCGCCGGTCTTGCGCCACTCGTCGCGAAGCTCGTTGATCAGACGCGGCAAGCTGGATTTGCCGCGGTCGTCGAAGAAGGCGTAGTCGACCAGGTGGACCTCGCCAGGGGTGCCGCCTCGGCGGGCCCGGCCGACCAGTTGGATGAGCCCGATGATGATTTCCGCCACGATGCCGCGCTGGACCCAGTCGGGAAGGGATCGGAAGTACTGGGCCGAGCAGACGATTTCGTCGAAATAGCGCCCGGCGTTCTTCATGCGCTGGGCCAAGGTCTCGAGCGGCCGGCTGCCTGCAGTGGTGTTGGTGCGGGATTCGGCCCAGAGGCGATGGTTGATGTGGGCCAGCAGTTCGTTCGGATCATCGAGCACGGGAACGGGCCGGATGACCAGGTAGATCGCTCCGAGAGCTGAGGAGTCACCGATGAGGATGTTGACGCCACGCTCGATGATTGCGAGTGGCGCGATGAGGATGTCAGCTCCTGTATCGGGGAACTGCTCGACCCGGTCGGAGGTGAGGACGTGCCACCGTGTGTCTTTGATCTCCGGCTCGCTGCCTGGTCGGGTGACCACGCACAGGCTGTGAGGCGATGCGCCGGCTCGCATCATGCCTTCAGCCAGGTCGAGGACGCTGACGTAGGAGGTGGTTGCTACCAGGATCCGGTCGCGCCCCAGGCCACCGTCACGCTCGCGTTGCGCCCGCAGCCGGCCTAGTTCCAGCTCCAGCTTCCGGTACAGCAACTGCCCGATTTTCCGGATCTCGGTTTCTCTGCGAGCGCCGGAGACTCCGGAGACACGGACGGGGTCGTGGTCGGCGGTGCGCACGACGTCGCCGTACACCTTCACCCCGGTGGGGTCGGTGTCGGGCACGACCCAGGTGGGTTTGACGTGTACGTGATGGTGGGGGGCTCCAGGAAAGTAGCTGGTGGCCGAAAGACCGATCACGGCGCGTGGAATCCGCGCGTGTCCGCGGGCGGTCAGCTCGCCGAGGTAGAGGGTGTAGCCGTGCGGGTCACCACCGAAGGCCGCGACCGCCAGTTTTGCCGTCTCTGGGGCGTCGGGGTCCAGCCGCTCCTGGAAGGCGAAGAACAGCCGTCCCAGCGGGCTGGCTGGCATCGCTGACCACTGAGTGAAGCCGCCGAGGGCGTCGGCGATCTCGTCTGCGGAGCCCGCGCCGACGGCTCGCAGGTGAGAGATGTGGAAATGCAGCTCCGAGAGCCGTGCTCGCAGGGGCTCCAGGTGTGCGCGGCGCAGCATCCGATCTACCACGGCACCACGCAGTGCATCGTCTGGAACGACGGGTTTCAGGAGCGTGCTTAGCCGTAGTTTGTGGGCAGGGAAGACAACGTCCCGGCATCCATTGGCGACGGAGGCCAACACGGAGCCGATCTGTGAGCGAGCTTCGTTTTCTGCCTCTTCCTGCTTCGCATTCGGCGTCGCGCGGGCGTCTTGTCCGTGAGTCCCTTCCTGTTGGTCGGCGGTGATGCCGTGGAGGCGGAGGGGCGGCACCGGGCGGGCCGAAGGAACTGGGTAAAGCTGCTGGAGGGCCTCGACTTCATCTGGGGTGACGTCGCGGTCTTCGGGGCGTAGGCCGAGCAGCCGAGCGGTGATCCAAGCATCGTTGCCGCGGGGCACGATCCAGTGGTCGGTGCGGTTATGCCGCTTGCTGGAACGCACAGGCGGGAGAAATCCTCCGGCGAGGTTCGCGGTGTATCCCTCGGCAAGGAGTCTCAAGTCCGACAGGATCGCGCGGACCTCCGCGTCGATTTCGGGAGGGACGTGACCGAACGCGGCGCGGAACTCGGCGTCCAAGGCGATTAGCTTGGTATCGCGACGGCCGTCGGCCAAGACGAGATGGTTGGCGCTGCGGCCGATCACGGTCTCCTGGAACTCGTCGAGCTCGTCGATCACGATCAGCTGGCAGTGGCGTAGCAGGAACTCCTCCACGCTGACGCGGTCGGTGGTTGCCGCAGGCGTCGTCAACGGCAGGTGCATGCTCCCGGAGAAGAAGGTCTGGTGGGCGGTGACGATGACGTCGGCCTCGACGGCGTCGCGGCTCAGTCGGAACTTCCCGCAGCTGGAACGCCAGGGGCAGGCGCGCCGTGAGTCCTGGCGTCCGTCACGCCGGATCTTGCGCAGGTCCTGGCACGGCTCCTCGCCTGGCTTCCAAGCGTCGACGCTGTCATTGGTCTCAGCGGCGGCCGACAGCGCGCATCCGTACGACAGTCTGTTGTAGGCCCATGCGCCGAAGCCGTCGGGTTCGGCGGTCGCGGCTTTCTCCGCGTCCTCCATCAACTTTCTTGGCGACAGCAAAGGTGTGCACGTCGCGTCGATCCCGAGCAGGGTGAGGTTCCTTTCGATCTGGTAGGCCAGCCGCAACGCGGCCGCTCGGGTCGGGACAACCAGTGCGGTGGGGACGCCCTTCGCCGCCGCAAGTGTGCCCTTGACCTCCAGGAGCACCGTCTTTCCGCGGCCTGTCGGCGCCTGGAAGACCTTCGTTGGCCCGCCGGCGTGGATCCGCAGGCCGCCAGGTGCTGCGTTGCCGTCCGCATCGACGAGCTCACGAAACAGGTCGTCGATGCGCTCTCCCCGGTGGCCTTCGCCGCGGGCGGCGTCGATCCGGTCAGCCATCTTGCGCAGCTCATCGGCGTCGAAGCTCACCACATCCAGGCGTGGGGCATCCCGGACCTCCGCTGCCGGAACCTGCAACTCCGGAACGTTGGTGAGGTTGTAGACGGTACGTGTGGAAGCGGGCAGATCGCCCTGGCGCAGAGCGCGCAGGATGGTCTGATAGCGACCCTGGTACGCGGGCGTGAGCCGCCGTGAACGGCGCCGCCTCAGTTTTGCCAGCCTGAGCAGAAGGCGGTCGGCATGTTCCCGAGCGGGGAGTCCGTGGACGGATCTGACCTCTCCCGCTTCGGAGATCCGATAGCCGTCAAGGTCCTGCTCATCGAGCAGCCGACGCAGCGCCTTGTGAAATAGCTCCTGGGCGGCCAGCTCATCAGGTCGATGGCGGAGCAGGTCGGCGATCCGGTGCCGGTCCTCTTCCTCGAGGTGCCAGTACTCGGGCCATGCATCGATCCGACCCGTCACCAGAAGCTGAGCGTGCTGCGCGGAAACTCGATCGCGTTCGTTTGGGAAGAACGCTTCGGAAAGCGCGAGCGCGCAGGAGATCACCAGCGGTCGAACCGACTCCTTCGGCCCGGCAGCGCCGGTCATTGAGCGTCCCGGTGACGGGCGAGAGTTTGCTTGATCCGGTTGTACACACGGTCCTCGGTCATCATCGTGATGGAAGGGAGCAGACGCCCCAGTTCCTTCAGCTGACTCTTGCGGTAGTTCGGCAACACCACATAGCGGGCTGCAACAGGATTGGTGATGATCTTGTCCGCGAGCGTGCGCGCTGAGGAGTGATCCTTCAGGTCGATGGTGAAGTCCCATTTGGGCGGTTGCCCCGCAGGGGTGTCGGCGGGCTCGGCCTGAATGTCATACAGATCTTTTCCCGGGTACAAGCTGGCCGTGACGCCCTGGAGGCCGACGATGCGGTCGTAGAGGCGAACTTCGACGACGCCGGGGACCACGATGTAGCGCCAGATCGATTCGTCGACGCAGACGGCTCCTTCCACTGCCTGCGCGAGCCCCGCACGGCGCGCGCCGTCCATGGGCTGCAGCCGAGGAGTGCCTTTCCCGGAGTCCAGGAGGATGTAAGAGGCTCGATGGTGCGGGAAACAGCAGTTCACTCGTCCGGCCCGGACCCGCATCGGCCAGCGGCACTCCGGGCACGGCCACCACCAGCCGCGGAACTGCCGCTCATGAGGGATGGCAGTGAACTCCGCCAAAGGCGGCAACCCGAGATCGTTCCGAAGCCCTAGAAGGCGCTTCTGATCCCCGGCGGGATAATCGATCAGAAAACGGCGACCGGCGGAGTATTCACGGTCGCTGCCGCTGATCAGAGTCTCGAACGTGGCGTTCTCGACTTGCTCGGCCCGGTGCATCCGCCAACTCGGCAACCATCGCTCGCCAGGATCGACCTGACCGGCCAGCAGCTCAACGGTGTAGTCACAACCGATCTCGAAGGTGGCGTCGGTGAGCTCGTCGCGGTCATCGAGAATCACCATGTCGGCCAATACCTCATCCTCCGCCGCGCCGGGAAGCCAATCGCCGAGCGGCCGATGCAGCAGTGGAAGCAATTCGGACGGTGTCACCGGGCCTCGCCCAGGTCCGAAGGACCGCATGATGACCCCTGTCATCCTGGCGACCTCGCGCCATGCCTCAGGGCGCTCGTGGCGTGTGCTCCAGGCATAACCGGCTCGTAGCGCGGCGGTGACGGGCCTGTCGAGAAGGCCTGACTGGCGTGCAGGTATAGGCATCGCTACCGCCTTCAGTAGGAGAATGCGTCGTCGTGGCCGGCGTCGGGTTCGCTGACCTCGGCAGCCAGCGCCGCCGCTCTGTTACTGGGCGTGCCTCGGACTTCGAGTACCTCGCCGGTCTCCACATCGATCACCATGCCGTCGACCACCAGAGTGCGGCCTCCGGTACTGGCCTTGTCGGGGCACCACCGGGCCGCCGGACACACCGCGCACCAATCGCCGGGCGTCGCTCGAAATTCGGTATCGCGATGCCACTCGCGGGCATAACCCGCCACGATCTCCCGGGCCGTAGCCAACACCTCCGGGTCCGACGCATCGAACGTCAGGACTGCGGCACTCACCGGTGTCATTACTTCAAGCTCGACCAAGCCGCCGATCGTGGTGTCCTCTGCCACCGTCGTGCTCTCAAAGACACCGGCCGCGACTAGGCAGACCGCCAATGCCAGCTGAGGGAAGCGGCGCAGGGCTTCGGCACCGCTCACCTCCAGCGGCCGGGAAGCGGTCTTCTGCTCCCGATAGACCACCTGGCCGTCGACACGACGGATCAGATCAGGCTCAGCGACCACGACCACGTCCGCATCAGGGTCACGCACCGCCATCATCGGCTCAGGCCGGACACCCGTGACGAGCGCAGGATCATCCAGCGGGCAGACCTGAAGATGCCCCAAGAGGAACGGCCTCACCGACCGGTACTCCGCCACTGTCATCAGGTCGTCGGCGAGTCCGATATCGCCTGAGTCCGGATCGGGAAGATCATCGAGCGAGCACGCTTTGGCCGATGGCCGGCCATGTGCCACACGCAGCCACTCATGAACCGCGACGCCGCGCCGGATGGCCGGGTTGTCACCGTCCCGGCGCCCCAGCAGGCGCAGGTCCTGAAAGTGCGCCTGTGCCGGGCAGAGCTCATACAGTCGGCCGGTCGTCACTGACCACGTACGCGGGTGCGTTCCACGGCCGCTCACCCCCAGCAGTCCGGGGGCCCGAGGAAGCCCTCCACACCCGGGTCGCAGTTTGCATTCACCGCAGTCGCGCCCCGGGAGCTGGCTACCTCCGGCGACCAGATCGATCGCCACCGGTCGGGCCCGCTCACGGTAGGCTCGCTCGATCTCGTCCGGCGGCGCATCTATCAGCACGCCCGGGGACGCGTCGGAACCCAGCAGTACTTCGACCACACGAATGCGTTCCGCTGGCGAATCCTCAGGAAAGAGCTCGATCGGCAGATCACGGTATACCTTGCCGGCGGCGCGCCTACCCGCTGCAACCACGAACGCCGCCGCGAGCGTCGATGGAGCTTCAGCCTCACTGTGGCGACTGATCCGTACGCGGCGGAACTCCCGCACCGTGCCATCGGCGGAGACGTACCACCGGCCCCAAGTGGTAAGGATCCGATGCTCCACCGGAGAAGTGCCCTGAACCACACGTGGGCTCCGCTCAGGCCGCAGCTCGATGCCCTTCAGCTCACGCTCCAGCTCGGCGGAAGCTTTCAGATATGAGAGACACGCGTGCTGTACCCATGCCGCGGCACCCGCGTGTAGCGGTGAACGCGTACGTGACACCGCACGCGCGACCGCTTCCTCCAGTTCGACTTCACCGAATTCCACAGAGTCCAACGCGGCCATCACGACACCCAACGGAAATGCCTCCCACGGTGGATACCGAGGTGGTGTCTGGGGCCGTGGCCACACCAGCGGTCGAGATTTCAGCGCCACAAAGTCTCGACATTGATCATCTTCTCGGTCCAGCAGACTCGCGGACAACCGGACCACATCGGGATTTCCGTGAAGACCGAAACCGGCGGCCAACCTCACGCCGCCACCACTTCCCCGCTCAAGGACAGCAAGGCGCGAGGCAAGAATCCAGAGAGATGACCCATGAGCAACACAATAAGCTCTGCGGCCGACAGTCCTTGGGCAGCCATGGAGACAGAACGCTGATGGATGGATAAATGCACCAAACGGAGCACGATTTTGTGATCTTTCTGGTCACGAATGACTAGTCATCCGAATGTGATTCATCCTTCATCCTTGGCGATCAACAATCGCCGCCATCCAAGGCCGGAACTCCTCCAAACCGCCGTCGTCGGACGGGCTGGCGAAGCCGGCGCCGAAGTCGCTGCGGGGGAAGAGCGGTCGGCGGCCGGGCGGACAGGCTGGGCATCGAGGCCAGACGCTGTGTCAGGTCGCCGATCTGGACCGGTGTGAGCGTCACGTTCCCCGCAGCTGTCGTGGGTGTGGCAGAGGGCTGGCCGGGGCGCCCGTGCGACCACGGCTCGGGCCACCAACTTGGAAAAGGACCACAACGCGCTGGCTCGCCGGTTGATCGACAAGCATGACGATCACCTGCGGTTCTCCTTCAGGGATGACCAGTCACCAACCCACAAGGCCCGTACCAGTGGCTCTCGTACCTGCTCATCGCCGCGGGCTGGCTCCTCGCCACCACCGTCCTCGCGGGCATCGCCCGCACGACCAACCGCCAGCAGATGCCACTACCGGCACGCCGGGCAGCCGACGGAAACCTCGTACCCTGTCATCGAGCGGTCGGCGACGCGAGCTCAGCTGCATCGTAGGCCAAAGCGATGGCGATCGCTGATCCCGTCGGGGATAATGATTGCATGACACAATCTGACGTACCCATGTTCGGAGAACGAGTTCGGTCCTGGGAGAGCGTTTGGAGTCTCGAATTTCCCGAAGAAATGGATGCCCTATATAGAAACGACTCTGACACGAAAGGTATGCAGCGACTTCGTGGCCTGGTGATAGCACAGTGCGTCGAGACGGAGACTATTCTAGGAAAGATTGTTAAACGGCTCGATCAGACGATCAACATTGAGGGACGAACGACAGGTGGACTCCTGGAGGATGCTCGGACCCTACTGGGAGATGAGGCGAAAAAATGGGAAAAGGACTTGCTTCTTATCGGCGAAGCGATTGAGTGCCGGAATCATACGGTGCATTCCTGTGTTACAATGGGATGCTCTTGGGCGGATTACGCAACTGGCGACGGCGGGGAGTGGGTACCTGTAAGCGCCATGATGGGCGATGAAGATTACAGCGAATCAGACCTTCTCTGCGACCTTGATCTTCAACAGAGGGCAACGGTCAGAGCCGTCCACCTACTCCATTCTCTAGGTTACACCCTTGAGTGATTTGCGTACGACTCACAACGACCACCTCCGACGCGCACACATCAAACAAACGCGGCGACAGTTCGGGCACTACGCGTGGACACGTTCATATAGCGAGTCCTCTACTCGTAGCATCTGACGTTCGACAGCCTCAGTCAAATTTGGATTGTCGACAAAAATACCGAACTCGATGTTCGCGTTCTCGCCACTCCATGAAAAATTCGCGCTCGTCACCAAGAGAAACCGGTGGTCGATAGCGAGGAACTTCGCATGATTGCGGACAAGGTAGCCGTCGAACCGCTTCGTACGCAGGACGACTCCCGGCTGCAGGTGCGCGGCCACTTCGGACGTGGTCGGCGACCAAGGAACGGGCCGTCGATCCGCCGCGCCCGTGTCGACATAGACGCGAACGTTGATCTCAGGGCGACGTGCGGCGCGCCGTAGGGCTGCCCACAGCTCGGACGACTTCTGGAAATTGAAGGTCGAGCATGTGACCGACTGCCGGGCGTTGTCCACGAATTGGGTCACGGAGCTAGTCAGCGGGCCGGCCTGCGCCAGGTGACCGGGCATCGTCCACAGTGGGTCGACGGCAGTGACGGTCGACCGCGCGCCCTCTATGGCGCGAAGCACGGGGATAAGCTGGGGTGTCGGGCCGCCTCCGGTCTCTAGGAGCGCCCTGATTGCTGGTCGGCGTCCCGGAGAGACGGCTCTCAGCGCAGCCGTCAGCGTGTCGCCGTCAGCCAGCCTGTCGGCGATTTCCTTGGCTTCGGCGCCGGTGAGGAGCCCGCCCAGCTCACGCGCCGCCGTGCTGTCAATCGGTACCGCCGAAGAAGCCGACGTTGTTGCCCGGCAGCTTGACGAGGAACCGGCGGTCGAGGAAGCGGTTGGCCCGTTCGCAGGAGGTTTCCGACGCCATGACGCAGCAGTGGCAGGCGGCACCGTGCAAGAAGTCTTCCGGGTCCTGAGGCGTGCGCATCGCGCAAATCGGGTCCGACGAGCACCGAGTTGCCCGGTAGAGGGCGCTGGACACGACCTGTTCGAGGCGTGCGGGTTCGCTGAGCTGGACGAGCCCGCCGAGGGTTCCGTCGCTGTCAGAGGCCGTGGTGCAGATGAGCAGCCCTGCCGCCGCGGCCCTCCCGTCGGCTTCGGGCCATGCGTAGAGCCGTTCGCTCAGGCTCGCCGCAGAGTAGCCGCAGGTCATGGCGAATTCCCGGATCAGAACATGGGCGAAGGTGTGGATGAGCCAGTAGCGCGGGGGCTTGAGCCGGGTGTCCGGATCGACGAAGCCGGCAGTCTCGGAGAACCGGCGTTTGAAGTTCCGGCGGTGCGCGTCGCGGTGTGCGCGCCACAGCTCCGACGAAAGTACCCGCGCCTCCCAGGACGCCACCTTAGATTCGTCGAGCTGGAGGAAGATGCCCTCACCGCGATCCTCAGTAGCGACCGTCCAGGCCGGCTGGGACGTTCGGGTCAGCGGGGCGAGCCGCTGCGGCAGATCCCCAACGCGATCCATATCGTCAATGCGCGTGAAGCCCACGAGGGCGTTGACCTTGCGCAGCCGCTCGACGGCCAAGACCCTGGTGATCTCCGGTCGCAAGCCCGGATCACACTCCCGCTTGGACAGGGTGAGGCCGCTCATCTCGTCCTCATGCCTAGCGCGAATCGGATCTTTGAGCAGGTAGCGCCATTCGGGGACGATCAGGTCCACCGGATCCCATGCTCGGAGCCGCTCTTCCTGCTCCTCGACCGAGGCGGGCGATGCCGACGCAGCCACGGCGGCCTGGCTCAACTCCTCGTCGGACAGTGTGGTGACATCGACATCGATTTTGCCGTCGAGTACGTCTCGTAGCGTGTCGAGATCATCGCGGTACTTGGCCAGTTTCGTGCCCAGCGCGATGCGGATCTGATCCGCCAGATCACTGTCGCGTTCTTGCTGGGACTCCGGCATCACGATGATCGACTGGGTCGCAGGGAACCACAGGTTGGAAGCACCGACGAGGATCAGCCGGGTGTCGAGTCTGCATCCCTGCGGTTCGAAAGCATCGAGGTGCGGGTGACGGCCCCGGCACTTGGGCAGCTTGGACTTCCCGGCCTCCCCCTGTGCTTCATTCATCGGCCGACGGGCGCCACAGGATGCACAATGGATTACCGCTGACGCGCCCTTCCCCGCTGTCCGGTCTGTCATCTTCAGTGCCGGAAACTCGGCCTGTGCGCACGGCTTACCGTGATGGACCCAGAGTTCATAGGGGAATTCGTCGAGATGTCCATTGACGCAGGCGAGCAGATAACGCGCCGGCACTGCGGTACGGCGGGCCGCCTTACGCATGCGGTCTCCCGACCGGCCCGTGCACTTGACGTGCTCAAAGCAGGCGAGATCCGTACGGTAGGGATGGGTGTTGCGGTAGTCGAACTGCGAGAGCATGCCGAGCATGTCGCACCCAGTGCAGCGTAGCCACTGCGGGAATACCCGGGCGGGAACCCCGAGGTCGTTGCCCTCGCTGGACAGGCTGAACTTTTTGGGCTGCCACGGGTGGGGGCGGAGTTGCACGTTTGGGGAGCGCAGCATCATGCGCACCACCTCACGCAGCCGAGGCGCGCGGATTTGAGGAATCCCGTCGCGCCGGTTCCAGATTCGGTCCCAGTCGTCGAGCCCCGCAGGCATGATCGTGAACTGGGGCAGGTCCATGATCGCCCCAGGACCGTAGGTGTAGAGCAAGGCCGAGGGGCGTCCAGATCCGACCTTGGCGCGATTGTGCTTGGTGCCCTTGTCGGCTTCCTTCTCCGCATCGCCCAGCGGATCGACGGCGGTGGCGGCGTCGTAGACGAACCGCGCACCGGTGACCGGTTCGGTGCTCATGAAGTCTCCCCAGGCAGTTCCCATTTCGGCGCGCCGGGTGGTGCGATGTAGACCAGGTTCTCCTTGATGGGGCTGACCAGAAGGTTGATCTCCGGTTGCACCTCGCGCATCGAGTTGGCCACGACGAACGGCGCGCTGTCTCGGCTCTCGGCCAGCGACTGTGCATTCTCCGCGCTGTTCATGAGCGGACCGTGCCGTGCCTCATCCGTGAACCGCTCGTACACGAGCGACTTGCGAAGGTCCTCCAGATGCTTGCGCCGTTTAACCCATTGATCCAGCCGGTTGTACAGGCGCTGCCGAGCATGTTCCGCCGCATCCTCATCCGAGGCGCGTTTCACACGATTTACCAACGCGTCGATCAGATCGACCGCGAAGTCTCGCTCCGCCTCGATGCGGCCGGCGCCCTGCTCCGGTGAGAGCCCTTGGGCCTGGACGGCCTGGAGCACGCGAGCGGCGCTGACGAGCACTCCGTCGAGGCCCCGCTCCATCGACGTCACCGAGAACGGGGTGACCGACAGTGCCTCGACTTGGGCGTAGAACGTCTCGTGGTAGTGCCGGAACTGTTCGAAGTGTGCAAGATCGCGGGGTCGGGCCCAATTGCCGAGGGCGATGACTAGACCGGGGCGTTTCGGGTCACGTCCCACCCGGGAGGACGCCTGGATGTACTCGGCGGTGTTCTTCGGCTGACCGACGACGAGCATCAGCCCGAGCCGGGTGACGTCGACGCCGACTTGGAGCATCGAGGTGGCGAGGACCGCATCGTATGGGCTCGTCTCGCGCTTGGGCACCGGCTTCTTCGCTTCGCGCAGCGCGCGAAGATCGCGTTTGCCCGCAGCGGAGTCGAAGGCCGGGTTGAAGGCTACCGCCATCTGGTCGAGGGTCGTGGTGATGTCGGCGCTTGCCACGCGAGAGGTCAGCTCGGCGACGTGGAGAGCTCCAAAGTTCGTGCCGGTCCGGCTCGGTAGAAACGACCACGGGCGGCGCTTGGCGAGCGCGGTCTGGATGTCGTCGCCCATGTACCGGGCCATACCGGCCAGCTCGCGGGTCGCGCTGAAGTAGCCGACCAGCGTCATGTAGGGGTCGGCGGCCTCGCCGAAACGGTCGAGCAGCAGTTGGCCGGCGGCCATCAGAATCTCAGCCACTCGGATCTCCGCCGTGGTGATCCGCACCCCGGTCGTGCTGAGCCCGATGTAGCGTCTGCCCGGGAACTCTTCGCATACGGGTTCTTCCTTAGAGAAGAACGTCTTACCGGCGTCGAGCACCTGGGGAGGGAAAATCGTGACGTCACGCCCGTAGAGGGCGCGCACCTGCTCGGGCGCGTTGCGCGCGGTTGCAGTGGAAGCGACCAGGAGCGGCCGTACCGGATGGCCGTCGCCAGTGCGCCATGCCGTCATCACGTCGATGGCCACCTCGAACAAGCCGACCGTCGTGCCCAGGGCGCCAGTGATGAGGTGCAACTCGTCCTGAATGATCAAGTCGGGCGGCCGCAGTCGTACCGCCGGGCGTACGGCGGCGGTGGGAAGGCCGTCCTTCGCGGGGTGTTTGCTGCCGTCTTTGATCTCACAGTGCCGATAGTCAGGGTGCACGAAGCCATGGCGTTCGCAGCGTTTCGACACGTAGCCGAACAGCGAGGCCGCCTCACCCTCGCGGGCGAGGCGGGCGAACTTGTCGACGGTGGCGATGAGGAACGCGGGCGTCAGCCGGTAGATCTCCTCATCGACGGTCAGCACGGGTAGGCCCTCGGTCACCGCACCGCCCTCGGCGAACGGACAGTCGGCCAGGTCATCGTCGCAGTAGACGTACACCCGCCGCTCTGCGTCCGCACCACGCACGTTACTTGCGCCGATCTTGCTGCCGCACCACGGGCAACGCTGGATCTGCAAAACGGTGAGCCGGTATCCTCCGCCCCTGTTGGCCTTGCCCAACTGGGCCGCGGCCTCGTCGTACCGCTTCGGGCTCACGTCCGTTCCGACCCACAGTCCGATCCGGAACGGCTCAGTACCCCAGGTGGCCTCGTCCTTCAGACGCGCCAGTTCCGCTGCACAGACGAGCGCGGTCGCGCGCTGGAACTGCTGCGCGGTGAGCAGCCGCAGGGTGTACCGCATCAGCACGGCTATTCCAGAATTGCCGTCGAGCGGACCGTCCGCCGTCGTGACGATGCCCTGTCGCCGCCGGATGGCGAAGGTGTACGCGGCGAGGCCGAGGTATGCCTCCGTCTTGCCGCCACCGGTGGGGAAGAACAGCAACTGGGCCTTAGCGAGATCACCGGAGCGTTTCTCGGCGGCGGGGTCGGTCAGCAGCGGAAGCTGCATCAGGACGAAGGCGAGCTGGAACGTACGCCACGAGTGCGCCTTGGGCCCGTCGGCGAGCACGGTGGCGCGTGCCTGGTCGATGCCCATCCGGGGGTTCGCGGCACGGAGTTGGGCGACCTGCGACTGGATGCGCTGGTCAGCCATCACCTGATTCATGAACCGGAAACAGCGCAACGCCTCGTGATCGTTGAGCAGATACTCAAGGCCGTCTTCGAGCTGGCGCTGCACCTTGCGTGCTTCGCTGACCGCGTCCAGGCCCTCTTCGCGAAGATGCGCGGGCAGCTCCTCGGCCTGGCGTTGCTGGCCGTCCAGCCAGGACTGATAGCCGATGACGATGGTCTCCAGCCCGGCTCGCAGCTCGTCCTGGCTCGCCGTCTCGAGCGCCTTCATGTCGAGCAGCGCTTCGCCAATCTCCTCGGCGGTGGTCTGCGGTGTCTGGCAGGTCGGCAGCCACGTCGTCCAGACTGCGCTGGCCCGCCGGGCGCCCTCGGCCACCTTCCAGTCGACCGAGCAGGTGCGCCCGATGGCGAACTCCAGACGGTCGCGATACTGGAGCTTCAGCCGTCGCAGCTCATCGTCACGCTCGGGCCGGGTGTCCTCCAGCGCGTCGGTGACCGGTAGGAAAACCTCCGCGCCGTCGGCGTTGATGGAGATCTTGGTTTGGTACAGCCACGCGTTGACCGGGATCTTGCGCGGTGTCTCCTTGTCGTTGCACAGCGCCACCTCGATCAGACGACACGCGTGGTCGGTGTCATCATGGCGGTCGATTCGCAGGACCACCTCGTCTTTGAGTGGGATCGTCGTGGTCTTCGCCGGGTCGAGGGCGGCAACGTTGATCGTCTTTGTGATCTCGATCGGGATGCGCTTGTAGCGCCGGGTCCGCGACGTGTCCTCAGGCTTCTCCTTGATCGGTTCGTACACACCCCACGAGGTGGTCAGGGTGAACGAGTCGAGGTCGTCGGGGATCTGGCAGCGCAATCCCATCGAAGCGGGGATCATTAGCCCCCGCTTCTGGGGTTCATCTTCGGCGGTGTCCTCGTCCGCGCCTGCGCCGCTTTCGTCGACCGCGGTTACCGGAACCCCCCGGCTCGCCTCGGCGTCGATCGCGTCACCGACATCGGTTGCGGCCTCGCCGGAGTCCGCGTCGCTCGGGTCGTCCGGGCCGTCGGTGAGTCGCACGGGCGCGATCTTGCCGATCAGGTAAGCCGAGTCGGGCACCCCGTCCAGGACCTCTTCGGTGCCGTTCGCTGGGCCGAGCAGCTCGCGTTCGAGGATGTCGACCAGGTTCTCCCGCGCCGTCCACGATCGCCCGTCCGGCTCGTACTTCAGCCGGTACTCCGGCCGCTGGTCCTGTGGTGCGCTCACTCATCCCCCTCGTCGACATCGAGCGGAGGCGGCGTGTCGCCCTGTGCAGCTGCTCGGCGGTGGTTCTCCTCCAACAGCCGATCCAGAATCTCCACCCGAGCTGTCGGGCTGACTGTCCACCGGCGCATCTGCCGATATGTGTGAAAGCCATGCTCCAGCGGCACGTCGCCCCACCCATAAGCATCGATGACCGCCTCGTCGAGTTCGACGTGGATCTCCCGCATCCGCGCGACGTGAGCATCGGCGGAGTCAGCGATATCTGGGTCATTGACCAGGTTATAAAGCTTCGTCAGCCCGAGATCCCGGCCCAGCATGATCTCTCGCCGCTCGGCATCCAGCGTTCGACCGATCTCAGTCAACCGCTCGGACGGCTCCGGGCGGGGGAAGGTCTCGAACACGTCGGATGGCGTGTAGCGGGGGTCATTACGCATCCCGGACCCGTTCTTGATCGCCCAGGTCTGGTGGAGGCTTGACGACAACACTGCCTGATCCGCGAACGAGTCCGTCGCGAAGACGCCCAGCATATGGCTGAACACTTGGCCTGTCGGTACCCGTACCGGCATCACCGTCTTGCTGACCAGTGCGATGACGAGCACCTCGTCCAGCCTCGCAATCGCCTTCCGCATGGCGGGGCGAGACCTGAGAAACAACCACCACGGTGCCTCTCGAACCGCCTTAGCTTTCCGGGCACGTTCTGGACGCACCTCTTGGAGTACATGACCAAACGGCATTGGGTACTCCTTGGCCTGATCCTCGGATCGGCTTTGGAAGTCGATGACCCACCGGGATGGTGAGGTGTCCGGTCGGGAGTTGAGATCTTCACCGTTAAGGTAGGGAAATAGGACATCCTTGTTTCTCGGATCGGCCTCAATCCAAGCGGCGGCTTCCTCGGGATCCAGCACGAAGCCCATACCCAAGACGATGCATCCCTGGAACGCGATCCCAGCATTCTCCGCAAGCCGGATCGGCGCACCGTCAACGCGACCGGCAGGCTCCAAGAGCGTCGAGATCCGATCCACGACAATGTCATCGGCCACTCGCGGCACGGCTGTCGGGATCGTTCCGCGACTTCCCCAGACCGCCGCGTATTCGAGATTGGCGCTCGCGGCAGGCCACGATTTGCTCTGGATCGCCCGGACGATGGTGAAGCCGTCGGCGACCATCCGGTCAAGCCCGACTTCGCGGGTGGCGCCCTGTGCGACCGTGTTCGTCGCGATGAGCCCTAGGTTTCCATGGCTGGTCAGCAAGGACATCGCGCGGAGGAAGAAGTACCCGACGAGGTCAGCGCTGCCCTTCGTACCTCCCGCCAATACATTTACGAACCAGTCGCGCGCGTTGGTGCCCATTGAACCGGTGAGCTTCTGGCCACCCAGGAATGGCGGGTTGCCGATGATGGCGTCGAAGCCGCCGCGTTCCATCACGTCGGGCACAGCGAGGATCCAGTGCAGCGGCTTCCAGCGCTCATAGTCCGTTGGGACGGTCGGGGTGAGGCCGGCGCTGAGGATGGCGTCGAGCATGGCGCGGTCCGGCTCGTCCTCAGATCTCGGGTAGGCGCGCTCGACGGCGATGCGGAGGTTCTCATACGCCTCGCGCAGCGCCTTTCCGGGCTTGCCGCCCAGCCGAAGGCCAGCCGCGACCACGCCGTCCGCGACGTCGGAGAGTTGCTCGGTCAGCTTCTGATAATCCCGCCACTGGCGCCGTTTCGTCGTCGCGGAGCGTTGTGGATCCCTGTCGTCGACTTCGGTGGCGAGCTGCCGTCGCAGCCTTACCGCCTGGGTGAGTACGTCGTCCACGTCGAGTTCGAACAGGCTCGGTTGTGTCGTCGCCGGGGCTATGTGCATGAATTTGAGCTGTCGGGCATCGGTCAGGCCGAGCAGCGAATTGCCGTGCAGGACCTTGTCGTCGACGAAGGAGAACGGCAGCTTCGGGTCGAGCGAGACCAGCCACAGCGACAGCTTGCACATTTCCACGGCCATGGCGTTGATGTCGGCGCCGTACAGGCAGGTGGCGACAACCATACGGATCGCGTGTGTCTGCAGTTCGTGTGGTGTCCCGATGGCCTCACCCTGGCGATGCCAGGCTTCCACGAGCCGAGCGGCCAGGTAGCGGGCGGCGGCGACGAGGAACGCGCCCGATCCGCAGGCGATGTCGACGACCTTCAGGTCGAGGATCCGGTCCGATGACACCGGTTCCCAGCCGTCCACGGCCTGATGGGGCCCCGGGTCGAATACGAGCGGTTCCAGGGCGTGCTGCACGACCTCCTCGGCGAGCGAGCGCGGAGTGTAGTGCGCGCCCGCCGAGGCGCGCGACGGCGTTTCGATGACGACCACGCCGCCCGGCAAGACGACGAGCGGGCGGTTACGCAGGTCTCGCCGGATGATCCCGATGAACGGCCGCAGCCGATCGCGCAGGGCCGCGTCGGTGGTCACCGCGCGCAGGGCATGCTCGGTGTCCTGCACCTTTTCGGTCTCGCGAATCGCCTTGGCCAGCGCGGCCTTGGTCGGCGGGGTGGCCGCGGGCTGGTTCTCCTTCGCCCAGGCGATGATCGCGTCGGCGAGCGCAGCGTCGGTCCGCTTGGTCTCCGCGAGGGTTTCGAGCCGGGCGAGCGGGATCTCCGGTTCTTCACCCGGCTTGCCGATGAGGCCGACCGTGATCTCTCCGACTTCGGCGCAGGAGTAGCCGAGCAACCCCTCGTAGATATAGCCGATCTGCTCGACGTCGATGTCACGGAACGAGATCCGCCGCGCCGGCTGGCCCCTGAGCCGGGCCATCTGCACGGCCTTAAGGACCTCGAGCATCACGCGGTCGCTGACCGTGATCGCCAGCGTGCCGCGTTCGCCGCGTGCCGTTAGAAAGCCGAAACGGGCCGGATCGAACAGCGATCCCCCGTATGACGGTAGGCGCAGGTCCTCGAAGGACGCGCCGCGATAGAGCGCCTGGGAGGTCGCGAGAAGGCGGTGCCAGGTCAGATGCGTGGCGTCGAGGGCTTCGCTCCCCTCCTCACGGGCCCGGGCATCCAGGGCGTCCAGCTCGCCGCTGATTCCATAGCCCATGGAGAACAGCTGGCTCTGGGGTAGCAGGCCGCGTTCCTCGGCGAACAGCAGGAACACCACTCGCATCAGCATCGTCACGGCCGCTTCGTAGACGTCCGCTCGGTTGGGCGGCAGCGGGTCCGGTGTCGTACCGAGCGCGGCCTCGGACAGTGCCTGGACCAGGAGTTCGACCGCACGGCGCACCTGCGTGCCCAGTGCCTCGGTTATCTCCTCGGCGGCGGCAACCGATTCACGGAAGAGCTCGGTCAGCCGGTCGGCGGGTTTACCGCCGACGAGACGGCGGCGCTGAAGCAGCGCGATGAAGGCGTTGCGGGTCTGTGGTTCCTCGATCCACGTCTGCGCGTCGACGATGCCGGAGGCGACCATGGTCTGCTCGCGGGCGCTGACGATCGCCCACCAGCGCCCATCGGTGACGACCCCGATCGGGATTCCGCCGGCTCGCAGCAGCTCTTCCATCCGGTCGACGGGGCTGGTCGCCCAGCCATCGTCGAGCGGATCGCGCAGCGAGTCGACTGGATCGACAACGAGGACGAGCGCACCGGTCGTATCCCCGTGTACGAGCGCCCCGCTGGCCCGTACGGTGATGGTGTGGTCGGGCGAACGGATTTCGACCCCGGCATCTGTGGTGACGTAGGAGTCGCCCCAGCCCAGAACCTCCCGAAAGACGACGTCCACCCAGGTATCACGCGCTTCGCGGTAGTACTCCAGCGCCGCCGTATCGTCTCGCCGCCGGTCCCAGTTCTCCCACGCCTTTTCGAATGCGGGCTTCGCGTCCTTCAGCGCCGCGGCAGCGTCGGCGTGGGGTTGTGGCACACCCTGCGGCCAGACGCGTTTAAGCGCCGGAACGGCGAGGAACGGGCCGTCGGTGTCGACCAGTTCCAGCCACGCGCGGTGCAGGTCCGCCGCCGTTGGTGCGAACGCGCGGTTCATGCGCGTACCCTCCCGTCCTCCGCGTCGGCCGGCGTCAACGCGAAGACGACGGCTGCAGCGGACACGTGCGGCTTGATGTCGGTGTACCGCTCACCGATCGCGGCGACTTCGCGCTGTTCCTCATCGTCCAGGCCCGCCAGCCGGTCCTCCATCGCCCGCAGGTCGCGGCGCCGCTGCGCCTGCTGGTCGTCGGTGAACAACGATTCCTCCTGAGCCTGGATCTCCCGCGCTAGCCGGTCACGGGACTCACGCAGGTTGACACGGAAGGCACCGAAAATCTCGTGCGCCCTGGCGATGTCGGCGTCCCGGCGGACCTGAAGCGCATCGGTGACCTTTTCCTGGCGTGATTCGGCCTTGCGCGCCATCGCGGTCAGCAGCCGGGTACGCAACCGGGAGTCGTCGGTGTTCCACAGCTCCGCGAGCGTCGCACGGACCGTGTCGTCGGCCACAACGAGGTCCTCCGCGTCGAGCGTCTCATCGAGGACCTGCTCGACCTTGGCCTCCGCCATCGCCTGCCCGCGCACGCGGATACCGGTGAGGAACACCTCCTCGTGTAGGCGCAGCCCACCACGCCCGACGAGGACGAGCCGCGATACGGCGGCGACACACGACTGAGGCAGTCCCTCGACCACTACCGCCGTCACGCGGTTGATAGGTGCGTCAACGCTGAACAACGCGCTGCGCAGGACGCGGGCCGAGCGCTGCATCAGTGCGTGTCCGAGGTGGACATGCACGAGATCGGACCGGCCCCGAGCGGCCCCGTCGTCGAAGGTGATCGGGCGCGAGACACCGGGTTCCAGGCGGGTGTCCAGGCCCCGCAACGCGGGCTGCCACGCCGATCCGAGGGCCGGGACAGCGAAGACCTGCGCGTCGGTTTTGTCGTCACCGATTTCCACCAGCGGAGGTTGCGCGGTGAGCGCTAGCGCGGCGTCCACCACACGCCGCGCGTTGCCCGGCGTCAGGTGCATCTCCGCCTTGCGCTCGTCATAGGTGCGCGACAGCTCAGTGAGTCGCCGGTTCAGCTCGAGGCCTCCCGCCAGGGCGCGAGTAATGACCGCATTGCCATCATCCGGAGCAGACGGCTTGGTCTTTCGGACGGCTCCGACCGGGTTGAAGTGGTTCTGCACGTCGGTGTCGATGACCGGGTTGACCGCCCCCCCGAGGTCCTGAGAGACATTGCCGATCTTCCATGCGATGTGCTCGACGAGGAAGTTCACATCTTTCGCATAGACCGTGGATTTCGGCTGCGGTATGAACTGGTAGATCTCCGGTGTGGAGCGCTGACCGTAGCGGTCGATGCGCCCGATCCGCTGCTCCAAACGGGACGGATTGAACGGGATGTCGAAGTTGACCAGGCGATGGCAATGATCCTGAAGGTCGATGCCCTCGCCAGCGGAGTCGGTGGCTACAAGCACTCGTACCTGATGCTTCGCAGGATCCTCGGTGAATTCGGCTCTGATCATCTCTCGCTGATCGGTAGGCGTCGAGCCCTGGATCGTCTTCAGGACGTCTCGGTAGCCGCGTTGAGAAAGCACGCGCTCGATCCACTCCAGCGTCGCGGCGTACTCGGTGAACACCACGACCCGTTCGTTGGTCCAGGTCTCGCCATCCGGTCGACAGACCGAGTCGAGGAACTTGAGCAACGCGTCCAGCCGGGAGTCGGGCCGATGCTCGAAGCGCCGCCCCCACTCGATCAGCGATGCGATCTCCCGATCGGTCGCCGTGACCAGCGGGTCCGAGCCCTTGGCCTGCCGCAGGGTTGTGAACTCCGGCTGGTCCGCAGCTCCTTCCTCATCATCGGACTGCCCACTGCCGAGAACTTCGGAGTAATACTCGGCCTCGTCGTCGAACTCCAGTTGCCGTCCGCTGTCTGCCGCCTGCTCGTAGAGTTCCATCGTGCGGGCAAACGACCATGGGCTGGAGAGGAAGCGCTTCTTCAGCAGCATCGCGACGATGCCACCCGCACGATTCTTGCCGTTGGCCCGGGCGCTGTCGGTGAGGATACGATCCAACTTCGCGTACTGCCGCTGCTCATCCTCACTCGGCTCGAATACGATCGACTTGAGCCGCCGCTGCTGAAACCCTTTCTCGGGAAGATCCGTCTTCAGTCGGCGAACCGCGATGTCCTTCAACGCCCGCTCGTCGAGGTTCGCGCCACGGCTGAACCGCCGGCCGTCGATCATCTCCAGCAGTGCGGTGAACGATTCGGGATAGCCGTTGTGCGGTGTCGCGCTAAGGAACAGGCGGTGCTCGCACTTGTCCGCGAGCGCTTTGGTGGCCGTCGTGCGCTGACTGTCCACTGCGTATCCACGTCGGCCCGGCGCGGTGGTGGGGCTTGCGGGAGCGACGTGGTGTGCCTCATCCACGATCAAGACGTCGAAGGCCCAACGCCGCGCCGTGGCCGTGTCACGAACGTCGGCGAAGACATCGCGTAGGAGACGCTGCGCACGCAACGTCGGCAACCAGGACATGCTGACGATGACCCTGGGGAACAGCCGGAACGGGTTGGCGTTCAGTCCGTGGCTACGGCGCACCTGGGCCATGAGGTCGCTGTTGACGATGACGAAGTCCAGGCCGAACTTCTCCCGCATCTCGTCCTGCCACTTCAGCGCGAGGCTGGGCGGGCAGACGATGACGACCGAACGCGCGCGGTGGCGCAGCAGTAGCTCCTGGACGACTAGACCTGCTTCGATGGTCTTGCCCAACCCGACGTCGTCGGCGAGCAGGAGGTTGGTCCGAGACGACTGAAGGGCACGGCGCAGCGGCTCCAGTTGGTAGGCCTCGACGTTGGCCCCGCTGCGGAACGGCGCTTGGAAAGAGGTGGAATCGGCCGAGGTGACCGCACCCCAGCGCACCGCGTCCACGAATGCCGCGAGTTTGTTGGGATCGTCGAAAGCGCCCGGGTCGATTTTCTCGGGAAGCCCCTGGTCCGGCGCGACCGTATGCCCAACCTCCAGCTCCCACACGACTGCGAGTTCCTGACCGAGACGGTCCTCTTCCAGGGACTGGAGGCTCACCACGTGCGTCAGCCCCGCCGCACCCTCGTCGGCCGGACTACGCGGCAAGCCCTGCCGGCGCACATCGGCCACCGCCCAGGTCGAGCCTCGAACGTTGACCACCTGCCCGGGCTCTGGCACGGGCGGCAACACGTCCGAATGTGCTACTCGGGCATCTGCGCCCTGCCCAGACTCCGCCGCGATCGTCATAGAACCTCCCCCTCGCCCGCTGCCGGCTATCCTGCTCCTGTCTTGCGATAATCGCAAGACAGTTGCTAGCCTTCTTCTGTGTCGCACGTTCGAGATCGAGTGCTAGGCCTAATCGAGGCATCGGGCCTGACTCGCCACGCCTTCGCGACGCGCATCGGGCTCGACGATTCGAAGCTGTCCAAGTCCCTGAGCGGCGCACGCCGCTTCTCCTCTCTTGATCTCGCACGCATCGCGGACCTCTGCCAGGTCACGGTGGATTGGCTGATCACCGGCGAGCAACCTCCGCTCGCGATGGCGGCCAGGACCACGAGCGGCGATGCGCGTGCCGCGCTCGAGATAGCAAAGCGGTACAGCACCTTGCGCACCGATATGGCCTTGCTCGGCTATCCGCAGCCGTGGCGGCCGATGACTGCGAGTATTGGCACGGGCAGATACGCCGAGCAGGGGCGACGGCTGGCCGCAGAAGCACTTGCGCGAGTCCGCGAAGCGGGTCACTCGATCAGCAACATGGCCTCGACGGAGGAGGTTTTCGGCGTCGATGTGGCCGTCGTTGAGCTCGGCGCCGGCTTCGACGGCTTGGCGGTTTCGGCCGACGACGTCAAGTTGATCGTGCTGGCCACATCTCACATCCCGGCCCGACAGCGCTTCACGCTCGCCCACGAACTTGGCCACCTGCTCGCAGGTGACGACCAGGGCATCCACCTCGACCGGGACATCTTTGACGATGCACAAGCGAGAGACCCCAGCGAGAAACGGGCGAATGCCTTCGCGTCCGCATTCCTCATGCCGGAGGGAGTACTCCGCGAAGCCGTCGGATCGACCGGTCTTACAGATCAGACCTTCGCCCGGTTGGCGTCCGACCTGATGGTGACCCCGTCGACGCTCGCATATCGACTGCTCCACCTCCGGTTGATCGATGCGGGGACATGTGACCGTTACAAGACGATTACCGGGGCCAAGGCGGCGAGCATGGTCGGCCGCGGTGAGGAATTCGCTCAGCAGGTCGCCGAAGCGAATACCCCACGAGCACCCGGTCTCCTCGTCCGAGATACCTACGCCGCCTACGAGTCCGGAGCGGCCACACTTCGACCCTATGCTAGCCTGCTCGGAGTCGACGTCGACGAGCTTAGGCGCACGATTGAGTCTGAGCGCGGAACCCCCGATGCCTCATGACAGAGTTCTTGTTCCCCGACAATACCGTTCTATGCAATTTCGCCGCCGTCGATCGTCTTGACCTACTCCAGTCGGTACTCGATGGACGCGGCAGATGGACCGAAGCCGTGGCATATGAGGCGACGAGATCAGCCCGGTTTCTGCCGACTCTGAGCAGCTTGATCACCGAAGGTTGGCTGGGTGAGGTGATCGAGATCAACGACGAAACCGAGATTCGACGGATCAACGGAATTCGGCGGGCCGTCTTCGGCGGCACTGACGACCAGCCATTGAGGCATCTCGGCGAAGCTCAAACCTGCTTTGTAATCCTGAATCGCGCCTCGTTGGCGGGATCGTGGTGGATCTCAGACGACCGAGAAGCATTAAGATATGCGCAACGTCAGGGGATCACGACGCGCGAAACCATCGACCTCGTTAAGATCGCCATAGCCGCCGACGAGATCGAGGTGCACGAAGGTGTCAAGCTAATGCGCCAAATGGCCGACGAGGGCCGATATCTGAGGATGCCCAACTCGGCGGCGGACTTGCTGTATTGATCCGCATCATCAAGCCATCCGGCGCGACAGCTGTGTCCGAAACCGCGTCCGATGAGTCGAATATCACAAGGTGCGGGCACACTCATGGGAAGGGATGGCCGTGGCGTCGGTCGCGACGCGGCGTTGGGCGGTGCGCCAGCCTCGCGCCCCGGCGTTGAACACTCCGGCGGCCTGGGCGAGTTCCAAGGCGCCCGCGGTGAGGTAGCAGGCGGCGGCCTCGTCACTACCCATGGTCTTGCTTTTGTCACGGCAGGACTCATATGCGGCGATCACTATGCATCTCGTCTCGGACGTGCAGATCGTGGCGTAGCGGTTCAGGCCCAAGGTGAGCGAACAGCAGCCCAGCGCCACGGCATGGGCGTGTTTCCCCTCCGGCTGAACCGCCGACTCGGCGGGCAGTGGGTACGACAGGAACTCTTGCAGGCGAAGGAGCGGGGCCGGTTGTGCCCCAGAGCTGCAGCGCGTGTGGGTCGGACAGTCCGGCTGCGGTCATCCCTTCGCCTGGGTCCTCCCGTTCGCAGGAAGGGGGCATGGGGCGCGTTTCACTGTGGCCTGGCTCCTCATCGCATCAGCGACTGGAAGGCCTCTGCGGCCAGCCTGCCGGTCTCGGGAGCATCCGCTCGCAAGGCCGCGAGTGCGGCGTCCAGTGTCCCGTTCTCCGCTTGTTTCCGCCAGTGCTCGATGTGGGAGTGGTACATGAACGGCTGCCCGCAGGAGGCGCAGAGCCGGGAGACGATCGTGTGGACCAGGCGTCCGTCCAGCAGGATGTGCAGGCTGCGCAGGTCGGCCCAGATGGTCACCCGTGGCGCCGGCCAATCCTCGGGGAAGGGAGAACCGCTGCCGGTCGGGCGCCTGTCGATGTGAGGGCTTTTCGTGGAACCGGACAGCGATCCCACGGCGGGAAGTGTGTCCTCCCATGAGACGCTGCCGCGATACGCCTCCCGCAATGAGTACGAGAGCTTTCCCACTCACACCTGATGCTAACGATTAGCCAATTTTTCCAGTTTTGAGATGATTGACACAAAGGGACGTCTTTCTAGTTGGGTTGCTCCTACTGCTCGCGTGGAAAGCGCAGGTGGCAGGTACGAACGGTGGGGGTGTCGGGTGTGGTTGAGCCAGCCGGTGGCGTGTCGGCCCAGGCGATCCTCGCCATCGTGAGACCTGCTCGGGTTCTCGCACGCTCGGCGGTCGCCCGGTTCTGCGGGTTGGCCGCGCCGGGAGCCGTCTTTTCCATCCGGTCGCGAGCAGGTACGGCATATGGCCGTTGACCAGGTGCATGGCGCCGATGATGCCGTCGACAAGGGCCAGGAACAGCCTGCCTCCGCTCGCCGTCTTCCTCACGATCAGCCGGGCACCGAACCGAAGGGGATGTCACGGGCCGATAGCCGGGCCGCCGCAGCAGCCGCTAATGAGGCTGCCCGGCAGCAGGCCGATAAGACCGATGCCGGCAAGCAGGGCGCAGCGGCACCGTCCGCTGAGAAACTCGAAGAACTCGCTGCCGGCAGTGCCGAGACTAAGGAGAAGCCCTCTGACGCGTTGAAGGAGGGCCGGGCCGCTACCGCAGAGACCTCTTCCGACTCGAGGGAAGCGCCCGACCCGACAGAACTCGTGGAGTCGGTCGACGCTTCCGAGCTGGTGGACTCCGCCGACACGACACAGGCCCCCGAGCAGACGGGGAAACCCGAACCGCAGGATGCCCCTGACCTAACCGAGACGCCGGACCTTGAGGAAGCTCCTGACGCGGAAGGGAAGGCCGAAACCGCGAAGGCCGCGCTGCGGGAGAGCGGGTCCTCGGTGCCCGATGACCAGATCGACGGGCTCGTGAACCGCGCCAAGGACGACCCCGATCCCAGCAAGGCCGAGATCGGCAAGAAGGACGTGGCCGACGCACTCGACGAGATTACCGACCTCGCGCGCCGTGACAACGTCAACGGCGATGCCGCCGCGGCGCTGGAGGGCAAGGTCGCGAACGCCTCCGACGCCAACAAACTGGCCGAGGCGCGGGCGGAGGTAAACGCCGTTCGGCGCGCCGCCGACGACGCGGCCCCCGGCTCCCTGGTGGACGCCGGGGTCGGCGCCAAGATGAACCGCAAGGAGGCCAACCTGGGGAACGGGGAGAGGGTGGATCTCGACCAGATCCCGGACGCCGATGTGGTCTTCAAGGACAAGAGCGGCACCGTGAACGTCAATGAGGTCAAGAACGCCGGCTCGGCCACGCGCAAGGCGGACTTCGCCAATCAGGTCGAGCGGCTCAAGAGGTGGGCCGACAAGGAACCGGACCGTAAGGCCACCGTGGAGATCGAGACGACGGATCGCTGGACATCGATCTTCAGTGAATTCAAGCCCGCCCGGAACGGGAAGCCTGCCAAGGACTCCCGGACGGCGGCGGGTGAGATGGCCAGGAACGGGCTCGATGCGAAGGTGGCTGGTCAAAGCCTGTCCGCCGATCAACTCGGCAAGATGCAGCGTGCCATCGACGAGCGGACAGCGCACGGAACGATGGACTGGGCAAAGATGAAGGACCCAGACAGCGCGAAGGCGTACCTGGGCATCGAATGACGTGAGTACGCGAACCACGGACGACAGATACAAGACGCTGGTGGGAGCAGAGATGAGCGAGCCGGGCACGGAACCGAGTGCCGAGGAGACGTGGGATCCGCAGGTCGTGCGATGGCGTGATCCGGAGGGCGACTACGTGCTGCCCCGTGCACTGCGCGCCTTGCCGCCGCCCTGGGACACGGGTGAGTGGAGCCGGATCGTGGAACTGCCGCGCACTCCTGAGCGAGTGGCAGAGGCCCGGCGGGTAGTGACGGTGCTCCTAGAGGACCCGCAAGTGGCGCCGGACGTACCCCAGCCACCGTCGCCCGGCCTGTTGCGGCACGCGTGGGAGGAGTTCCACCAGGCCGTCGGGAGGAGCATGCCCCGTACCAGCCAGGTGACATGGGCCGGTGTGGACGAGCTGGTGCACGAGTGGCGGGCGCGGGAGAGACTGTATCCGCTTCAGCAGCACGTCGTGAACCATGTCGAAGTGGCGATGCTGGCCATGATCCCGTGGCTGCGCGACGACATCACCGACTCGGTATTTCGCTGGCTTGCCCTCGACCCGGACCCAGGCCGTTTCGCTGACTGGGCCGTGGAGTTGGCCGAGCGTTGCGTGATCGCGGACATCGGCGCCGACTCGGCCATCGAGCTACTGGGCGCAATCGGGAAGCCACAAGCCAGAGCGGCTCTAAAACGCCTGTCGGTGAAGCCAGGTGGCCCAGCGAGCTGGGATAACGCGGAGGCAGCGGAGGGGGTGCTCTTCGACTTGGGGAACGGAAGTACGGGGCGTGCGTAGCGCGTTAATCGGTGAGCTGAAAGCTTGCCACGGCGGGCGGGCTCGTCCCGTCCGTTCCTCAGGGCCGGGGCTAACGAAACCATGCAAGCCTATTGGCCGTCTAATTCCGGCAGGTCCCCACCATGAGGAAGATGGTCATGGCTGATCAGCCACAGCTAGGCGTCTACGATCTCGCCTACATCTGCGGAGGTCCGACCCGAGTGATAACGGTGGCGGTGCTCGCGCTCGCAGACGATGAGCAGATAGCCATCTCACGCGCACTGCACCGTGTCAGAATCATCCGGCGCACGCCGCGAGACAGGGTCGAATCAGCCGTGCTTCACGCGATCCCTGATTCGGGTAGGCAACTCGGATCGCTGACCGCTGCGGCTGCCGACAGCGATGCTGTCGCTGAGATCGGCACCGCCCTACGCGAACAGCGCATTCTGCCTCGTTCGCCTTGGCAGATCAGCCGGATCGTCCGTGCTTACAACCTGCGCCGAAAACTGCGCGCGAGCCCGGTGAAGGGGATCAATGAGGTTGCGATCCTCGGACCATCCGGGATTCCTGATGCCGCGGTGCGTAAAATCTTCGAGACTCCGAACCCACACTTTCAGCTTCCTGATCTCAAACTACCCCGACTACCCGACCGGAACGACCGACCCTACGACGAGAACGCCGATGTGCGGTCCGCTGCCAGACTTGATATTTACGGGCCAGGCGGCTCCGGTTGGGGCCTATAGGGCATTTCCGTTGGCGACGTCTCCCGTGGCCTGGTCCGATTCGTCGGCCGGCTGCTGGACACCGAGCGCCACGCCCGCCGCACCCCAAAGGGCTCACGGCGGTTGACCTGCTTCTACCAGGCACTTTTCGTCTTGCCGTGGTTCCGCAGCAAGCCGAACGTACGGCTGCACGCGCTGGCGTTCGGGCTGTCACGGGCCGCCAAAATCCTGGTACCTGGATAGGGCTGTGGGCGGCCGGGGTGTGTTTGGGGGTCAGGAGTAGCCGTCGGCTCCGTCTTGAACCGCCGCCTGCTGCACGGCCGACGCTGACAACAACCCCAACGATAAGCCCCGCTTAGCGGCAATCGCCCGCGACGGCGACGCCGTTCGGCAGCCGTGCTTGAGATCATTCATATCGTCACGGAACCGGCATAAGACGTCGTACGGTCAGATCGAGTGAGAATGGCCGTATGAGGACGAAGGGGGTTTCGGAGATGACGGATCCGGCACGGCAGGGGTCGATCCCTCCGGATGCGAGAACGCCGTACAGTCCTGGCGGACCGCCGTCCCCGGACCAGGGAGCGGAATCGGCTCCTCAGGGATACGGGCAAGGCCCGTACAGCCCGGGATACGACCCCGCCTACGCTTCGGGACACCACCCCGCTTATGCACCGGGGAACGATCCGGCATCCGCGCCGTCGGCGTACGGCCCGCTGTACCCACCTGCGGAATCCCTCGTCGCTCCGGATCAGGCGGGGCCCGCCACCACGGGCGAGAAACCGCCGACGGGGCCGATCGGCAAGGGGCTGTTCGGGTCACTGTTCGACCGCAGCTTCGACAGTCTGGTGACCACCAAGCTTCTCCGGATGCTGTACACCCTCGCCATCGTCTGCGTGACCGGTTTCAACCTCGTGTTCTTTCTGTTCGGGTGGTCCCTGGCGGCGGGGTCGTTCTGGCCGTTCCTGGGGTGGGTGATCGTCATGGGCGTGCCGGTCATGTGGCTCGCCGAGCTGGTCATGGCCCGTGTGGTCGTCGAATACCTGATCGTGCAACACAAGATCTCCACGGACCTGACCATCGTGCGTGAGGTTGTCAAGGAGATGCGAGCGGCGGCCGAACAGTGACGTGTTCAAGGTGCGGCGTGCCGGTGCAGGACGGCCGGTGCGCGCGCTGCGGAGCGTACGGCCCCCGCGATGCTGCTCCCCCACCGATGTTCGCGAGCGAGGCGTGGGCGCCGATCACGGAGCAGCAGGAGGGCGGGCGACGTGAGGCCCCGGAGCTGGCTTGGCCACAGCGTGAGGCGCTTCGTATCGCCGGTCGCCGGACGGCGGTGATTCGTGCCGCGGGCTGGTCGGTGCCGTTCCTCATCGTGATGCTGGTGCTCGGGCGCGTGGTCGCGGGGATCGCGCGGTCGCATTACATCGATTGGGCGGTGAAGAATGCCGTCGGTGGATACTCGGGCGAGCCTCATCCCCCGCCGCCGTACCTGCTGTGGCTGTTGGTCGTCGGCGGCTCGTGCTGGGTGATATGTGCGGTGGCTGAGGTACTGCTCGCCCGTACGCTTGCCGGCGACTACCCCTCTTTCGGGCCATGGGCGCGGCTCCCGAGATCGACGCTTCCCCAAACCGTTCGGCGGGCTGCCGGAAGCGTCGACCGCAGGTTGGGCAACACCGGCGGGGGCTGTCTGGCGATAGCCGCGCTGGCCATCGCCGGTCCGCTGGTCGTCCTCGTCTGGTCGTTCTTCACTGCCGAGGCCGTTGCCGTCTGGGTGATCGCTGTCCTCGGCGCGACCATCGCGCACCTGCTGACCGTACGTACCCGCCTCCGTACCTGGCGCGATCTACGTCGCGGCTCAGCAGCGGCCAACTCGTGACACGCATGGACGCCGCGCGCGAGAATGGCTCTTCAAGTCTCGGAAGGCCGCCTGGGAACGGGGAGGACTCATGGTGACCGGCCAACCTCCTGCCGGGTGGTATCCGGATCCAAGCGGCCGGCCATTCGAGCGTTTCTGGGACGGGCGAACCTGGACCACCAGCACCCGTCCCGTGCCCGCCGGGAGCCCGGCGCCGGTTCCCGTACGGCCTGTGCCCCCACGGCTGCCCAGCAATCACCTCGTCGAGCATGGGCCAGGATCGACCTCGCCGGCTCGGCGGCCTGCGCTACCCGCTTCGGTACCTGCCGTCGGTCGCACGGTGACGCCGGTAGGCGGCGCCCATGTGCTGATCAGGTCAGATGAACCTGCGATGCCACGGCCACTACGGCCGGGGCTGGGCTCGATCACGATTGCTGTCGCCGCGTTGGTTCCCGCGGCAATCGGTGCGCTCGCGATCATCGTGCCGACCGCCTACGGACTGCACCTCCTCTGGCCGCTCTGGGGAGCGGTAGCGCCCTTCGGAGTCTGGGTGGTCGGCGCGGTAGTGACGGGTTGGCCTCAGGCGACGATCCAGCGGGCCTGGTACGGCTACCGTGACCCGACCGCAGAGGAACACCGCCGCCTCACCGAACCATCACGCCGTGCATTGCAGCGCCTCGGTATCACCGCTGGACGGTACCGGCTGATGATCGTCAAGTCGGGCGGGCCGAATGCGCCCGCCGTTGCCGGCAGGACGGTCGTCATGACGTCCCACGCCGTGGGCACGTTGCCGCCCGAACGGATGGAGGCGGTGCTGGTTCACGAGCTCTGCCACCACCATGGGCTGCACGCCGTCCCGGTGTTCTGCTACACCCACGTGACCTTGCCGGTTCGCGCGTTGTGGTGGCTACTCGCCAGGATCTGGCAGCCGGTACGCCGCATGTGGGCGGTGGCGAAGCGGTGGCATACACCGTTCGGTTTCCTCGTGTCGTTCCTCTTGGCCCTCGCGGTGATCCTGATCTTCTTGGTATCGGTGATCCCCGCGGGCATCGCCATCGTCGGCGCCAGCCTGGCGCGTTTCTCCACTGACCGAATGGAATACCTGGCCGACGCCGCCGTGGCCGACCTCGGACTGGGCCCGCAACTGCTGGCGACGCTGGAAGCGGCCATCGAGGCCGGTCACACCGACACCGATCGCATCACGAGCCTGCTCGCCGTCCAGCCCCTCATCGTCCGCCGCGCCCAACGTCTCCGCAAACGCCTCCCGGCATGATGCCGTCCGCATTAAACAATCATCGAGCCGGCATATAGATCAGTCGATCCATTCGTCGTCGCATACTCCAACATGCAGAAACAAACCACCGATCCGGCCCTGCCCTGGCCCCACTGGCTGGTGCCACCCGTCGGGCGTACGGCGCGGAGCAGCCGTTTTCCTCGAAGGCTCAGCTCATCAGTCGGTTGGCGAGCGAACGCGCCTCAGCCAGAAACGTGTCAAGCCCGGCACTGTCAAGCTCCTCATCGTCGATCAACTCGAAGAGCAAGAAGATCTGCGCACGAGCTGTCGCCTTATCCTCGGACACCGTAGCTACACTGTCGCCGAGCGCCCGCCGAATCACGGCCTCCGCGGCTTGCGGATCGACTTCTACGTCGTTTCCGAGCAGATTAGCACGCGCGGTAGCTACAAATCGGACGATTTTTGGAATCGTCCAAGTCGGCGAGAACCGGCGCCGCACGGCTGTTACGAAGGCGGCGTACACCAACTCGCCATAGCCTTCCGTGTGCCCGGATTCGACAAGCCTTCTGGTCAGCTGCACACCTTCGCCGGGATCGCCGGCCAAGAAGGAGCGCAACGACGCAACCTGCACCTCCGTTACCGCCACGACGAGCCTTCCAATTAATTCAGCTTAGGAGCCTATTACCGAGGGCCCGTGTTGTCGCCATGAACTTGTCGAGTCCAGCATCGTCCAGCCGCTCATCGCCGACGAGAGCGATCAGCAGCAGTAGCTGCGTATGGACGACGATACCATCGTCTATGTCATCGATTGAGCCCTCGCCCAGTGAGTGCATTATCAATCTTTCCGCAACCTGCGGGTCGATTTCCTCACTCAGCCTTTCTGAGCGGGATCGAACGTCTCCGACGTAGTCGACTACCTGAGCTCGCGTGGCCCCTTTCGCGAATCGTCGATCGACCGCCTCAAAGAGCCCTGCGGCAATCAGTGCGCCATACGCCATCCCATCGACGCCCGGATCGAGCCGTGCATTTAGCTGCTCGTATTGATCAAATTCTCCTGCCAGATAGGCGCGCAAGGTCGCCACTTGTTCATCCGTTACCGCCACTACTGTTTCCCTTCTTTAGGAGGCCGCGATGCAGGCGGCGCCCGCCCTCGCCAAGCAACAATCCTGCCACCATAACCCCAGTGATCAAGTCGCCAACGCTTGCGCCGTCATGCGGCGCATTGGCCACCTCCGGCTGTAGTCCCCTAACCTGAGCATGGCTACCGGTTGGAGGGCGACCCAACACGTCATGACCCAAATTGGCGTATTCCTTGGATTTATCTAGGATGTCTCCCGCGTTCTTGAGGGCTGACTTACGTATCCTATCGAACCTGGATAGCTTGTCGCTGTCCATGTCGCGCAGTTCTTCGCCAGTCGGTAGTTCCTCAGGCTTCTCCCCCTGCAAAGGATCTTCAGTTAGAAGTGGATCCCGCTCGTCTGGGCTTCCATCCCGGCCGTCAGGCCGATTGAGGTACGCCTCCAACGGCACGTCTTGGACTCTGATGTCGTATTTCCAAGGACTTGCTGCTTGCTCGGGCTCCTCATCTGGCGTACCCGCTTCGTCCCCGGAGTCGCCTTCGCTGCTCTGCGCGGCGCGGATTTCAGGAGCGTGCTCTGTCGAAGAACCTGCCGGTTCGGAGCCATCCGCCGATCCCACCGATTCAGCGAGTTCGTGCGGCTGATCTGTGGTTACAGGCCCTTCATCCTTCTGCGCGCCGGTAGCAGCATCGGTCTTGGAGGTGGTGTGATCAAGTCGTTGGTTGTCTGGAGCGAAGGGTGCGTCACCGTCGGCCTGAGGAGCGGACTCGGCCGCTTCCGATTGCTTGTGCAACGTACCTTCGTTCGTCGCCGTTACGCGCTCGCCGGTGCTGGTCCCGGCCTCATCGACGGTGGGTACGGCTGTGTCGGTGGAGCGGCCAGGTTCATTCCGCGACTCGTCAGGCGCAGCCTCCGGGCGCATGCCAGGTGATGCCTCGGGTGGGAGGCCATCGGCCGCAGAAGCCGATGACGACTCCTGCGGTGTCGTAGCGTCGGAAGCGGACGTTCGCGAGACCTCGGGCGATCCGGCGGCGTCCGCATCGGGTTTCGCCTGGCTGTCGTTCTCGGCCGCAGGGCGGTCGGTGGTGCCCTTCTTCTCATCCTGTTGTCCGACCTCACCTGCCGCTGATGAGCGGTCTGCTGAGGCCGCGGTCTCGGTGGTCGTGGCGCGAGAGTTCGGCGACGTTTCCGTACGGCCGGTTTCGTTTGCACTCTCGGTCGCTTCGTCGGGTTGTTGGGCTGATCCTTCGCCCGTCCGCTCTGAGCGGGTGCCGCTGCCGGCCCATGGCGTCGCGTCGGTGTCTTTGGTCGGCGATTCGGCCGCCTCGTTCGGCTGCGTGCCAGCCGGGGTGTCCTTTTCGGCAGCCTCGGAGTTTTCGCCTTTCGGGGACTCTGCTGATGCGTCGGTGCTGCCGCTGTTCTGCTGCTCACGCTTGTCGGCCGTGGTGGGCTGGTCGGTGTTGTTGGCGGCGGCTGCGCCGGCGCGGCTGTCAGCGCGTGAGGGGTAGCCGTCGCTGCCCGGTTTGTCCGGTGGAGGCGGCGGGCGGTTGTCGGCTGCGGATTTGTGTTCGACGGTCTCGGAGTTGTTGTCGGAACCGGCGGTGGTGTGGTCAATGCCCATCGGCGGTCCTGGACGCGTCGGGGATGCGGAGGGCGTCGGTGTACGTATGGCGCAGTCGTTGGGCGGCGGCCACATCAAGCAGTGGAAGGCGGCCCGGGTCGCTGCTCATCCGTCACTCGTTTCCGTGGCCGAACAGCGGCGGCGGTCCTGGCCGGTCGTCGTCCCTAGTTGGGCGCCGGTCTGAAGGCCGCGGGTTCTTGCCAGGCAGGTTTCTCAGCGACTGTCCGGCGTGGGGGAAGATCTGCCCGGGTCGCCATGCCTGGTCTTCGGTCTGCGCATCTGCTGGGAGGCGGGGGCCGGTCTCGTAGCCGGGGGGCGGCCCTGGCGCGTACGGCAGCGGTTGGCGTGGTGGCTCGACGGCCGGCGGTGTGGCCCAGGACGCTTGGTAGGGGACGCCGGCGGGGGGCTGGACGGCCTGGTGCGGTTGCGGCGGCCGGGGTGGTAGGTCGGGGAGGGGAGTGGTGGCGACGCGGTCGAGGGTGACGATGGCCGGGTCGCATTCGACGGCGGTGAGTTTCCGGCCGCCTTCGTGTCGGGTCTCGATGAGTAGGAGAGCGTGGTCGGGTAGGTGCTGCAAGGTGACCGGTTCGACCGCGTACTCGTACACCCGCTGAGTGGTGTCGGCGTCGCTCCAGTTGGTGCCGACCGCGTAGGAGTAGGCGCTGGACCAGTTTCGAGAGACCGAGCGGGTCTCCCCGCGGGTGTCGGTCTCGCTGGTGCCGCCGCCGCGTGTTCGTGAGTTGCCGGTATTGGTGGAGCGGTCGCCGAAGAAGCCGCCGCCGGATCGGGTCGATCCGGAGGATCGGGTGGTGCCCCAGTTGGTGGAGGTACCGATCGAGGTGGACAGGCTGATGCTGTCGGAGTCGCCCGTTCCTTCGGTCTCGGACTCGGTGTGGGATTCGTTGCCGCCGACGTTCTTGGTGATCTGGGAGAGCACGAACTTGTAGTCGCGGCCGATGAAGTCGGCGGCGCGTGTGGCGTCCTCGTGGTTGCCGAGCCGCATGAACGCGACGGCGCCACCGCCGATCATCTCCCCGCCGGTTTCGCGGAGCCGCCGGAACAGGAAGGTCAGCGGGATACCGCGGCGTTCGCAGGCATCGGAGAGGCGTTCGAGGTGGCGGCGGGCGAGTTCGTCGGCGCCGGCGACGATGACCGACGGGCGGGGGTTGTTCGAGGCGGCGATGCGGTGGGTGACCCACTGCACGATCAGATCGGTCAACAACTCCGAGCGGACGTTGCGGGCGTTGCTGTCCAAAGCGATGCAGGTCAGGTAGCCGGAGGTGCGGGGTTCAGGCTGGGTGCCGAGTTGTTCGATGGGGTGGATGTAGGACTCGATGCGGGACAGGTTGGCGTGGGCCTGGCGGCGGTACTCCACGCTGAACAGCTCGTTCGCGATGTGACGCCGCTCATCACGGTCGAGTGCGGTGGAGTCGTCGGGTTCGCCCATGAGCGCCCGTAGCGCGGCGCCGATCCGGGCGAGGGAGACGTCTTCGCCCAGGGCGTCGCAGATCTTGGCCAGGATCCGGTCGTCCATGCTGCGGTCGGCGCGTGCGGCTTCCGGCATATCGCCGTACATGGATTCCACGATCGCGTCGACCAGGTCCTGGGGCTCCAGCCCTGACAGCAGTGTCGAGGTGGCGAGCTGGGCCGGTAGCAGCTGTGCGTCCACTTCGATTCCCGCCGCCCGTGAAAGGGTTGCGAGTTCGCCGCAGACCATCTCCCGTGACAGGTCGATGACCAGCAGCGGCCCGGTGAACAGGGCGGAGGACCCGTAGGTCGTCAGCAGCGCTTCCCAGCTCCACAGCGTGCCGCCGAACACGTCCAGGCGCCTGCGGGAGAGCGGACGTGGGACCGCGCCCCATTCAGGGCGGGCGTTCGCCTTCTGCTGTTCGGTGCTTTCGTGGTGATGTTTGCGGGCCTGCCAGTCCCGCAGCGCCGCCCCGTAGGTCTCCTCGGCCCGGTGTCGGGCCGTCTCGTAGGAGTCGCGGGCGTTACGCCAGGCGGTGGCCGCAATCGCGGTCAGTACGACGCCCGGGCCCATGCAGATCAGCGCGAGGACGAACGAAGCGAGAGGGATCGAAGTCTTGCCCAAGCTGTAGTCACTGGCCGAGCATGCGGAGAACAGCGCCAGGATCACGAACCCGATGATGCTCAGCGGAAGGGTCCGTCGGCGGTGCCGGTCCAGAACCTGCCGGGTGGCCACGACCTGCTGCTGTAGGTACTGCGGCAGCTGCTGTGGCTGCGGCGGCGGCTCGGTGAACGGGACGTAGAACGCCCAGCGATCGCGGAAGACCCAGCCCAGCCGTGGATCTGGAGAGAACAGCAAAGAGCGCCGTTCCAGCAGCGACTGACGATCGACCGGCTCGACAGTCATGACTCGAACCCCCGTGCCTCCATGATCTCCGTACTTGACAGAACGCCTGACCAACCCCGGGGAACAACCCAAGCAGAGCCATAGCGAACTTGTCACTACTTCTGTTTGGAAGCTGAGCTTTTAATTGGGCGGCATGCTCAATAACCTAGCCCCGGCCACTCGTCGGTGCCGCAGCACGGAGTCACGTTCTCGGGAGAAGGGAAGGCATGGTCATACCTCCTGATCCCGTGATCGCTCACAAACGTGAGACTCGGCGTGTATGCGTCGACGGGTGCCGTTGCGGACGGGAGCAAGGCGATGGCCGCTGATCGCACCAGCGATGCGGAGGCCGCGGAACGCGTCGAGGAACCAGCGGCGCCAGAACGCCAGACGCCACCGGATCGCCCAGGCAGCGCGGACGCTCCCAGCCGTGCACAGAGCCGAGCCGGCGCTGCCGCCGCCAACGACACAGCGCCGCCGCAGCTCGACGCGCGCGCTGCAGACGCGGGCACTTCTGAGGGGACGCAGGACGCGGATGCTGGGCCAAACACTGGCGCATCCGCCGACGACCCGGCTTCATCTACGGAAGCAGAAGCCGAGGAGTCCTCCTCCCAAGACGGCGAGCCGGCTGTCGAACCGACCGGCAGGGCAGCGATCGAACAGCCGACGGAGGACCCGCTGGGGGTCGACACCACAGAAGCGTCGGGGAGTCGAGCTCCGGACAGTCCCCTGGAAACCGAGTCGCCAGGCACTGACGCACCTGTAAACGCCGAGCCGCCAGAAGCCGATGGCGGAGCCGCCTCTCCGGAACCAAGAGTGGACGCGACCGTCGAGGACGAGCAGGCGGACTCCGATGCCATCGACGAGCTCGCTGTCGACGGGGATACCGAGACTCTGGCGGTAGATGACGATGAGTCCCCGTTCCAGCCGGACGACGACGAGGGGATCTTCGAGAAAGTCGACGATCTTCCTGCGCCCCGCGAGCCTCGCGATCAGACGACGGCGAAGCCTGCTACGGATGGATCAAGCAGCGCGGACGGGTCTGCCGTCACCGAGGCGGTAAAGAAAATGAGCGACGTTTCGAGCGCTGCCGCGAGCGTCGAGGCTTCACGTCGCGCTACGGACGCGGGCGTACGACGACGTGTCGAACCCCTGGATGACCGGGCGTACGCCGAGCACGTACGTCATGTCCAGTCGAGCGTCGATGAAGCGGTCGAACGAGGTGAGTCGACCGATGACCGCTACACGCTGAATCCCGAACACACGACCTGGAACCTCGACCGTGCCAAGGTCCATCGAGAGATCGTGGACGACCTGTATTCGACGGCGGCCGACGTTCCGAATGATGGTCAAGCAATCATCGCTGGAGGGCTGGGCGGAGCTGGGAAGTCCGCCACACTCGAGAATCATGCGGGTATCGATCGATCTAAATACTTCACGATCAATCCGGATGACATTAAAGAGTCCCTCGGGAGGCGTAACCTGATACCACCGATTGAAGGGCTTGCCCCGATGGAGCGAGCCCGCCTCGTTCACGAGGAGTCGTCGCAGCTGGCGAAAGCCCTTGCAGGAAGGGCATACGCTGATCGAAAGAACGTCATCTGGGACATCACGATGTCCTCCAAGGGCTCGACCGTTAAGCGCATTCAGCAGCTGCGCGACGCCGGCTATAGCGACATCGAGGGTGTCTTCGTCGACATCCCGATCGAAAAGAGCGTCGAGCGGGCGCAGGAGCGGCATCGTCACGGCCTGGAGGAGTACCGCAACGGGGAAGGCCTGGGCGGCAGGTACGTTCCGCCGGAGGTCATCCGAGCCAACGCCGACGCGACCTGGGGGAGCGTGAACCGGCGCGTGTTCGAGGAGCTCAAACCGCAATTCGACCGATGGAAGCTTTACGACAACTCCGTGGACGGCCGCGATCCGGTGCTACTGGAGGCAAGCGACAACGCAGAGGAGAGGGAACATAAATGAGTGAGGTAACAGACCTGCTCGCCGAGCTTCGCAATGGATCAATGAGCCTCGAACAGGTCGCTGATCGTTTCCGTCAGCGCCAATGGCCTAGCCGGAAGACATCAACTCCGGATGGCAGTGCGAATACCTTCGCTGTCGAGGAACAGGATCCGGAGCCGCTCATGGAAGGTTCATTCGATGAAGTCTACGTGGCCTACATGCGACATGAGCTGACGGACGAGCAATACGAGGTCCTTGCCCGTGCCGCCGCAGAAAGCCAAGGGTCCTGAGGGTTCGCGAGCCCGCGTGATGTCTCGACGTAGACCGGCTCACCTAGCCGGCATCGATCCGCGAAAGGTCTGCTGCTGAATGCGCATTGACCTCCACAGTCATAGCAATGCATCTGACGGCACGGAGTCGCCGGATGAGGTCGTACGGCGGGCGCGCGCGGCCGGTTTGGATGTGCTGGCGCTGACCGATCACGACACCGTCGAAGGCATTGCGGCCGCGGCGGCGTCCCTGCCGGCCGGTCTGACTCTCGTCCCCGGTATGGAGCTGTCGTGCAGGCGGGACGGCATGAGCATTCACCTGCTCGCCTACCTGTTCGACCCCGGCGCTCCAGCGCTGGCCGACGAGTGCGACCGGATCCGTCAGGCGCGCGAACTCCGAGGGCGCCGGGTCATCGAGCGGCTCGTCGAGCTCGGCGTACCGCTGGAATGGGAGCAGGTCGAGGCGCTGGCCGATGGCGGTGTCGTCGGACGTCCCCAGATCGCCCGCGCCATGGTGGCCGCCGGCGTGATCAGTGAACCGTCGGAGGCGTTCACCTCCGAGTGGCTCGCTCCCGGCGGCCGGGCGTACGTGAGCCGGTATGCCTTGGACCCGGTGGCCGCGGTCCGGCTCGTCCGCGATGCGGGCGGCGTACCAGTGCTCGCCCACGCGAAGGCGGCCAAACGGGGGCGTGTGATCGACGATGAGTGGATCGCGGAGATGGCCGAGGTCGGCCTGTTCGGCGTCGAGGTCGACCACCCGGACCATGACGAATCCTCCCGCGCTCACCTGCACGGGGTCGCCGCCGACCTCGATCTGGCCACCACGGGATCCAGCGACGATCACGGTGAGCTCACCGGTCATCGCTTGGGCTGCGAGCGGACCTCTCCGGGGGTGTACGAGCGGCTCGTCGCCGCGGCGACAGGCCGCGAACCGATCGCCCATGGCCGGTGAGGTGATGACCGAAGCGGTGTGGCGTGCGGTCCGGGGGCTACCGGCCTGCCGGTTGGCCGAGGTTCCCCGGCGTCGGCTGAGCGACGAGGCCGAGTCCGCCGGGCGGGATGAGGGGCGGGACCAGCGGCTGGCGGCGCTGGTGTCGGCATACCACGGCGGCGGGCCGGTACTGGTCGGCTGGCGGCGGGCGAGTGCCGGTGGACCGGTCGAGGTGTTCGTCGGCGGGCAGGGCCTGCTCACCGAGGACGGCGCGGGTGGGGCGGCGTTGAGCCTGCCGGTCGGCGGTCACGGGCGGATGTTGGGCCCGGGTGCGGTTGCCGATGTGATGGGTGATCTGCCGTGCTGGACGCGGATCGGTGGGATCAGCGATGGGCTGCTCGCCGATGACCAGGTGGATCGGCTGGACCAGGCGATGCGGCCGTCGCTGGAGGACTGTCTGCTGTCGGTGTGGACGCAGCCGTTCGCATGGCTGCTGCTGGCCGAGCCGGTGGACAGCGCGGAGACGGGCCGGTTGGCCGACGACGTCGCCGACCGCGCGTACACCGCGCAATCGATGGCCGAGCGGTCTCCGGAGAACGCGGTGGAGGCGGCACGGCTGGAACGCCGCCACCGCGAGCTGCGCCAGGCCATGACCAGCGGGTTGTGGCGGGTGCATCTGATGGCCGGCGGGACTAGTCCGCAGGCGTCGGCGCGGGTGGCGGCACTGGTGTGCGCGGCGACGGATCTGGACGGCCTGCCGTACGCGCTCGTTCCCCAGCCGGAGACCGGCACCGACGCCGCGCAGAAGGACGCCGCGTGGCCGTTCGAGGCCGGGTCCCGCCTCGTCGCGACGCTGGCTCGCCCGCCGGCACGGGAGGTTCCGGGCGTGCGGTTCGTCGTACGGCCGGAGTTCGACGTGACACCGGAGACGGCCGCGGGCGGCGTGCCGCTCGGGCGGGTGCTCGACCGTAACCGGGCCGACGTGGGGACCCTGTCGGTGCCGCTGGAGAGCCTGAACCGGCACACGTTCGTGTCCGGCGCGACGGGCGCCGGAAAGTCGCAGACTGTACGCGGGCTCTTGGCGGCCGCGACCACGGCCGGGCTGCCTTGGCTGGTGGTCGAACCAGCCAAGGCCGAATACCGGCTGATGGCCGCACGTCTCCCCGAGGCTGAGGTGATCGCGATCCGGCCCGGTGACGTCGACGCCATCGCGGCCGGCATCAACCCCCTCGAACCGGCCAGGGACGCCGACGGGCGGCCGTTCCCGCTGCAAACCCACGCCGATCTTGTACGGGCCCTGTTCCTGGCCGCGTTCGAATCCGACGAGCCGTTCCCCCAGGTGCTCGCGGCGGCGTTGACTCGCTGCTACGAACAGCTCGGCTGGGACCTGGCACTCGGCGAGCCACGCACGCCTGGCGCCACGCCGCGCTACCCGACCCTGGCCGACCTGCAGGCCGCCGCCGAGCAGGTGGTGACCGAGATCGGGTACGGCAAGGAGATCACCGACAACGTCCGCGGGTTCATCCGCGTCCGCCTGTCTAGCCTGCGGCTCGGCACCACCGGACGGTTCTTCGAGGGCGGCCACCCGATCGACTTCGAACGGCTGCTGGCACGCAACGTCGTCTTCGAAATCGAGGACGTCGGCGACGACCGAGACAAAGCCTTCCTCATGGGCACCGTGCTGGTCCGCCTCGTGGAGTACCTGCGGATGCGCCAACGCGCCAACGGCGGCGTCGCGACCGGACTGTCACACCTGAGCGTCTTTGAAGAAGCCCACCGGCTGCTGCGCCGCAGCGAGGAGTCCGGGCCGGCCTCGCACGCGGTGGAGATGTTCGCCGGACTGCTCGCCGAGATCCGCGCGTACGGCGAGGGCCTGATCGTCGCCGAACAGATCCCCTCCAAGCTCGTGCCCGACGTCATCAAGAACACCGCCGTCAAGATCGTGCACCGGCTACCCGCCAAGGACGACCGCGATGCCGTCGGCGCGACCATGAACATCACCGACGCCCAGTCGCAGTTCCTCGTCACGCTCCGGCCTGGTGAGGGGGCCGTGTTCAGCGACGGCATGGACTACCCCCACCTAGTCCGCATGCCCGACGGCACCGCGACCGAAAGCACACGTCCGGCTCTGCTCGCCTCACCGAAGGCGCTCGTGACCTCTCGCAGCGGCACCTGCGGGACCGAGTGCCGCACCGCACCGTGCACGCTACGGGACATGCGCACCGCCCAGCGCGTCCTGACCGACCACCCGGCAGTCGTCCTGTGGGCCGAACTCACCACCGCCGCACACCTGACCGGCTGGGGCTCACCCGTACCCGGCAAGTCGATCCTTGATGCGCTGAAAGCGATGCCGGGGCGGCTCCGCGACTGCGCCCTCTCCCACGCCGTCGACGCCGCGGTCGCCGCCCGCGCCTCAGCCATCGCCGCCCGAACCGACGCCGGCCGCCTCGCCGATCACCTTGTTGCGGTGCTCCGCGGCCGGCTCGACGGCGGGCCGGTGTGCACGGGCGAAGAACCACAGTGGTTCACCGCCCCATACCGCTGGTGCCTGGTACTGGAGGAGCTCCAGGCCGCCCACCGGCGAGACCCCGGTATGGGGCGCCATCCCGACAGCGCCACCTGGGAACAGGTGTACGGGCAGCCGATCCCCGGCAACACCATCGCCGATCAGCTCGAACACGTCTCCCGACGGTGGGACCGGGACCAGCGCGACCAGGCCGCCCGGGACGTCACCCTGTGGGGCGCTTCCACGCCGTCAGCGATCGAGACGGCAACGGCGGCTCGCCGGAACGACGACGACTGGGCGCAGCCTCTCACCGAAGCCGCCAACGACCTGTCGAACATCGACGGCCTGATCCGCTTCTACGCTGCCGAGGGGAGTGCCTGAGCCGGGGTATCCACACTCATCGCGGCAGCTTGCGCCCCTACCTACGTTGCTCCCGGGGCGAAGGCGATTCAGCGACCGAAGCGTTTCGCTCCGCCAGGCGCTGTTCAATCGAAGCGCGGTAGAAACGAAGGTGACCCGTTGGGGTCTTCGTGTAAGGGATCAGACCTCGGTAGGCCCACGATGTGACCGTCGAACGGGAAACTCGGAACAGCCGCGCCACTTCCGCGGTCTTCAACAGCGCAGCGGGGCCTTCATCCTCGGCTGCTCCGGTGCTTGGCGTCATCGGCGTCCTTCCGACGGGCCGAGTTCGATCGGCCGGCCGTGGAGGTAGTTGCGGTACTGGACGGCCAAGACGTCTTTGGGCAGTGGCGGCCAGCGGGTCAGCCGTCCAGTGCGCTTGTCGACGATGAGCAACGTCTTTTCACCCGTCGGCCTGGACTCCGACACGGGCCAGATGACGAAGCCGTCGGGGAATTCCTCCACCGCGACCTGTACGGGATTCGCGGTGTCGCGGTTGATCCACGCGTCGGCCCGACGCCACGCCTCCGCGCGATCGATCTCGGAGACTCGGCAGGTGGAGTAGGCGAGAAGCGAGTCGTTGACGTGCTGAACGGTCCAGCAGACCTCGGCCGTTCCGCAGCTCACGCAGACCTCGGCGCCGTACGGATCGGTCACGCATCGGTGCGTCTGGAGCACGCCGGTCAGCGCGGCACAGACACCGAGCACGCTGGTGCGCGCTTGCCGGAGGAACTCAGCGGTGTGAGCGTCGAGCCGGCCGCGAAGGATGACCTCGTCGACTGCGGCTTGGATCGCGGCGTTGTCGGCCCGCATCGCGGCGGCCATCGTGCCGATCACCTGGGCGTTGGTGCGGGCGTGTACGTCGCTTGCCGAGCGATTCATCGCACTCGCTCCCTTCGTCGAGGACCTCGAGTAGGTAAGGGCGGTAGGCGTTGTCTGAGCCGAGCCTCCCGAGGGGTTACCGCGCGTCCAGTAACGGAGAGGCCGTCGAGCGTCGATCACGGCGCCCCGCTGATGGGGATGAAGATCTCGGAGATTCCACGGATGGTGCGGCATGGGTCGCTGGTCCCACACTCGGAACAGCACGATCCGAACCGATGGGTGTCGAGCACGCTGGTCAGCGCAGCAGTGGTGTCGAGAGCCAGTCGGTGCGCCTGCCCCAGGAAAGCGGCGGTGCGCTGGTCCAGTCCTGTCCCCGTGAGGTCACCGAGGAGAGTGCGGATCACCGATCCGTCGGCTTGGTCGGCGGCTTCGTAGGCTCGGTCGATGATCGCCGTGAGTTCGGCATGCAATCGGGCGCTGGGGCGCATCTGCTGGCCTTTCGGTGGCGGCGTTACCTGTCCGGGCGAATGCCGTTGGTCGGCCTTCGAGAGGGCCCGGAAAGGCGCACAACTTGATCAGTGCTCGTCGAAGACGGCGGTGACGGTTCGGCCGTTCGCGTCGCCGGTCCAGCTCCACGTGCCGGTCAGGATGTTGATCGTGTGGAGTCCTCGTCCGGACTCGGCCTGCCAGTCGGCCTCGCGTACGGTCGGCTCGCTCGTACCGCCCTGGTCGGTCACGGCCACAGCCGCACCCCCGCGCCAGCGCCGTACCTCAACTACGAAGAGTCCGCCGGGCTTCGCGGAGTGGGTGTGCGTCAAGGCGTTGGCCACCAGCTCACCCGTCACGGAGACGGCGTCGTCGGTGAGCGAGCACCCGGCCAGAAGGAATGCGACGAAGTGGCGGGCAGGCCGGGACTGATCGGCACGGCCGGGGAACGTTCGACGCCAGCGCATGGCATCCGACTCATCTGCGAGACCACGGGGGACATCGATGGGGGAAACGAACATTCGGGCACTCCTCCCATATCGGCTGCGGCCCCGGCCGAAACCATCCCTGACCTCATGGGCGTTGGCTGGTACCGCAGAGATGTGACCGGTGGGGCGGGTCGGGGGCTCCGCCCCACCGAGCTTTTATGTGGGGATGGGAGTGGCTGGTACCTGGTGGTACGTCGTCTCCAACCGACGGGCTGACCAGAGTGATCGAAATCCCTCTCGACTACTCGCGCCGGTCGTCATCCTCACTCTCCGTCTTTGACTCTGAACGCATCGTGCAGGGCGCGGGAGGGTATCCGCAACTGTTTCAAGAAACAATTTCAAGATCTATCGCAGGCATGTGGGCAACATGGTTGCTGCCGCCTGCACCGGTGGGCAGACTGACGCGGGTGTCCACACGGCAACCCACAGTGCGCGAGCGGCGACTGGCCGCCGAACTACGGCGACTGCGCGAGGCGAGCGGGCTGACGCTCGAAGAAGCGGCCGAACAGCTCGGCTGGAGCAAGACCAAGCTGTCACGGATCGAAACCGTCATGCGACGTATCGCTGCTCCCGAGGTTCAGGGAATCCTCGACCTGTACGGGGTCGCGGGCCGCCGGCGCGACGCCCTGATCACGTTTGCCAGGACGGCGCGTCAACGCGACTGGTGGGACACGGAGCCACTGAGCACCGACTACGCCACCTACATCGGGCTGGAAGCCGAAGCCGAGGCGCTGAGCTGCTACAGCATGGGCGTGATCCACGGTCTCCTCCAGACGGAGGACTACGCCCGCAATGTCATCAAGGCCGCGCTGATGCGCTTCAAGCCGCCCGCGGAGGTCGACCGCAGGGTGGCCGTGCGAATGGCGCGACAGGCCGCGCTCACCGATCGGGATGAGCCTCTGCGGTTCTGGTCGATCATCGACGAAGCCGTCCTCCACAGGGTCTGCGGCAGCGCCGAGGTCATGCGAGCGCAGTTCGCGCGGCTCCTCGAACTGGCGGAGCTGCCGAACGTCATGCTCCAAGTGATGCCGGCGGCAGCCGGTGTCCATCCCGGTGTCGCCGGATCTTTCTCGATCCTGCAGTTCCCCGAGCAGTACTTCCCGAACGTCGTTTATGTCGAGAATGTGACCGGAGCTCTGTACGTTGAAGACGAAGGGCAGGTGCATACCCACGCCCTGGCGTTCGAGCAGATGCAGGCGACGGCTCTCAGCCCAGAGGAGTCGCTGACGCTGCTCGCGCGGCTGGCGAGACAGTGATTGCAGGGGAGACCGCGTGACCGACCGCAACACACCTCAGGCCGTCTTCCGCAAGAGCATGTACAGCGACGCCGGGGAAGGCTGTGTCGAGGCGGCGATGCTGGACAGCTTGCGCCTCGTACGCGACTCCAAGGATCCGAACGGGCCGACACTGGCGTTCACGTCGTCTGCCTGGGCGGCCTTCATCGACGACATTAAGCAGGGCAAGTTGGACCTGACCGGTTCGCTCGGTGCCTGAGGGACTTACCCCACTTCGCAAACCGTCCGCAGCACTGGATGACAGAGACAGCCTGCTGATCCCGCCCGTCGGGCGCACTGTTATGCCGATGACAGCGCAGCGGGACTGTCGGCTCCGTGTGCGTTCTCGCTACTGCGGGTCGACGACCAAGAGCCATAGGCGGCTCCTTCTGGTCCGTTCCTAGACCGTGACGACGATCTCCCTCCAAGTGTGGAGCCCTTCCTCGAGGTGACGGTGTGCGTCGACGACGTCGTCGAGGGTGGAACACCTTGTCGACGGCGGGCCGCAGTGCACCAAGGCGTATACCGGCGTTCAGAAAGGCCGCCATGCGCTTCACCACGATGGCGTCGACGGTGTGCTCGAAGCTCCGATAGCTGAAGATCGTGAGCGGCGTGCTTCTCGGGAAGGCGGTCGGCCGAGGGTCCAGGAAGCCCGCAGCGACCAGTGTTCCGCCAGGCGGGCCTTCAGAAGATCCTGCTGGCCAGGGCCCATGACAAGGTCGAGGACGATGTCGGCGCCGGTCCCGCCGGTGTGGTGGCGGATCGCTTCGATGACGTCCACCTGGTCGGTGGCGATGACCGCGGCGGCGTCGGCGGCGAGCAGGTCGTCCTTCTTCGCAGTGTGTCGAGTGCGCGGTGGGTCGTCGGTGGTGGTTGACGGCTCTGTGGGTGGGGCCGCCCGTTTGCAGGCCTGATGGGGCGGCCCACTGCGCTTGGTCTGAACGGTCGGCTGCGGACGGCGGCGACTGGGGAGCCGGAGCGGCGTCGGGGTTGAGTGTGGCGGATGGCTGGCCTGCCAGCGTCCGGACCTGTGACCCGGGGCCGGCGACAACGGCTCTGTCACCGCTCAGGCTTTGCCCGCCCGCTCACCACGTCCAGCATCCGACACATCAACCAGAACCGATCAATTAATCGGCAGGACACGCCTGATCAGGTTTGATCGGCACCCGATGCCTGGTCATCGGGAGGGGTGACGGCAGTCCGGATTGTGTCTGTGAAAGCAGCGGGAACATTCCCTGGGCGGAATTGCGCGGCGAGGCGTATCCGCGACCATACCGTGCCGTGTTCCTCCAGCGGATCGGTGTCGCGCCGGTAGTCGCAGTGATTGACGACCCACGTTACTGCGGGACACAACGCTGCCGCGTATCGCTCCGCGTCCGATAGCGCCTTGTGTACCCGCATTCGTCGGCGGTCCTTTGCCTCGACGACGATCAACTCGCGAGCGTAGGGAGCTGGCGTGGCCACGGTGACGTCTGGGGTCACGTCACCTGTCACCGGAGTCCGATTCGGCTCGCGCCACACGTCCAGGTACGTCGGCGACGGCGACTGCCGTTGCAGTTGGCCAACCGGTTTGTCGGTTGCCTTGTTGGGCAGCTCCCAGACCCCGTCGGTGTCGGCCGTGCCAGCCAAGTGCACCCGCCAACCGGCGTGCTCGCAGGCATCGAGCGTCGCGCACAGTACCCAGATTTCGTAGAGCAGGTCCCGTTGTCGCCACAACGGGAGGTTGAGGAATTCTTCCACCGACTCCAGCAGCGTCGTCACGTCGAGAGGCATCGTCGGGTGGAGGACCTCGGTCGCCAGCCACTCGGCGGCGTCATTGCACTGCGACGTGAGGGTGTCAAGCCATTGAGTGAGGTGCTGAGGGTCACCGAACAGCTTCGGCTCCAACTCGGCGCGGGACTGGAGACTCCAGTGTCCGTCGCGCCACTGCGCTACGAACCCGGCGAGCATCCCCATACCTGTGCCACCGCTGTCACTGCCCGGAACGTGAACTGGTCCAAGCTGCCTGTCCAAACCGAGGAAAGTGGGCTCGTCGATGCCGTTGACGTGGCTTGGGAATGCCAAAACAGCCAGTGTTTCAGAATTGTGGTAGCGGCTGACCTCGTTTTTGAATTGGCGTTCCATCTGGTTAGTGATCCAGTGGGAGGATTCGTAGGTGAATACGTCGGCCGACCTGATGACTCCATTCTCGTCGCTGAACGCGTCGAGAGATGTGAGGTAGCTGCGTACCAACCACTCGGCGGTGCCGATCACCCGTTCTGCGGCACGCGTTGCCGTGATGACGGCATCGGTGGCCTCCGCCCACATCGCCGAACTGGTGTCCTGATCGGCCACCGCAGGTGCGATCCACCCGAGAGCCAAGATGTGATCGGCGAGTCGATTCCCACTCGCGTCGCGGGGCGGCCAATTCCCGTGAAGCCTCCCGACGTCCCACCTGAGAAACGACTGCACGGCGGTAACGTCGATGCGACCAATCTCGATCCTCGTCAACGTCGAGGTGAGGCGCCGCACCTGCTCCAGGAAGGCTGGACTGATCGTGAGCGGGCTCTCATCGACGTCGGATCGGCGCAGTCGGAACGCCTCGCTGGTACCAGTGGTCGTCGCGGTGTGCCGTGCAAGGCGTTGGTAGATCTCTTCCACCATCGAGACAAACCTGCCGCCCAAGCGCACCACCCCATTGAGCAGGACAGCCGTCGTGGGCGCGGCACCGGCCAGCTGTTCAGCAGCCGCTTCCCGAAGCAAGGTGGTTCTCTGTTGAGGGAACCGGTGTCGGGGGAACTGGCGATCCAACGTGGCGAAGTCGAGCCCGAACGAGTCGAACAGGTCTCCGATTACATCCTGTTCATTCTTGCCGGTGCCGACCTCGAGCGCGTCGACGATGAGACGGGCGAGGCGCCCTCGGGCCTCCTGGTCACTCATAGCGCATCACTATCCTCCGAGACGGCTAGACCGGTCGAGCGAATAAGGGGTGGAGCGGCATCCCGCGCCTCAGGCAGGCGTGCGGATAGGCCGGAGTGCAGTCGCCGGGCGACCGGTAGCTCACCTGCGTCGAGGAGACCCGCTGCAGTGCGGATCTGTCCGCCGGCAGTCCCTACTGGGTGCCCAGGATGACGGTGGTGGGGGAACTGGATTGGCTCTTGGCGGTCGCGTGCTCGGAGTTTGCTGCTCGCCATGCCGGCATGGCCCCATCGGTCGACGAGAATTCCCCGGCTGAGGAACGTCCCGGTTGCTACCGGCGTTTGAGGTGGGTGACGAGGAAGTCGGCGATGTCGGCGTATGCGGTGATCTCGTTGTCGCGGTTGGTGAAGCCGTGTCCTTCGTCGTCGTAGACGTTGTAGCGGACGTCGACTCCGCGGCTGCGGAGTCTGGCGACGATTTGATCGGATTCCTGCTTGGGGACACGGGGATCGCGAGCCCCTTGGATGACCAGCAACGGGGCGGTGAGTTGGTCGACGTAGGTGATGGGTGAGCATCGCCGCAGGCGTTCAGCGTCGGTTTCGTCGTGGGGGTCTCCGAGGACGGTGTTGACGAAGGTTCGCCAGGTCGGTGGGCAGGCGGTGGCGAGGGTAACGAGGTTGGACGGCCCGCAGAAGGACACCCCGGCGCTCCACAGGTGGGGAAGTCGGGTAAGGCAGGACAGCGCGGCGAATCCGCCGTAGGAGGCACCGGCCACGGCGAGACGGCCAGGGTCGATCCAGGGCAGTGAGCCCAGGTAGGCGGCGGCGTCTTCGAAGTCTCGGAGGTCGATTCCGCCCCAGTCCCGGTACAGCTGCGTTCGGGACGTCATGCCGTATCCGGTGGACCCCGCCACGTTGGGGCCGTAAACGGCGACCCCGTGGTTGAGGAGGTACTGGTAGAGGCCGGATCTTTCGTAGGTGAAGCGTTCTTGATTTTCAGGACCGCCGTGGATCCACATGATGGCGGGGAAGGGGCCTGTCCCGTGCGGGCGGTACAGGAGTCCGTGTACTGAGCGGCCGTCGCGGGCGGAGAAGGCGACGGTCTGCGGTTCGATCGGCTCGATTACGGACAGGGCGGGTGGCCGGGTGTCGGTGAGGTAGGTCAGAGCCCCGCTCGCCAGCTCGAGAACGGCGATTTCGGGCGGGCGTGTTGCGGTCTCAAGCTGGATCGCCGCCACGGTTCCATCGCGCGAAAGGTCGAGTGCGCGGATCACGCCTGACGACAGGGGCAGCGATGTTGGCTGCGCCTGTCCTCGGCGTAGGTGGAGTACGGAACGGCCGTTCTCATTCAGCGTCCAGACCATCGTCTCGCCGGCCTCGCGGAGGGTCTCGACATCCCAGTCGGCGCTGATTACCGGCCGCAACGTCCCGTCCTGCAGCGAGTATCTGGCGCCGGCCACGTACTCCCCCCAGGCGGTGGTGAGGAGGTAGAAGCCAGTCGAATCCGGAGCCCAGCAGACCGGGTCGAAGTGAGCGCTGCCGTCGGTCACCCGTACGGGTTCGGCACCGGGCGTGAGGAGGTCGAGCAGGTAGCAGTCCGAATCGATGTTCGCGCTGAAGCTTTCGGCCAGCACCCAGCGGCCGTCCGGCGATGTGCCGACGGGCTTATAGAACGCCTTTTCGGCGGGGATGTGTCTGCGCTCGGTGCCGTCCTGAAGATCGCGGATGATGAGGTCTTGCACGCTCGGATCCCGGTCGTTAGCGGCGTAGATCAGATAGCGACCGGTCGGATCGTACGGCTCGGCCGCGAGCGTGTGCTGGCGACCGTCGGCCGTGGTGAGCCTCTCCGGCTGCCCGCCTGTGACCGGAATCCGGTAGATCTGGTACTGCTCGTCTCCGTTGCGGTCGGCGGTGAACACCAGGGACTTGCCATCGGGCGACCACCCGGCCTGCCGTACGGCCTGGTCGGGGAACTCCACCATGCATCGCGGTTCACCTCCGCTGACAGGGGCGATCCATAGGCCGAACTGATGAGCGGGGTTGTAGGAGTAGGCCACCATGGTGGCGTCTGGCGATAGGGCGACGCCCGGTTGGAGCCGGGCCTTGGGGACGAACGAGAGCAGATCGAGCATCACAGTCCCGGAGGGTCGCAGCGCCGACGTGGCCGGCGCGTCATTGAATCCAGCCGCGGCGCATGGCGGCCACGACGATGGCGATGCGGGTGTCGACGGAGAGGCGCTTCTTCAGGTTGGCGAGGCGGCGTTGGACAGTGGGCAGGCTGACCTCCAGCCGATGCGCGATCGCCTCGTCGGTGAGCCCTTGGGCGAGCAGCGGAAGGACCCGTTCCTCGACGGGCGGCAGGCCGGTGCGTGATTCCGGCTGCGTGCCAACGGGCATCGCCCGTTCCCACAGCATCTCGAAGTACTCGCGCAGCGCACCGGCGATGACGGCCGAGCGGATGACCATCGCGCCTTCCATCCCGGTGGGGGTCAAAGGCAGCATCGCCAGCGATGCGTCGGCCAGCTTCATCTTCATGCCGATGTGAGGGAGGAGCCGGGCCTCTTCGCCGTGGCGTATCGACTCCTGGACTGCGCGTGCTCCGATCGGGTTATCCATGACGATGGCTTCGTAGATCGCGCGGCAGCGGACGCTGTTCTCGAAGGCCGGCGGTGGACTGTAGCCGGTGGCCTCATCCAGGGGAGTTTCGAGGTGGGAGTTCTCCAGGCTCATCCAGTCGTCTCGGGCTGAGTTGACCAGGGCATGCGACAGTCTGGTGATCTCCGTCCTGTCGACGACGACCTCCACGAGCCGGTGGCTGATCCTTTCGGCCTTGGGACGTATCCGCTCGATAGAAGACAGACGGCGATGACCGTCCATGAGGCGTTCGCAGTCCTCCATCAGTTGTTGCTGTCTCTTCCGCAGCAGGCCGTGGAGCGCGAGGTCGAGAGGCGCGGGCACGAGGTTCGGGGGATCGGGGCTGGCCGATCCGACATGAGCCATCCCGCAGTCGAGCAGTCCTTTCACCAGGTCAGGAGGTCCGACGAACTCATCGGTCTGCGACATCGGACAACCGTCAGCGGTAACCAACCTCTCGAATGCGGCCAGCAGGTCGTCGCCCACGAGTCCTGCGAAGAGCCGACGGACGGAACTTGTCTCTGAAGAGGTCATGCTTCAGCTTTCTGACAAGTGGGGGATATCGGTACAGCGCTCGCAGATCGCCGCTTCGAGCAGGTGGTGGGCACGCTTGTTGACCTGCTGTGATATGTCGATTCGATCTGTCCGTTGGGGTTCTCAGCTTCCGATGTAATCACCTCACTAAGAACTTTCCGTCATCATACAACTGCGGTGCGTTATCTCACTGTGCCGGTGCCTCGCTGAGCGCCCGACCTGGCGCGCAACCCGCCAGCATCGCAGGTCCTCCCGCTACGGCGTTCCGTTGACCAGGTGCTCTCACGGCGGCCTGTCGAGCGCTGCCTCAGGCGCGCGAATGAGCAGAATCCCTCACTGCACAGAACTGCATCTTCCCCGCTGCTCAGGCGCACGCTTCTCTGTTCTTCGGGTGGTCTGGGCGCGGCCCAGGCATGTCGGGGAGGTGCAGATGATCCGGAAGACCGCCGGAACGACGGGGCCATCGCCGCACGCACAGGGACTACGTGCCGTCCGTCGTCAGGCGCTGCGTCTCATAGGACGCCGACGCTCGGACGCGCGCCGGTCACTGCTGGCCTCATCGCTGCTGGCGCCACCGATCAGTGCCGGCCGGGGCGTGGGCCAGGACGCCGCTGTCTGTGCGAGCAGCGAGGCGGTTCGGTGCCTGCAGTTCCTCCCGGATCCCGGCGAGCCACTCAAGGGCTGGGCGTGCGCGGGCCCGATCGTCGTCGATATCTCCGCGGTCGGCGGAATCATCGGGGTGGCCGGTCCCGGTGTCCTCCGAGCGGCCATCGCAGCCCTTTCCCATCGGAAACGAGACGCGCTGATTATCACCGCCGGCTGCGCGGCGGAACTGTTCGGTGTCGGGCCGGTGCCCGCCGAGGCCAGGGTCGTGGCCACGTCGGATGAGGCGATCGCATTGGTGCACGCCGAACTCTCCGAGCGGGTCCGTAGGCAAGAGAACGGCGGGGACGCCAGAAGCCTGCGGCAGCTGTGGCTGGTGGCCCATGCCGACGCCCAGCAGACTCGTCTGCAAGCATTGATCGGCGAAGCCGTCCAGTACGGGATTCACGCGCTGGTGGCGGGCTGGTGGTCTCTCGGGGCAAGCCTGGCCGTTGACGATGACGGCCGAGTATCGTCCGCGTCCCCTGGACTCCAGATGTTGATCGGTGCCCGCCTGGCGACCGCCCCGCGTGACTCCGCGCAGGATGAGGCGGAGTACCTCACGTCAGAAGCGAGGACGGACGGCAGAGCCGATGCCGGTCCGCCCTCAACGGGCACTCCCGATACGGCTGCGGCGGCTCTCCCTGCGCTCGACGGCGAGGCGCCCCGACGCACTCAGCGCATCAAGCCGCGACTTCAGATGCTCGGCCCTGCATCGATCGCCCTGGCGGGACGAAGGCTTCCCGGTTTGCTGGAGCGTAGGTTCTCCTGGGAGATCGCCACCTACCTCGCCTGTCATCCTGAGGGTGTCAGCGCAGACCTCATCATCGAGGATCTCTGGCCATCGGAGTCGCTCTCCTGTGCGCGCAAGCGTTTTAGCGACGCACTCTACTATCTGCGCAAGGCGCTGCGGGAGGCAGCGGGCGGATCAGATGCGAAATTCGTGCAATTGAGAATGGGGCGATACTGGATCGACCGCAGCCTGGTCGACACCGATCTTTGGGACTTCGAGACGGCGGTCCGTCTGGGCCGTACCGCTCACAACGACAGGTGTCGCCTGGAACAATTCCAGCAGGCTGTCGAAACGTATCGTGGCGAGTTCGCCCATGTCGGCGACGGCTCATGGGCCGAACCGTACCTGCAGGACCTTCGGCGTAAGGTCATCGATGCGTCGATGGAGCTTGTGCGGCTGATCGAGGATTCACATCCCGGACGGGCGATCACGATCCTTGAGCGAGCCGTCAAGGTAGCCCCATGTCATGAAGAGGCCGACCGCAAGATGATGCGGATATACCATCGGCTGCACCGGATCGAAAGCGTCAGGTCCGCGTATGAAGCGTTGGAGGAGCGACTCGCGCGCCTCGGCGAAGAGCCTTCGCGGGAAACGCGCGCACTCTTCCGATCGCTGACTGTAGACACCAACGTGGCGACATGACCACGGCTCGTGGCCCGGCTGGACGGTCGCGTCGCTCGGGGTTCCCGAGTCGCCTACCGGATCGCCTATCGACGGCGGCGCCGACCTAGAACCGGTGGGGTGAAGCGGGCGTCTCCCAAGGTAACGCGTGATGCGTACCTCCCGGACGTACGCCCCGACATGAGGGCTGATGCCCGTAACAGATGCGTGACGGTCGGTCGGCTCGGCCGTTTGTGTCACGTGCGCCATGCGTCAATCGCAATTCTCTCTTCCGAATGAGATCTTGCTTTTCCTATATCGCCTTGCGTGTGAGGCCCCCTTGTTGTGCGCTTGCTGGTGGCCTTTGGGATATTGATCAGGCCGCTGACCTGCGAATATCTTGAAAAACGCCGCCCTGGGGGGCTCCCAAGCGTCAGATTTCGTGGTCGAATAGGAGTAGCACAAAGAAGCGCGATCGGGAAGGGGTGGGAAATGGACGCAGCGAATCGATCCGAGCGAGAACTGCTCGTAATCGTGGACACGCCCGATCTGCTGCCCGAAGCACACCTACAGACCTGTGAATGGATGGCATATTTCGTGCCCTCCGTCTCTGCGAAGCGTGGTGCTGCATGCTCCGGATACATCTCCGATCTGCGCGAGGTGCGAGATCGATTCCCGGACGTGACGTTCTGCGAATGCATGGACGACGTCGAACGTCACGGAGTCGCATACGCGATCGACATCGAAGAAACGCTCACGGAGGGTCTGGAGTACTTCGAGACGCTCACGAGCGATGGCGTATCGGTGGACGTGCACTATCAGCCAGAGCAGGAGGACTTCATCTTCACGATTGACGGGCGGATCGGATCCCGTTTGTCCTTCGACGCGATCAGGGACGAAGCGGCTCGGCCAGAGATCTTTGCCGAGCGTGCCGCACGCGCCGTCCGCGCGATCCGCTGGGCCGAACAGGACTGGCGGTGCCGTAGCACCCACCGATCCTCCTGACCGCGTCGACGGCACGTCAGCCGCACGCGCTCACCAGGCAACACCAGGAACGCATCACCTTCATCCCACGGGGGAGATCCCATGTCGACGACGCATGTCTTGACGCTGCCCGAAAACTCCCAGCCGCCGCACTTGGTGCTGGTGTGGCGCATCGACGCCGATCACATCCTCGAGATCGGAGCCGACGGCCGTACCGACGATCACCGGATCCGCTACCGCTACCGTCTGTCTCACAAGAACCAGACGATCTTCCACGGTCGTGACCTCTGCTCCGGGAGCGGCCCACCTCCCGTCGCAGAGACGCTCCTTCAGGCTGCCCGTAGCCTGCTCCGCTACCTCACGCTCCGTCCCGGAGACGTCGAAGCCGACTACTTCGACGACTACACGCCCGAACAGCTCACGTGGCGTGACGAGTTCGCCGAGGAACTGTCGGCCTACGCCGAGGACCACAACTGCGGCTACTGCGGTGGCGATCACGACTCGCCCGCTTGCTTCACCACACCCTTCGAGGGAGACGGGAACGAGCAGACGAGCACCAACGATCAGTTCGACGGTTCCTTCGCCTACGTGCGAGCCGGGGACCTGCGCCGTTGGGACGTGCTGTTCGCCCCGGTCCGGCAGATCACCGACGAGCCCAGCGAGGAAGACGCCGCGATCGTCGCTGTCCAGACGTCCATCGGGCCGCAGTGGTACGGCGCCGACGTGCTGGTCTGGGCTTACCGCCCCGCCGACCCGCAGAGGGGCTGTGACGAGTGCGGCGCGGATCCGGGCGCTCCGTGTAACCCGGTCACCTGCTGCGCGCTGGCGGTGCTCGAAGACGCCGCTGAAGCCGCACGAGAAGAGCGGTGACGTTCGCACGACGGCGGACGGCGCCGTGAGCCGCGTAGGGCTTGCCCACGCAGCTCACGGCGCCACCTTCTTGACTAACCGGACCACCACATCGGCATCGGGAGCAGGAGCAGCCTGAGCGGTTCAGCCGGTTCGGCTGCCGTCGATGCGGCGGCCTGGGCGGTGCAGCAAACGGTGACGACGGGCTTGGAGAGCACCGTTGCGGCCACAAGGACGGTCACGGTGACGGCGACGCGGATCCAGTTGATGACAGGCGGATGCGGTTTCTTCAATGCCGACGAACCTCCTCCTCTTCGGGGGCGTCGCCAGACCTGCCGCCAGCGGCGGCGTGCTGCCCGTTCGCAAGGGCCGGCCTGACGAGGTCAGCGGCGGCGGGGAAGGCGTGGGTGGGGGGCCGTAGCCGCACCGGACGGCGTCGATCAGTGGCGTACGCGGCTCGCGGTTCTGACACGGGAGCGGGGGGCCGCAGGGCGTCGGGCGCAGCCATGCCGGCTCGGGACGGTGCTGGTCGGTCCGGACTCGGGGTAGCGGTCACCGCTCCCGCGGTCGGGTCGTCCACGCGCTGGGTTCCACTCCAGGTGCGGGCGAGCCGACGTCGCCCTGAGGGTGTCTGCTGGGCTTGGCGAAGTCCGCCAGCGGGCGGCGGTCATCGCTGCCGAGGCGCGCCCAGATGGCGTCTGCCGGTTCGCTGAGGTCTGTTCGGGTGCTGGCGGTCAGGATGGGCAGCCCGACCGGCGGGCAGCCGCGCCGGAAGTTCGCCTCTCGGCGCGGTGAGGTGAAGTAGAACAGTGCCGGCGTACTGATCCCGGTGGCCTGGGCGAGACGCATGTAAGAGTCGATCTTCGCGATGACGCGTGTGAGGGTCTCGGTGCCGTTGTCGTACTCGAGGAAGAAGTCGAGAGACCGATCACCGGTGTTCCACCGGCCGTACCCGTCGGATTGGACGAACTTCTTCCAGGTAGCGGCGCAGCGCGCTTCGGGCCACCACTCGCTGAGGTGTCCCTGCTCGGGCCGAGCGGCGAGGCAGGCGAAGAAGCAGTTGACGCCGAGCAGGTGGCTCAGTTTGGCGGACAGCATGACGGCGGTCGCACGATCCCGCCGCCAGCCGAGTTCCTTGAGCGACAGCCCGCGTTCGGCGGCGACGACCTCGGCGCCCGCGGTGTTCAGCAGCCAGTGGCAGGGGGCGGATCCGCCGCCGGGGCGAAGCGGGCGGATCTTCTGCAGGACGTCGAGCCGGTGCAGGATCAGGAGCCGGTGGTCGGCGGTGTCGGTGTTGCCGGCGAAGGCGAGGTCGGCGACGTGGGCGGTGGTGAAGACCTTGTGCTCGTGCAGCATCCGCAGGAGCCAGCGATCGCGCTCGGTGAGCCGGGTGGCCAGGATGCCGAGCAGGTCCGTGGTCCGGTTTCTGGATCTCGTGGCGTCGGTGGGCATGACCGATCCCCTTCCGTACGGACTCAGGCGGTGGATCGCGGATCGCCGGGCAACGGCCCGGCCGTCTCGGCCGTGGATTTGCGGCCGTAGCGCTCGCGTGAGGCTTCCCGGATGGCCTTCTCCCGGCCTCGTACGGGCGGCGGCAGACGCCGGGTCCGGAAGGTGAAGGCGGGAGTGAGCGCGCCGTGGTTCACCAGGCGGGCAGCCGCTTGGAAAGCGCCGAGGTTGGCGAGGTCATGCGCGCTCAGGTTCGGGGCCAGGTGGCGTTCGAGGTGACGAGCGTCGTTCGGAGAGACGGTGAAGAAGACCTTGTTGCGGGCGTTCGCGGCGAGCGACTCGCGTAGCTCGGACGGCAGCTGCGCGAGGTTCTGATGGGCGAGGACGAGTCCGGCCCGGTACGAGCGGGCCTCGGCGAGCATGTCGTCCAACCCGTGAGGCAACGTCAGGAAGTTGTGGCACTCGTCGACGTAGATCGCGCAGTCCGGCCGGTCGGCGTCCGGGCGGCGAGCCCGGGCCTGCACGGCCTGCCAGGTCTTGGCCAGAACCAGTGAGCCGAGAAGGCGAGCGGTGTCCTCGCCGAGGACGCCCTTCGGAAGACGCGCGATCACGGCGCCACCGGTGTCGAGGAGCCGGCCGATGTCGAGACTGGTCGGGCCGGCGGCCAGGACCTCCCTGGCGAAGCCGCGTAGCAGGACGGCACGGAGTTTGTTCATCACCGGCCCGGTGACCTGGGCACGCTGGGCGGCGGACAGCTCGTCGTACCAGTTCCAGAAGTCGGCCAGGAACGGGTTGGTCACCCGGGCGACCGCTTGGGCGCGGTAGGCGTCGTTGCCGAGCAGGCGCGGGATGTCGGCCAGGGTCGCGTCCGGCCTGTTCATGACCGTCAAGATCGCTGAGCGGAGGACGTCGTCGGTGCGGGGTCCCCAGAAGTCGGCGTAGATGCGGCGGAAGATCCCCACCACCACGTCAGCACTCAGTTCCGGTGTCGCGCCGTCGAGGATGTTGACGCATGGTGGCGGCGCACCGTCGTCGGGGTCGATCACCGCCACCTTGCCCACGAGGGTTTCGGGTAGGCGCGACAGCAGCAGGGTCGAGTCGCCCTTGGACTCGATGGAGACGAACCCGCGGCCTGCCAGAGCATCGCCGAGCTGCATGGCCAGAAGGCCGGTGGTCTTTCCGGCACCGGTCTCGCCGATCACGTGGGTGTGATGGCGGGCGTCGGCGATCCGTACGCCTACTGCTCTGCGGGGGCCGGCGTCGGCATCTCCCAGCACCCGCACGTCCGGTCCGCCGGACGGCACCGCGGGTGGCGGCGGGATCGGCCTGGCTCCGGAGCGGACCAGGCCGGGAACCGTCTCGTCGATCGGCAGATGGCAGACGGCGGCGAGTTCGGGAATGGACAGCAGATCTCCATGGCACATCCGGCGCGATCGGATCGCCTCGTCGCCCCGGCGGAGCCGCTGACGACGCAGATGGTTCATGCCGGTGTATGCCGCATACGCGGAGGCGATCGCGTGCGCCCGCCCGCGTAGCCATTCACGACCGCGAGGGCCAGTGTCGTCGGTCGCGGTCGCATACCGGATCACCGTCTCCAGCCGTGGCCGCGACGCCTTGGCCACGATGGCCCGTACCTCCGCGAGCGTCTCGGCGGGGAGCGGCGCCCCCGCGCTTCGGTGCTGTGTGTGGGCACCCACCGGCAGGAGGTCGAACAGTCCCGCCTTGGCGTTCGTCGCGAGGCCGGGCGAGCGCAGCGCGGTGGCGTACTTTCCGGCCCGCCGCAGCCTGCGGCCGGTCACCGGCCGAGCGAGGACCTGCACGATCACGCTCTCCGCGCCGTTGAGCCCTCCGGCGGCTGCCAGCAGTCCGCGCACCGGATCGGTGTCGAAGTCCGAGCGCAGCGGGAAGTGGTCGGGTCGAGACAGCCGTAGCCGCCCGCCTGCGGCAGCGTGCCCCAGCGGCAACGCCGGCCGATTCGCCACCCGTACGGTGCAGGTCGCCGCCCCCGGCCACGCGCCCTCGATCGCCCGCTCGACCAGGCCAGGTGGGATCACGCCGGGAACCCATAGCCGGATTCGAATCCCGGCCGCCGTGAAGACGTACTCCCAGGCGACGTGGGGCACGCCGGTGATCGGGCGCAGCCACCGGGGCCGCAGCAGGCCCAGGAGCTGTGCCCACAGCGCTTCGGCCCCGGCAAGGTCAACGGACGGCGGCGGGGTGATCTCGACGACTCGGGACGCCGCGGCCAACCGGCGATGCCGCCATCGGATCAGCGCCGTACGCGTCGATGCGACCGCGACCGTCACCGTGAGGACGACGGCGACCAGCATCATCCAGTGCGGACGGGCGAGACCCTCGATGGCCTGCAGCCAGTGGCACATCGACCCCATCGGATCGTTCAGGAACCGACCGGCCGGAGACGACGGCGTCGGTGGCCCTGATCGACCTGCTGATACGGGAAGTCCGTTCACGCCAGGTCGCCGTCCTCGAGGTCGGCGAGTTCGACCGGATTGGTCGTGCAGATCCGGTGCTCGGCGGGAGACGCCAGGCTGCGAAGGGCGACCCGCTGGGATCCGCAACTGAGGAGGGCTTCGCCTCTGTCCGCGGCGAGCAGGAACGCCCGCTCGCCGTCGGAGAGCCGGAAGGCGTCACAGACCTGGTCGATGGCCTGCGGGGCCTGCCTGAGCAGGATCTGGGTGGCGCTGTTGCTGACGACCGCCCGTCCGAGGTCGGAGGCGAGGACATCGGTGGCGTCCTGGGTGACGACGGTGAGGCCGGCCCAGTACTTCCGCGCCGACTTGGCGAGGCGGTACAGGAACTTGGCGCCTTCACCGTCACGGAGCAGCAGCCACGCCTCGTCGACGATGACGAACCGGCGTCTGCGATCGCGGGGATCGCTGATTCTGCGCCAGGTCGCGTCCAGAGTCAGGAGCGTGGCGACGGTCTTGAGCTCCTCGGGTACGTCCCGCAGCGAGAAGACGACCAGGTGGCCTTCGGGCCTGGTGGTCGTCGGTCCGTCGAAGAGCTGGCGGAAGCTCCCGGTCACGTACGGGGACAGACGCGCGCCGAGCTCCCGCGCCTTCGGGTCCTCGCTGGTGTTGAGCGTGGCGGTCAGGTCGCGTAGCAGCGGTGCGGGCCGACACCAGGTGCGCGGGTCCTCGGTGATGCCCGCGGCGTAGTAGGTGGCGAATACCGCGTGATCGAGTACCGCTCGTGATGCCGGGTCGAGCGCTTCGCCCATCAGCACCGCGGTGAGGGTGTGCAGGAACAACGCGCGCCGGGTGAGCGCGTCGGCGGTCTTGCTCGCGCCGGACGGCAGGTCGAACGGGTTGAGCCGTACGCCGGGCGAGCCGAGGGCGATGCGGGCACCGCCGGCCGCGTCGGCGAGCCGCGCGTACTCGTCCTCGGGATCGATGACGGCGATCTCGACCCCCGCGTACATCGAGCGCAGCGCCTCCAGCTTGGTGAAGTAGGACTTGCCGGCACCGGAGCGGGCGACGACCACGGCGTTGTGGTTGTCGAGCGCCCACCGGTCCCAGGTGACCAGGGACGTAGAGGCCACGTTCGCGCCGTACAGCACCGACGTGTCCGACAACGGGCAGGCGAGGTCGGGCGAGGTGAACGGGAACGCGGCGGCGAGCGCGTGGGTGTCCATCGTCCGTCGCGTGCCGACGGCGTCGATTCCGAGCGGGAGCGTCGACGTCCAGCCCTCCAGGGTGCGGAACGTCGTGAGCCGGGCGTCGAGCAGCAGGGAAGCGGCCAGCGCACGGATCCGCCGCAGTTCGCGGGACAGTTCGGCCTCGTTGGCGGCGTGAACGGTGATGTAGAGGGCCGCGCGGAAGAGCTTGGCCTCACCGCGGGCGAGGGCGGCTGCCAGCGCGTGGGCGTCATCGGCGGCGGCGTCGGCTTCGAAGTCGACCAGCCGGCCCTTCGCGGAGTCCGATCGGGCCGACGACTCGAGCCGGGCGAGGCGCTTGCGGAGGCGGTCCGCCGCGACCTGGTTCGGGATCGGCTCGATGTGCAGGGCGACGTCGATACGGCCCGGGTCGCACAGCAGCGGCTCGAGCCAGCCCGGCCCGACCTCGGCCGGATAACCGGTGATGGTGAACGTGGCGCAGACGCCGTCGCCGAGTGTGAGGGTACGGCTGCCGACCTCCACGGCATCCGGCCCGAGCGCGAGGGCAGGCGGTTGGGTACGGCGGCGCGGGAACGCGTGTTGCCTCGTGATTCGCTTCATCGGCTTCTGACCACCTCGTACGGGTCCCTGAGGGAACACGGCGTCGGGTTGTTGGGATCGCAGGCGGCCGCGAGCACCGTCGAAACGGCCAGGCCGTCCAGGACGCGTGCCTCGAAACCCGCGGCCGTCAGCGCGGCGGCGACCTGTTCGGCCTGGCGCAGCGCCGGCGTGCTGTCGGCGTCGTTGGGATCGGCTGAGTCGTCTCGTACGACGACGAGCACCTGCCTCCAGAGCAGTTCCGACCGGTCGGCCAGATCGGCGAGGAACCGGGCATGTTCCCTCGCGGCCTCTTCGAGCTCGGCGTCCGGTAGGCCAGGCGCGGCCTCGAAGACGCGTACGGCCATCGGCATCAGATCCATGCGTTCGGCCCGCATCAGGATCTGGATTCGTGAGGAGAGCCCGTGCAGGCAGCGGGCGAAACCGGCGACGAGCGCCTCCTGTTCGCCGACGGTCGCGAGCGCGAAGCTGACCGTGCCGCAGGCGATGACAGCAGCGCAGCCATGCCCGCCCAGCTCGACCAGCCCGTCGGGATGGATGCCGGTGACCGGCAAGGCGAACGGTGCCGGGGGATGGCCGCCGGAAGTCCCCAGCCGGTGCGGCATTCCGCCGACGTCACGAGGGACGTATCGGCGCGGAGCGAACCGCTGCCTGACGGCCGCGAGGAGGAGGCGGTCGAGGCTCTGGCCCTCGCGGCGTACGAGTGCGAACGCCACGGCGATCGACGCGAACGGCACGCTGCAGGCCAGGAAGACCAGCGGTGGGATGAGATGCCGGGTGGCCATGAACGCCGCCCACAGGACGGCACCGGCGCCGCCGAGGATCGCGACCTGCCGGGCGGTGAGATTCGCCAGGATTCGGTCCTCGCGGTCGATGTCGGCGGGGATGCGTGTCGCATACCGCCCGCCATGAGGGACGCGGCTCATCTGTGATCACCTCGCGGACGCTGTCGGCCGAACAGCGGCGGTGGCTGCCGGCCTTCGGACGGGGCGGACCCCCGGGGCGGGAAGTCCTCGATGCGGGGGCGCGGTCGGCGTCCCCGGTCGAAGTCGGTGAACAGCGGGGCCTGCACCGGCCGTTGCGGCAGGTTCAGCGGCAGGCGGAGTTGCTCGGCGCGCTGCTCGATGGGCAGCTCGCCCTGCCGCCAGTGGCGGGGCACGTCTCCGCCCGGCCGCAACGGCAGTTGCAGCTGGATTCCGCGCTGTGGGGCCGGCCGTAGCCGCGGCATGTTCGGCAGTTCCAACTGCCTGCCGCGTGGGGACGGCCACTGCAACGGAAGTTCCGGCTGCACCCAGGGGCGGGAGCGCGGTAGCGGACGAGGACTGGGCGGCGGTGGGCCTGGCGGTCGACCGGGCGGAGGTACGGATCCGGGAGGCGGCACGGCCGGGCGGATGCTGCCGGTTCGGCCGGAGATTCCGCCGGTGATGCGCCGCAGGATGAGGACGGAGAACGCGGTTCGGGCGGCACTGCCGATTGGGTTGCGGCCCAGCGCGCCACGCCAGATGGCCTTGGACACCCATGACGGGATGCGGGCCAGGATGTACAGCAGGCAGACGACCAGCAGCAGGTCGACGGGGGTTCCCCCCGAAGTGTGGACACCGGTTGTTATGCGGCGAGTGCCACCTTATGTGACCTCTGTTCGTAGCTGATCGGGCTGATCTGGCCGA
>NZ_JBFAUT010000056.1:0-14535 GCF_040679475.1 Actinoallomurus sp. NPDC052274
AGCGGGCGGCGACCGGTTCGCCGTGCTGTCGTTCGACCACGAGATCGAGCGCGCCCTCCCCGGCGGGCTGTCCGCCGCGACCGATCGCGCCCGGTCCGCGCGATGAGCACCGCGTTGTGATCGTTGACGTCCAGCGCCAGCGCCGCGGCGTACAGGTCGCGGTAGTTGCCGAGCAGGTACTGGTGCAGGAAGTCCAGGGACAGGCGCTGTTCGGCGTCGCCGGAGTGGAACTCGCGCTGGCCCGTGGACGTGATCGCCGCGTTGACGAACAGCAGGACGTCCTCCGCGGCGATCAGGTCCGCGCTGGTCTCGGCACGCGTCACGGTTCGCACCTTCCGGGGAGGGGAGGCCGGCCGGGGAATGGGGGCACGAGCTGCGAATCGTCGCTTTACAGGCGGGTTCCGGAAGTCGCACCGGAGTCCCGCGGCCGGCCCCGGAACCGTAGCACCGGCCTCGCGCCCGCTTCACCCGGGTTTCCGGTGAGGCGCCGGGCGCTCACTCCCCGATCGCGGCACCCACCGACCTCACCCGCTCACCTCTCGATCGCGGCACCCACCTCAACCGCTCACTCCTCGATCGCGCCGCCCACCGTTCGCAGGTGCTCGCGGAACGTCAGCGACGGCGCCTCGCGGCGCGCGGCGAGGTAGGCGGCGAAGCCGACCTGCTCGCGGAGCGAGGCGCCCGCGCGGATCCGCTCGGCCTGCGCCCGCTCGGTGTCGCGGATCCGTTCCGCGATCGTCAGGAGGCGCTCGGCCTCGGCGGCCGGGACGAACAGCACGCCGTCGTCGTCGCCGAGCACCAGGTCGTCGCGGGTCACGACGTGGTCGCCCACGGCGGCCGACGTGAGCGCGTCGGCGGGCCGGTCACGGAGGCTGAGCGGGCCGGTCGAGATCGCCCCCAGGCTGAAGACCGGCAGTCCGATCGCCCGGATGTCGGCGGTGTCGCGGTGCAGCCCCCAGATCGCGATGCCCGTCAGCCCGGCCGCCGCGGCCTCCAGGACGACCAGGTCACCGACGCACGCCTCGTCGAGACGCCCGCCGTTGTCGACCACCAGGACCTCGCCAGGAGTCGCCTCCTCGAACGCCTCCAGGAACATGTCGACGCTGCCGAGGTGCCGGGCCGGACGCGCGCGGCCCAGCAGACGGGTCCCGGGCTCCACGGCGCTCATCGCGGCGGGCGCGCAGCGCACGGGCAGGCCGGCGCGGATGCACGCGTCCGCCACGTGGGCGGTGGTCAGCGTCTCGAAGCGCCGCCTGAGATCCTTCTCGTCCATCCGTGGTTCCTCTCTCTGCTCTCGCTCGGCGTCCGGTCGTCAGAACGCCGCGATCGTGGCCGGGGCCCGCTCGGCGCGGCTCAGGGCGCGCAGCACGCCGGTCGGGCCATGCCGGCGTACGGCGAGGCGGGTCAGCAGGTCGACCACCGTCTCGACGGCGCTCGGGGGGAGCGCCGGAGTCGGGATCCCCACGCTGACCGCGAGGTCGTCCGAGTGGACCGCCAGCTCCATCATGCGGGAGATCAGCAGGTCGCCCAGGGTCAGCGACCACGGCCCCCAGAACGGGAGGCGCACCGGCCGGTCCGGCGCGGACGCGAGGTCGGCCGCCGACCGCTCGACGGCGGCGTCCATCTCGGCCGCCAACGCCCCCGGTCCGCCCGCGGCCCGCTCCTCGCCGCCCCGTCGGATGCGGACGTTGATGTCGGCGTCGGGACCGGCGTCGATCCAGTCCACCCGGGCGTAGTGCTCCAGCAGGGGGACGCACGGCTCCCGAGGAACCGGCTGGGCCAGGATCTGCGGGATGGCGAGCACCTGGTAGGCGAGGTGACCGGCGAGGCCGCTCACTCCGAACTCGGGAAGCGCGCTCGGCTCATTCCACCGCGCGGCCACCGCCGGGTCGCGCAGCAGGGCCGCCGCCGAGCGGGCCACGGCCAGGAAGTCGTCCGTCGTACCGGTCACGGCTCTCACCCCTCGCAGCGGCGTACGAGCCGCGGAACGTTCGCCGACCCGGCAGCCCGCGGGCCGCGACACAGCGTCTCACAGCCGGCGGCCCTCGGCGTCCACGTGACGCGTCACGAACCCCCCTTTCCACGCCTCGTCCGGCGTCGCCGCCGAGTGCCGGCCGGGGGCGGCACCCGGGTCGTCGCGGTGCGCGCCGTACACGACCAGGGCCCAGGCGAGGCAGGCGAACGCGGCGAGGTTCGCGACCGCGCGGACGACGTTCCAGGTGACCCACCGGGCCTCGAACCGATGGCGCACGGCGGCCAGCTCGGCGAGGTGCCGGGGATGGCCGGCCTTGGCGAGCTGGTCGTTGAGGGGGACGTTCACCCCGCTCGTGACGAAGAACATCACCAGGTAGAGGACCAGGGCGGCGACGATCCAGGGCAGGGCCGGCCGCCCGTGGCCGCGCCACGCCAGCACGGCCGCGCCGATGAGGAACACCAGCGCGCCCATGAAACAGAGCATGAACCAGCCGTTGATGATCGCCTTGTTGATGTTCCGCATCACCTCGACGAACGCGCGGTCGTCGCTGCGGCGCAGGCCGGGCATCACCGAGTACGCGAAGGCGGCGAACAAGCCGGCCATGAGCCCGGTCGTGAGCGTCGCCGCGAGCAGCAGAGCGGTCTGCAGGTTCTTCAGTGCCATGGCTCAATTCAACGGCGCACGGGTGAGACCGCCCATGGCTGAAGCTATTCAATACATGTTCATTCGTCTACAGTCTCGATCATGGACGTCGTGGCCGGTCTCCTCAACGGCCCCAGGGCCGAAGGGGCCTTCCTGCTCCGGTCCTCCCTCCTGCCGCCCTGGGCGCTGCGCGTGCGGGACAAGGCGCCGCTCACCCTCGTCGCGATGGTGCGCGGCACGGCCTGGGTGATCCCCGAGCACGGCGGGGCGAGCGAGCTGGGGACGGGCGACGTCGCGATCCTGCGCGGCCCCGACCCGTACGTCTTCGCCGACGACCCGGTCACGGCGCCGCAGGCGGTCATCCACCCCGGCCAGCGCTGCACCACCCCCGACGGCGGCGAGCTGTCGGACCTGGGGGAGCTCGGCGTCCGCACCTGGGGCAACGCCCCCGAGGGTGCCACCGTCATGGTCACCGGCACCTATCAGGTGCTCAGCGAGATCTGTCGTCCGCTGCTGGACGCGCTGCCCCCGCTCGTCGTCATCCGGGGCGACGCCTGGGAGGGCCCGCTCGTCCCGCTGCTCGCGGGGGAGGTCGTCAAGGACGAGCCCGGCCAGGACGCCGTCCTGGACCGGCTCCTCGACCTGCTGCTGGTCGCCGCCCTGCGCACCTGGTTCTCCCGGCCCGAGGCCGACCCGCCGCCCTGGTACCGCGCCCAGAGCGACCCGGTCATCGGCCCGGCCCTGCGGCTCCTGCACGACGCCCCCGAGCGGCCGTGGACGGTGGCGAGGCTGGCCGCCGAGACCAACGTCTCGCGGGCGGCCCTGGCCCGCCGGTTCACGGCGCTGGTGGGCGAGCCGCCGATGGGCTACCTCACCGCCTGGCGGATCGCGCTCGCCGCCGACCTGCTGCGCGATCCCGGGCTCACCATCGGCCAGGTCGCCGAGCGGGTCGGATACGGCAGCTCGTTCGCGCTCAGCACCGCGTTCAAGCGCATCCGCGGCGTCAGCCCACGCGAGCACCGCGCCGCCGTGGCCCGCGCCCCCGAGCCGGTCGCGCCGACCACTCCCTGGCGCCGCCGCCCCGCCTGACCCGTCCCGCCTGATCTGTTCCTTCTGATCCCGGCGGGTGAGCGGGCCCGGCGTCAGGCGAACGCGTCGCGGGCGGACCGCCGGTCGGGCGACCGCCGCTCTCCGGGGGAGCCGGGCCCGGTGAGCGTACGCCGGGCGAGACGGCGGCTCTTCAGCGCGAGGTGCAGCTCGAGCCGTACGAGCCCGTCCCCGAGGTCGGCGCCGAGGAGGTCGGCGATCCGGCCCAGCCGGTAGTACAGGGTCGTCCGGTGCAGCCGCAGCCGGGCCGCCGTGCGTTGCGCGTCGCCGCCCAGGTCGAGGTAGGTCTCCAGGGTCCGGGTCAGCGTGCCGCCCGAGGCCGCGGCCCGGTCGAGCGGCGCCAGCACGTCCTCGGCGTCTCCCGGCGGCATCCGCAGCAGGGCGCGGTAGGGCCCCAGGTCGGACCACGACAGCGGCTCGGGCAGCGCGGGGTCGAGGACGGTCAGCTCGGCCGCGGCGAGCGCCTGGGCGTGCGCGGCGCGGGCCGTACCGGCGGCGAACGGCACCGGCTCACTGGCGCCCACGGCGAACCGCGTCCCGGCCGGCGCGGTCCGGCCGCCCACGGCCTCGGCGACCCGGTGGAGCGCGTCCGCGAACGGAGGGCGGTCCGCCGGATGCCGGAGCAGCACAACCGCGTGCGTAGCGCCGACGAACGACCCGACGTAGGCGGGATGCGGGCGCAGCGCGGGGGCCGTTCCGGCGGTCAGCCGCTGGAAATCCGCCGAGGTGAGCGCGGCGACCCGATCCTCGCCCGGCCGGTACGGCACGGCGGCGCACACCTGGACGCGGGCGCCGACCAGCGCGGGGACGGCCGCGGCCAGCCGGTCCCGTACGTCGGCGCCGGACTCCTCGCCGACCAGCCGCCGGACCAGGCCGTCCACCCCGCCGTCGGCGACGGGGCCGGGTCGCCGCGCGAGGGCGTCCGCGAGGTCGTGGGCGCAGCGCAGCGCCTCGGTGATCGCGGTGTCGGCCAGCGGCCCGTCCGACTCCAGCACCCACAGGTACCCGAGGCAGCGGTCGTCCGCGCGGATCGGTACGCAGACGCGCGGGGCCATCCCCAGCGTGGGGTTGGCGGGGACGTGGACCGGCCCGGTCGCCTCCGCGATGCCGTGCCGGTTCTGCCAGTCCTGGATCGCCGGGGCGACCTGCCGGGTCAGGATGGCGGCGATCCGCGCGGCGTCGGCGCCCGCCTCATGCGCGCTGTAGGCGACGAGCCGACCGTCCGGGTCGTCGACCGACACGCCGTGCCCGATGCGGGCGGCCAGCGCGTCCAGCCTCGCCTGGACTCCGTCGCTCTCCACCGGTCCTCCCGTCCTTCGGCACTCGCGTTCCGACAAGTGTAGGAACGGCGACGCGCAGGTCACGGCGTCCATCCGATGCGCCGGCCGACCTGCGCGATCTACCGTCGGCCGGGTACGGGCCGTCCGCACGGCCGCCGTCCCGCAGTCACCAGGAGATCCGCCCGATGGGACGTTCCCTCGCCGCCCGCCCCTGGATTCCGGCACGGAGCGAGAAGCGCGTGCGGGAGGTGGCGGAGTCGGTCGCCGACCGGTCCGCCCCCGCCGTGCTGACCGAGCTCGACCGGCTCGTCACCGAGAACCACCGCATCCACGACGTCGAGTCGATCAATCTCAACCCCGCGACCAACGTCATGAACCCGCGGGCCGAGGCGATGCTGGCGGCCGGGCTCGGCTCGCGGGCCTCGCTGGGCCACCCGGCGGACAAGTACGAGACGGGGCTGGAGGCGATCGAGCAGATCGAGATCATCGCCGCCGAGCTGGCGGCGGAGGTCTTCGGCGCCCGGTACGCCGAGGTCCGGGTGGGCTCGGGCGCGCTGGCCAACCTCTACGCCTTCATGGCGACCTGCCGGCCCGGGGACACGATCATCGCGCCGCCGGCCGACATCGGCGGCCACGTCACGCACCACGGTCCGGGCGCGGCGGGGCTGTACGGGCTCACCACCGTGCCCGCGCCGGTCGCCCCGGACGGCTACACCGTGGACGTCGACGCCCTGCGCGCGCTGGCGGAGGAGACGCGGCCCGCGTTGATCACGATCGGGGGCAGCCTCAACCTGTTCCCGCACCCGGTCGCCGCCATCCGGGAGATCGCGGACTCGGTCGGCGCGCGCGTGCTCTTCGACGCCGCCCACCTCTGCGGCATGGTGGCCGGGCGGGTGTGGCCGCAGCCGCTCGCCGAAGGGGCTCACCTGATCACGATGAGCACGTACAAGAGCCTGGGCGGCCCCGCGGGCGGACTGGTCGTCACCGACGACGCCGAGCTCGCCGAACGTCTCGACGCGATCGCCTATCCCGGGCTGACCGCGAACTTCGACGCCGGGCGGACCGCCGCGCTGGCCGTGACGATGCTCGACTGGAAGGTCGCCGGGCGGGCGTACGCGCAGACCATGGCGGCGACCGCCGCCCGCCTCGCCACGGAGCTCGGGGCGCTGGGCGTGCCGATCTTCGCCGCCGACCGTGGCGCGACCCGGTCACATCAGTTCGCCGTCCTCGCCCACCGGTACGGCGGCGGGCAGCGGGCCGAGCGCCGGCTGCGCCGGGCGAACCTCCTGGCCTGCGGCATCGGCCTGCCGGTGGCGCCGGTCGACGGCGACACGAACGGTCTTCGCGTCGGTACCCCCGAGATCGTCCGGCTCGGCATGACGGAGGCGGACATGCCGGCGCTGGCCTCGTTCATCGCCCGAGGACTCGACAGGGACACCGAGCCGGAGGCGGTCGCCGCCGAGGTGACCACGTGGCGCGCTGGGTTCTCCGGGGTCCACTTCACCGTCCGCTGACCCGGACCGGGCCGCGGTCTCCGACCCTCGGCGGCGGTGTCGGGTTGCCAGCCGAGGGTCGTTAATTCGTCACATCTGCTGATTCCAGGATGTTAGAAGTTCACTTACCGTCTGATCGGATCTCCCGCCAGAAAGGGGTCAGAAGTGGCCTGGATCAGACGAAGTGGGCTGACGGTCCTGGCGACCGCGGCCGGGATCATGCTGGGCGTCTCGACCGCCAGCGCGGCGACCGGCACGGTGAACACCAGCGGTGTGGCCCTGACCGTGCGTTCCGGGGCCGGCACCGGCTACACGGCGGTCGGGAGCGTGGCGGACGGGGCGGGCATCACCATCTCGTGCCAGACGCGCGGGACGACGGTCACCGGCACCTACGGCACCAGCAGTATCTGGGACAAGATCACGAGCCCGGCCGGCTACGTCGCGGACACCTACGTCTACACCGGTTCGGACGGCACCGTCGCACCCCCGTGCATTCAGACGGTCACCGACGACTACCCGTACAAGTCCGACTCGTCGAGCGAGGCGGACCCGTGGCTCTTCTACAAGCGGGAGTGCGTGTCCTTCGCGGCCTGGCGGGTCCGGCAGCGGCTCGGCGTCGACTTCACCAACTCCTACCGGGGCGTGCACTGGGGCAACGCCAACAACTGGGACGACGCCGCGCTGTCCGCCGGGGTCAGGGTCGACCACACCGCGAAGGTCGGCGCCGTCGCGCAGTGGAACACCGGCTCGTACGGCCACGTCGCCTACGTCGCCCGGGTGAACAGCGACGGCACCATCCTGGTCGAGGAGTACAACTACCTCAGCGCCCACAACTACGACACCCGGACGATCAGCGCGAGCAGCGTCGGTAACTACATCCACTTCTGAGCCGGATTCGCCGTGGGCCCGTCCCGGTGGTCCGGGCCCCGGCGTTCAGTCCAGGACCGACCTGACCGACTCGGGGGAGCGGCCGATCACGGCGGTGCCGTCGTCGGCGGTGATGATCGGCCGTTGGATCCCGCGCGCTCAGGCCGAGGCCGCGTCGGCGCTCTCGGTCCGCGTCTCCGCCTCGTCGGCCGCCGGTACGGGCCGGTCGCCCTCGTCGACGAACACCCGCTCCAGCTTGGCCAGGGCCAGGACCAGGAGCAGGGCCGCGATCGGGATGATCACAGGTGCCACCAGTGCCGTGATCAGCATCCGGCACGCCTCCTCCGTGCCACGACATATCCGCACCAAATGCCCTGCCCGCAGAGCAGAAGAGGTTCGTCTGATCTGCGTAGATATCCGGTCAGATGCGCAAAGCTTGCGGCCGCGCGCGCCGAAGCGCCGCGTGTCGCACCCTAAAAGGGAGCTATGACGATGATTGAACACGTTTGTGACGAACTTGTTCGTTACGAACATGTTCGCTACCTTGAGTGGGACATGACCCGTCTCCCGAGGAGTTCCCTATGGCCACCCAGCACTCCATCGCGATCGTCGGCGCCGGTCTGGGCGGCCTCGCCCTCGCCCGCGTGCTCCACGTCCACGGCATCCCCGCGACCGTCTACGAGGCGGAGGCGTCCCCGGCCGTCCGCACGCAGGGCGGCCTGCTCGACATCCACGAGGACTCCGGGCAGGCCGCGCTGCGGGCCGCCGGCCTGTACGAGGAGTTCCGGGCGATCGTCCATCCCGGCGGCCAGGGCATGCGCGTCCTCGACAAGGACGCCGTCGTCCACCTGAGCGAGGACGACGACGGCGAGGGCGGCCGCCCCGAGGTCGAGCGCGGCGACCTGCGCGACCTTCTCCTCGGCTCGCTGCCCCCGGACACGGTCCGCTGGGGCGCCAAGGTCACCGGAGCCCGCCCGCTGGGCGGCGGCCGGCACGAGGTGGCCCTCGCCGACGGCTCCACCTTCACGGCCGGCCTGCTGGTGGGCGCGGACGGCGCCTGGTCACGGATCCGCCCGCTCGTCTCCGACGCCAGTCCGGCGTACGCGGGGGTGTCCCTGGTCGAGGCCGATCTGCTGGACGCCGATATCCGTCATCCCGGGCACGTCGCCCTTCTGGGCCGGGGCTTCGCCCAGGCGCTCGGTCCGGGCAAAGGCTTCCTGGCGCACGGTGAACCCGACGGGAGCCTGCACGTCTACATCGCGCTGCGGACACCGCCCGACACCCTCGCGGGGATCGACTTCTCCGACACCAGGGCCGCCAAGGCGGCGCTGCTGGGCCACTTCGCCGACTGGGACGAGAGACTGCGGTCGCTGATCGCCGACGCCGACGGCGCGCTGGTCCCGCGACCGCTCTACGCCCTGCCGGTCGGCCACCGCTGGGACCGCGTTCCCGGGGTGACCCTGCTCGGCGACGCCGCCCACCTGATGTCGCCGTTCGCCGGCGAAGGCGCCAACATCGCCCTGCTCGACGGCGCCGAGCTGGGTGAGGCCGTCGCCGCGCACCCCGGCGACACCGAGGCCGCACTCGCCGCCTATGAGCGGGCGATGTTCCCGCGCGCTGAGACCGCCGCCGCCGCGTCGGCGCTGAGCCTCGACCTCTCCTTCCGCGAGGACGCCCCGCACGGCGTGCTCGAGATGTTCGCCGGGGCGTACTGACCGACCGCCGCGGGCCTTCTGCCGGGCGGCCCGGTCATCAGGAGCGACGCCGTCTCCGCGTGAGGGCGGGCTTGGCCGGACGTTCCCGGCGGCTGCGCGGGGCCGTCGAATGACCTGTCATGCGCCAACGGTAGCGAACATGTTCGTTCGCTCAGGCGGCCGCCGGCGGGCGCGGCAGGCGCGCGGTCCGGGTGAAGAAGGTGTTGATCCGCTGCACCGTGCTGGTGAAGTCGTCGAAGTCCACGGGCTTGGTGACGTACGCGTTCGCGTGCAGGAGGTACGTCCCGGTGACGTCGTCGACGTTGGCGGACGTGGTGAAGACGACCACCGGGATCGACCGGAGGTCCGCGTCGCTCTTGATCTGCTCCAGCACGGCGCGTCCGTTGCACTTGGGGAGGTTCAGATCGAGCAGCACCAGGTCCGGCCGGCACGCGTCGGTGTGCGCGCCTCGCCGGTGCAGGAAGTCCAGCGCCTCCTGCTCGTCCTCGACGATGAAGAGTCGCGGTGCGGGGTCGCCGTCCGGGTCGGCGAATGCCTCCTGGACCAGCATCTGGTCACCCGGGTCGTCCTCGACGACGAGAACGCTCAGGGGCTCCACGGGGGTCGTCACCCGGTGGCTCTCCCGCGCTTCGTGGCCCGGGGCGGCCGGGGACCGGTCATCGACATGGCGGGTGAACACAGGGAGAGGTCTCTCGATTCGGCGATCGGCGTGCGGGATGGCGGAACGGGCGGCTCGGGTCGGTGCTGGGACGGTCAGAGCCGCTCTTCTCGCGGGCGAGCGCGGTTCAGCCAACGACCTCGGACGTCGTTTTACGGAATCCTATTTCATGAAGCGTGATGACGCTAACAGAGCGTATGCGTCGCGCGTCCAGGACTGGACGGCCGACGGTCCCGGCCGACGTGATCGCCTGAGCGGGCGGTCAGCGGGTCACGGCGTGTCCGTCACGATTCCGCCGACGAGGGGGTGCGCCGCGACGGTCGCCGAGCCGCCGTAGTTCGCCTCGACGGCGGCGCGCTCGGAGGCGTTCGGCGTGGCGTTGGTGCACGAGACGCCGCCGGTCGAGCCGGACATGAGGGACGAGCACGGGCCCGGCTTGGCGTCCGGAAGCCCGAGGATGTGGCCGAGCTCGTGCGCGGCGATGCGCGTGGTGTTGTATCCCTCGTTGACCGCCTCGCGGCCGAACCACACCGTGCCGCGCCCGCCGGGACGTATCGGGCCGAGCGTCGACTGCGGCCACCCGTCGAAGGCGACGATCCGGATCTGGGCGGTCGCGCCGGGGGCGGCCTCGACCAGCCGGACGTTCTGTACGTTCGCGTTCCAGACCTGCGCGCCGGCGACCACGGCGCTCTTGAACTCCGCGGCCTGGCTGTCGTCGTAGTAGAGGGTCGTCGTGGCGAGCGTGGCGCGCTGGGGAGCGGCCGCGGCCGCCGCGCCGGCGGCGGGGACGACGGCGGCGGAGAGGGTGAGCGCGCTCGCGCCGATGAGGGTGAGGGTGCGGAACGGCATGGCGGGGGCCTTCCTCTGGCGGGACGACTGTGTCCCGGGTCAGGTCGGCCTGATCCTAGATCTGGATTCTCGCCGCAACAAGTCCTGTCAGGACGAGAAAACAAAACAGTAGAAGATGCCCCAATCCGTCGAAATTCGCCCGTGTCAGGTCGTGGAGGTCCAGGGATAAGACGCCGTGGCCTTCGTGCCACGACGGCCCGCGCGCAGCCGGAACACCGCGGCGACGAGCGCGCCGACGCTCACCAGGATGAGACCGCCGAGGCCGGCCAGCAGCGCCGGATCGTGTCGTGCGGCACCGATCGTTCCCGGACGGGCGGCGAAGTGGGCGTCGTCGGCGACGCCGGGCGCGGTGGGGGAGACCCGCTGCCGCCGGATCTTCTCCGCCGCGATGAGCGCCCGCACCGGACTCACGACTCCGAACCCGAGGTCGGCGTTGTACCCGCCCTTCGGGTGGTGGGCGGAGTCGGCGACCACCTGGGCCACCTGCGCCGGCGACAGTTGCGGGAACTTCGACCTGACCAGCGCGACGGTGCCCGCGACCCAGGCCGCGGCGGGTTCCGGACCCCAGAACTCCCACGGCCTTCCGTCCGGCCCTGTCGTGGGAGTGCGGGTGCCGGGCGCGGAGACCAGGGTGACACTGGTCTTGAGGGCGTACCTCGACCACCGGCTGCCGTCCTTGGCGAGCGTGCCGACGCCGATGACGCCCGGTAGGGCCGCCGGCAACGGTGGCGGATCGCCGTAGACGGTGGGCCGATTCGGAGCCACCACCACGACGTTCCTGCTCCGGGCGCGGTCCAGTGCCGCATCCATCTGCTCGGTGTCGTAGGCGTAGCAGGCCGTGGCGACGAGCACCACACCGGCACCATGGTCGACGGCGTACCGAATGCCCCGCGTGATGACGTCACACAGGTTGTTGCGGCCCCACCAGTCCTTCCCTCCGTGATCATCCCTGTCCGGCTCCACTCGGACGGGCAGGATGTCGGCGGCGGGGGCGACGCCGGGCACACCCGACGACGAGCGGCTGCCACCGAGGAACGAGGCGATCAGTGTGCCCTCGACCCGTTTCGGATGCGGTAGACCGACGAGATCGGTTCCTGGCCGGAGGGCGCCGGACCTCGGGCGCACGTGCGGATCGACGCCCGAACTCAGCACGGCCACGGTGACGCCCTTGCCCATGGTGACGTCCTGGGCCAGCAGTGTCTCGGCCATGAGCCGTTCCTGCAGTGTGTCCGCTGCCGCCGCGTCCGCCGGTTGCGGCGCGCCGGCGGCCGCGAAGACCAGGCCCGCCAGCGCGAGCGCCACGAGCCGGCGGCCGCGCCCGCTCATCCGGTGGCCGGTCAGCATCGAACCCCCCGCACCTTGCACGGGTCGTCCGCCTTGACGAAGAGGCCCGCCAGGTGATCGAGAAGGGTGTCCGCGGGTTTGAAGCGCTCCTTGTCGGCGGTCTCGGCTGTGGTCCTGCCGTCGACCCATCCGCTGACCTGCAGGATGACGTAGGGCATAGGGCCGGACCGGTAGGCCGTCTCCTGCCGTCGGGTGTCGTCCCAGTCGGCTGCCGGGGTGTCCGGGAACGGCACGACGCGCAACCCGTACCGGTTGTGGCCGTCCTCGGACAGCGACCTCAGCGCGGTCTCGACCTTGTCCTCGTCCGAGTCCGACATGACCACCACCCCGACCGTGGTGAGGAGTGTGCGGGACGCGTCGGTGTACGTCGCCCGCAGGACGACCCGGCAGCCCTGGGCGATGAACGTGCGGGCGACCTGCGCGTCGAGTGCGTCCGCGCAGCCGGCGGGCTGGGCGATCCCGACCCGGTACGCCGGCTGCAGACCGGACGCGTTGCGCACCGTCGGAGGGAAGATCTCACCCGCCGACCGGATCCGCCAGCGGGCGGCCAGTTCCTTCGACCCGGCGGCGGCCCGCTCCGCCCGGGTCGGAGCGCGGCCGAACTCGAGCACCACGCCGGTCACGCCCGCGACGAGGCCGACCACGCCGGCGACTCCGAGGACGGCAGCCGCCCAGCGCCGACGCCGGCGTGGCGGGGCCTCGCCCGGCGTCCCGCCCGTGTCGGTTCCGGGGTCCGGCGGCGTCGACTCCGGGCGTGCGGGATCGGCGGATTCGGCCTCCGGGCGTGCGGAGTCCGCTGAGCGGAGCTCCGGGCGCGCGGCATCGGATGACCGAGACTCCGGCCGTACGAGGTCCGGCGGCCGCGGCTCCCGGCGCGCCGGGTCCGGGACAGCCCACTGCGATGAGGGCGCGGGCACACCGTCTGCGGCGGGGTCCTCGGTCGTGTCCGTGGCCTCGGGATCGTCTGACATCCGCGCGAGTTTAATGATCTTTTAACCGATCGGCGCGCCCATTTCAGGCCGGAATCGGACGAGGTCCTCGGCGAGGCCGGCACCGGCTCCGTCTCCGGCCGGAACCGCCCGACGGGCGATTCATCCGGATCTGTCGGGAGTACCGGGAGCGGTGTCGTTTCGGCTGGTCAGGCCCTGGGAAGGGCTAGCCCGGGAGGCCGGCTGTGACGCGTCCGTGCTGTTCGGCGGAACTGTGGGAGGCCGGCCGCCACGCCGGTCCCGACTCGTTCGGGGTGCTCCGGTTCACCTCGGTGTTCGAACCGCTGTGCCTGTCGCCGGACTGGGCCGCGTACGACCCGATCGGCGGAATGCAGACGCACACCGCGGAGCTGACCAGATGCCTGGACCGGATGGGCATCCGGCAGACCGTGTTCACCTCGCGGCTGGCCGGCCCGGCCGGACGGAGGCGGTACGGTTCCGGCGCCGTCGTCGTGCGCACCGGGTTGCGGGTGCCGGTCCTGCGCCAGGTCTGGGCACCGTCCGCCCTGGCGAGGGCGCTCGGCCCGCAGAGCGCTGCGGACGTCGTGCACGCGCACAGCGGCGAGGACCTGGCCGTACTGCCGGTGGCCTGGCTCGCGGCGGTCCGGCACGGCTGTCCCCTGGTGGTCACCCTGCACAGCAGCCTGCGGCACACGGTCCGCGGCACGTCGCCGCGCGCCGCGGCGCTACGGCTGCTGGGCGGCCCGGTGGAACGGCGGGTGCTGGCCGCCGCGGACGCGGTCATCGCGCTGACGCCCTCCGCCGCCCGGCGGCTGCGCGCGGACGGGATGCCGCCGGACCACGTGCACGTCATCCCCTCCGGGTTCGACCCCGACCTGTTCGCGGCGGCCCGGCCCGATCCGTTCCCCGACGTGCCGCACCCGCGCATCGCGTACGTCGGCCGGCTGGCGGCGCAGAAGGGTGTGGCGGTGCTCCTCGATGCGTTCGCCCGGTGCCGGGTGAGGGCCACCCTGTTGATCGTCGGCGACGGTCCGCAGCGTGCCGCGCTGGAACGGCGAGCGCGGAGACTACGAGGGGAGGTCCGGTTCACCGGGCTCATCCCGCACGCCGAGGTACCCGCGGTCCTGCGGCACGCGGACCTGCTCGTCCTGCCGAGCGTGTACGAGGAGCTCGGCTCGGTGCTCGTCGAGGCGATGGCCGTGGGCCTGCCGGTGGTCGCCGGCCGGGTGGGCGGCGTTCCCGACCTCGTCCGCGACGGCGTCAACGGGCTCCTCGTCGCGCCGAAGGATCCCGCGGCCTTCGCCGGCGCCGTCGACCGGGTCCTGGCCGACTCGGATCTGGCCGGTCGCCTGGGCACCGGCGCCCGCGAGACCGTACGAGGCCACACCTGGCCGGCGCTGGCCGAACGCGTCGCCGCCGTCTACCGGCAGGTCCTGTCCGGCCGGCTCACCCCGGCCCGTCCGTGAGCGCCGGATCGTCCGGCTGCACAGCACGGCGGGCGCACGAGACGCGGTCGACCTGGCGATCGCCCCGAGCCGTGAACGGAGAGCGGCCCCTCTGAACTCAGAAGGGCCGCCGGAAGCGCGCTCGCCGACCCGTTCGCCGAGCAGGCCGGCGTCGAGCTCGCGTTCCCGTGCGTGTGGGTGGCCCCCTGG
>NZ_JBFAUT010000056.1:14545-64257 GCF_040679475.1 Actinoallomurus sp. NPDC052274
GGCCTGGCCGGCGCCGCGGCGCGGGGCGTGGTGGGCCGGGCCCGGGGCGCGCGGGCGGCGGGGGCGGGCCCCCCCCCCCGCCCCCCCCCCGGCCCCGGGGGGGGGGGGGGGGGCCCCCCCCCACGCCGTCAGTCAGCGGATCAGGCGAGTCGGCTCAGGACTAGCTGATGCAGGACCCGTCGCTGGGGTGTCCGTCGCACAGGCTGCAGAACTGTCCGCTGCAGTAGATGCAGGTGTAGTTGACGTGGCTGATTCGACGTACGACACCTGGCCCCGGGTACGAGCTTTAGCTGGCCCCATTTAGTGATCTTGGTGGAGAGTCCGGTGAACGAGATTTGGCCCCACCTCGGGCGAGGCGGGGTGGTCTGGTCAGGTGGCGTGCGTGGGATGCCATGGTCGTCGACGTCGCTCAGGGTTGCTGTTCCGGCACCTGCTCGTATGCGGGTGCGGTGGTCCACGCGGCCGTAGAGCAGTAGCTGGCCGAGGCGGTGGTGTCGCCGACCACCGTCAGGGTGGCCGGCTCATCCATGCCATCCGGCCGCGGCTCAACGGCCGGCAGTGTGCGATCAGGCCAAGCCTGGCCTCCGGTTTGCCGGCAGCCCGGTGATGTCGTGGTCACAGCGACGTGCCGTGACTGATCACTTCAGGACTGTAGAGCTGCACGGAGCACAAACAAGATTCTTGAAATGAGGAGTTCTCGCATGTCCGAGATCACCAACACCAAATCACCTCTCACCACCAACGTTCGGGCAGCGACCCGGGTCTCGTTCCTGGACCGCCTGAGCGCTCGGTTCGGCGTCATCGGCAAGCGCTGCTACCACGAGTACCTCGACGCGCGGAGGGCCGGCGCCTCTCACCCGGAGGTGCTGGAGGCGCACGCCAAGGGCATCAACCTGTGGGGCTACGCCGACGCGCGGAGGGTCGGCGCCTCTCACCCGGAGGTGCTGGAGGCACACGCCAAGGGCATCGACGTGTGTTTGTACGCTTTCGCGCGAGAGGTCGGCGCCTCTCACCCGGAGGTGCTGGAGGCACACGCCAAGGGCATCGACGTTGGCTGGTACGGCGAGGCACGCCGCCTCGCCTCTCACGCTGAGGCGCTGGAGGCGCACGCCAAGGGCATCAACGTGTGGCGCTACGCCGTCGCACGGCGAGACGACGCCACTCATCCGGAGGTGCTGGACGCCCACGCCAAGGGCGTCAACCTGGACCGTTACGCCACCGTGCGCTATCACAACGGCGACATGTCTCACGAAAGGGCCCTGGAGGTCTGCCTCAAGGGCATCCTTTGGTGGTGAAGTACACCGTCGCGAGGAGTGCGCGTTTCAACGCCTCTCACGCGGAGGTGGTCGAAGCGCTGCTGGCCTTCGCCGACCGCGGGGACCGGGAAGGCTGACAGGGCCACCTCCTGGCTCTGCCGTAACCTCCCCACCGCTTCTAAGGCGGAGGGCGTGTCTTCAAACGATCGCGCTGGGCGACCCACAGGGCACCCGCGATGAACCGAACAAGGCCGGCCTGCCCTCCGCTGGGCGGGCCGGTTCTCTTCTTCGGCAGGGTCGAAGAATGCGGTCCGTTGGTGGTCAGGCGTGTTCGGTGGCCTGACGGGCGCGGGTTTGGGCGAGTCGGTAGGAGTCGGTGCCGGTCTCAATGATGGTGGCGTTGAAGGTGAGCCGGTCGACGATGGCGGCGCAGAGGCGGGGTTCGGTGAAGGTCTTGGTCCAGCCGCCGAAGCTTTCGTTGGAGGCGATGGCGACGCTGGCTTTTTCCTCGCGTTCGGTGAGGACCTGGAACAGCAGGTCAGCGCCGCGTTTGTCGAGTTCCATGTATCCCAGTTCGTCGATGCAGAGAAGATCGACGCGGCCGTAGCGGGTGATGGTCTTGTTGAGTGCCAGTTCGTCGGCGGCCTCGACGAGTTCGTTGACGAGCTTGGCGGCCAGGACGTACTTGACCCGGTAGCCGGCCATGGCGGCCTCGGTGCCCAGCGCGATGAGCAGGTGGGACTTGCCGGTGCCTGAGTCGCCGATGAGGCAGAGCGGGTGGCCGTGCTTGACCCACTCGCATTTGGCCAGGGTGTGGACGGCGGCGGCGTTGATGTTGGGGTTGGCCTCGAAATCGAAGTCGTTCAGCCACTTTTGGCGGGGGAACCCGGCGGCCTTGATCCGGCGTTCGGAGCGGCGGCGTTGCCGGTCCTCGCACTCGGCCATCAGCAACTCGGCCAGGAACCCGCGGTAGGTGAGCTGCTCACGGTCGGCGGCATCGGCGATGGCAGCGAACTGGTTGCGCAGGGTCGGCAGCCGCAGCATCCGGCATGCCTGGTCGATGGCGGCGTCAGCGGCGACCAACCGGTTGAAGATCCTCCGGACCGTATGCCGCTGCTTGCGCGGGGCATCCAGATCCGCCCACAGAATCTGATCGATCACCGGCTTGAACGGATCCAACCGCGACGACCGTGGAGGCGGCTTCTTACGCGCCGCCGGCCACGCCGAGGCCAACGCCTCACGCACCGTCCGGCGATGCACCCCGTACTTGCGAGCCAGCGCCCGCACCGACAGGCCCTCCAGCCGCGAATCGCTACGGATCGCTGCGAACTGCTCCGCCCTGTGGTCCCGCGCCACGCCAACCCCCAGGTGCTTCCAGGCACACCGAGACTCTCACCGCAACACCACGGGTGGGGCCAAAACTCGCTGAACCGTAACCACCCGGCTACACAGTGGGGCCAAAGCTAACTCGCCGGGTGGGGCCAAGAACCGCTCGTAAGACCAACGTGGCCGGGCTGCTGGCACATCACCAGCGCCAGCACCGGCAGGGCGACCACGCCCATGATGCCGAGGAGGTCGCGGAGGGTGCCGCCGGCCGCGCTCGTCTCGGGCTTGTCGGCGCCCGTGTTCTCGTGGAGGGTCATGTTGAAGCTCCTTGTCCCGGGTTGTGTCGCGCCCCTCGCTTATCGGGGGACGTCAGGAGTGACTGTCCGGGCCACGGTCGCTTCCGCCACGGCAGAGGCTCAGGGGAGGATCGAGTCGACGTAGCCGCCGTCGGCGCGGACGGCGCCGCCGGTCGTCGCCGAGGCCAGGTCCGAGCTCAGGTAGGCGATCAGGCGGCCGATCTCGGCGGGCTCGATGAGCCGCTGGATGAGGGAGTCCGGCCGGTGCTCGCGCATGAAGCGGCGTTCCGCCTCGTCCCAGGGCAGGTCCTCACCGACGAGCTCGCCGACGAACGTCTCGACGCCCGGCGTGTGGGTGGGGCCGACGATGACCGAGTTGACGGTGACGCCGCTGCCCGCCGCGGCCTTGGCGAAGCCCCGCGAGACCGCCAGCAGGGCCGTCTTGGTCATGCCGTAGTGCACCATCTCGGCGGGGATGGCGACCGCCGAGTCGCTCGCGATGTTGAGCACCCTGCCCCAGCCGCGCTCCATCATTCCGGGCAGATAGGTACGCGTGAGGCGGACGGCCGACAGGACGTTGACCTCGAAGTACCGGCGCCACTCGTCATCGTCGATCTCGAGGGCCGGCCGGACGCCGAAGATGCCGAGGTTGTTCACGAGGACGTCCAGGTCGGGCACCCGCTCCCGGAGCTCGGCCGCGCCCTCCGCCGTCGCCAGGTCGGCGGCGACGGCGGACACCTCCGCGTCCGGCACCTGGTCGGCGATGGCGGCGGCGGCCCGCTCGGTCTTGTCCTCCCCGCGCCCGTTCACGACGACGGCCGCGCCCGCACGGGCGAGTTCGGTGGCGATGGCCAGCCCGATGCCCTGGCTGGATCCGGAAACGAGGGCGCGGCGGCCCGACAGATCGATGTTCATCGATCCATCTTCACTCCGGCGCGCTCGCGGAGCGCCACCGACGCGCCCGTTGGACGCGCCGGCTCCCCCCCGGCGGGAACGACCCGCCCGTTCGACGCGCCGGCCGCTCCGTGACGGGCGACGGACCGGCGCGTACAGGACGGGCACGCGGCGCGGATCGCGGACGTCTCGGGAATCGCCGCGCCCTTCGGCCCCGTCCACGGCATCGCGGCCGCCGCGCGCTACTCGGCGTGCGCCAGCCGCCGGCGGAACTCGGCGTTCGCGCTCTCGATCACCCGGTTCAGGTGCGCGATCTCGTCCTCGGCCGGCTCACGGCGCAGCTCGACGCGGATGGCGAACTCGCCGTCCTTCACGGTGACGTCGAGCCGCTCCAGGAGGTCCTGCGGCAGCCGGCCCATGACGAACTCACGGAACGCCTCCGCGATCGTCCCCTCGATGTCGCCGCATCCGCACGAACGACCATCCATGATCGCCTTGAGGTGGCTGCGCCCCACGATGGCGTCCGGGTGTGCCACGTCCAGGGTGGCCAGCCCCGCCTCGACCACCTGCTGCGCCTCGGCCAGGCGCTCCCGGTGCTGCAGGAACAGACCCAGCGCGATCCGCGCGCGGCCGAGTATCTCGTAGTCATGCCCGAGCTCGGCGGCCGCCAGGGCCTCGCGCAGGCATTTCTCGTCCTCGGCCGGCCGGTCGGCCTCCGACAGCGCGAGCCCCCAGTTGCGCAGCACCTGGCTGCTGAGCTCCGGACGGCCGATGGCGTCCGCGCGGGTACGCGCCTGCGCGTACGTCTCCAGCGTCCCGGCCAGGTCACCCGCGTCGCTCTGCGCCATCGCCAGGCCGAGCGTCGCCATCACGGCCTCCTCGGCCCGGCCCTGACGGTCGTACGAGGCGAGCACGGATCGGATCGCCGCGATGCGCCCGGCCCCGTCTCCGAGGTGACGGCCCAGGTTCGCCGACAGCGACAGCGCGTTGAGCGTGGCCTGGTGATCGGGCCCCAACCGGGCCTCCAGCGCGCTGACCAGGCCGGCCAGGACCGCCTGGCCCGCCGCGCCGGCCGTCGCCACGTCGGTCCGGTTCAGCACCGTCGTCGCCACCTGCTCGACGAGCTCGTCGGGCAGCTGGTCCAGCCCGGGGAAGAGGGGATCGGTCCCGCCCTCGGCCGTCACGATCTCCGCCCGGAGCGCCAGCGCGGTGGCGACCCGCTCGTGGCCGTTGCGCCAGAAATTGGCGGTCACCTCCTCGATCGCCTCCCGCGCCTCCTGGACGGCGCCGCGCTTGAGGAGGACGTCGGCCAGCGATTCGAGGCCGAAGGCGTAGCCGGGATGCGAGCGGCCGTAGAAGGCCAGCCGCTCCTGGAGGTTGCGTCGCAGCTCGGCGTCGGCCTCCTCCAGCCGGCCGGTCATCATCAGCGCGGCGCCCAGGTTGAGCCGGTAGGTCAGATGCTCCTTGTGCGCCTCGGGGTCCTCGGGTATCGGACCCGCGCACGCGCTGCGGAAGCACTCGACGGCCCGGTCCGGCAGGCCGCAGCCGAACAGGAGGTTGCCGAGGTCGCACTGGGCGGACGCCCACTCCGGGCTGCCGCGGCCGTGCCTTCGCTCGACGGCCTGGAGCTCTCTCACCATGAGTTGTTCGGCGTCGACCGGCCGGCCCTCCTGAAGAAGGGCGTACGCCATGTCGAGCGACGTCGGGGGTGCTGACATGGCCGGGGAGTCTAGAGATCACGTACGACGGTCGCCGGTGGGGCCGGCGGCTCGCGTGCGCCCGTGGTCGCGTCTTCGCTCGCTTCCGGCCCGAGTGGACGGATCACCGAGTCCTCTTCAGGGCGAGCACGGCCCGGACAGCGGCAGGGCGGCGAGGGCGTACCGGTAGGGCAGCAGCGCCGCGACGTGCGGGTACATGCGGGCCATGTCGCCCTGGCAGGCCACCCAGACGACACGATCCTCCCGCACGGCGTCCAGCAGCGGACTGGACCGGAGCGCCGGGAGGCGTTGCCAGGGCGCGATGAGCTCTTCCGGCACGCCGCACATGGCGACGAGCCGTAGCCCCCGCTGCTCACCGGTGCCCAGGAAGACGGCGCCGGCCGAGGCGCCCGAACCGCGCACCGTCGCGGCGAGCTCCTCGTCCAGCGCCTCGGCCCCGCCGATCCGGTCCCCCTGCTCGGCCATCGCACCCGCCTCACAGGTCCACGGCACCCGCCGCGTACGAACCCCCCATATGGGGACAATACGGCTGATGGTGGCGATTGCGCATGGCCGTCCGTGCCCCCGAGACGCGCGGCGGGGGCCGGCGCCGTGCTCCCTGAGCCGCCGCGGTGCGCAGGCTCAGTCGCCCTCGGCGACGCACTCGATCCAGTACCGGCCGGTGTCGTCGCGGTGCGCCCCGTGGATGTCGGTGTCGATGTAGGGGAAGGCCCGGTCGAAGTCCTCCAGGGCGCGAAGGTAGCTCATCACCGGCCCGTCGTCCGGACCGGTGGACTCACCCGGCATCAGCATCGGGATGCCCGGCGGCGTCACGACGACGGTCGTGGCGGAGACGCGGCCGGCCAGCTCGCTCAGCGGAACCCGCTCGGTGCGCGACCGGATGAGCGCCTGGTAGCAGTCGGCCGGCGTCAGGACCGGGGTGGGCAGATCGGTGAAGACCTCGTCGAGCAGGACGTCGAGCTTCGAATCACGCAGCTTGCCGTGGACCTGTGCGCAGAGCGCGCGCAGCGTCACCCCGGACGGGCCGAACCCCGGCAGCACCTCCGCCAGGGGCAGGTCACCGTCGTAGGCGTTCTTGAAGTCGATGAGCGCGTCGATCAAGGTGCCCCACTTGCCCTTCGTGATGCCGAGCGAGAAGAGCACCAGCAGCGTGTGATCGCCGGTCTTCTCCACCACGATGCCGCGCCGCTCGAGGTAGGCCGACACGATCTTGGCGGGGATGCCCCACTCCGTGGTGCCGCCGGCGGCGTCCGCGCCGGGACAGGTGATCGTCACCTTGATGGGGTCCAGCATGCAGTGGCCGTCGTCCAGGCCGTCGAACCCGTGCCAGGCGGCGCCGGGCGACAGTGTCCAGCAGCCGGGCTCGGTGGACAGCAGGTCCAGGTCGGCGTCCTCGAACGCCACCGCCTCGCCCGTCCGGGGATCGGTCACCCGCGGGGGCTGCCACACGCCGAAGAACCAGTCCGGGCGGGCGCCGTCCTCACGGATCCGGGCCGCCAGCCGCACCATCGCCTGCCGGAAGCGGATCGCCTCGACGATCGCCTCCCCGGTGAGGAAGGGCCCGGACGGCCCGTCCATCATCGCGGCGGCCACGTCCAGTGAGGCGATCATCGGGTAGAGCGGTGAGGTGCTGGCGTGCATCAGGTAGGTCTCGTTGAACCGGTCGTGGTCCACGGGCGCGCGCGGCGACGGGCGCACGTGCAGCATCGACGACTGCGACAGCGCCGCCAGCAGCTTGTGCGTGGACTGGGTGGCGAAGACCGTCGGCCGGTCCGCCCCGGGCAGGGACCGCTCGTCGACGGCCATGCCGTAGCGGCGGGCGTAGAGCGGGTTGAACCGGGCGTAGGCGAACCACGCCTCGTCGAAGTGCACCCGTGGCACCGACGCGCCGAGCAGCTCCGCGACGCCTACGGCGTCGTAGCACAGGCCGTCATAGGTCGAGTTGGTGACCACCGCGTACGTGGGCTCCGGCGCCGCCGCGCCCGCCGTGAACGGGTGGCCGCCGAGCCGGTCGCGTACGGTGGCCCCCGCCAGCGCTCCGGCGGGGATCGGGCCGGCCAGGCCGAGGCCATTGCGCTCGGGGGCCAGGTAGACCGGCCGGGCGCCGTTGATGGCGAGGGCGTGCTGGATCGACTTGTGGCAGTTGCGGTCGATCAGCGCCAACTCGCCGCGGGCGACCGCGTGGTGGCCGACGATGCGGTTGGCGGTCGAGTTGCCGTTCATCACGAAGTACGTCCGCTCGGCGCCGAAGATCCGGGCGGCGTTGCGCTCGGCGTCGCCGATCGGGCCGGTGTGCTCCAGCGGCGACCCCAGCTCGGGGACCGAGATCGACAGGTCGGTGCGCAGCAGCCGCTCGCCGTAGTAGTCGAAGAACGCCCGGCCCACCGGGGACTTGAGGAACGCCACGCCGCCGGCGTGGGCGGGGGTGTGCCAGGAGTAGCGGTGGTGGTCCTCCAGGTGGCGCAGCGCCTCGAAGAACGGCGGGAGCGTCTGCTCGGTGTACTCCTCGGCGGCGTGCGCGATGCGCCCGGCGATGAAGTCGGGGGTGTCCTCCAGCGGGAAGACATAGCCCTGGATCACCTCGTAGACCCACAGCGGGATGTCGCGCGGCTCCTGCTCGGCGGTGAGCAGGAAGACCGGCAGCCGGTGGAACCGTTTGATCACCGCCGCCATGATCTCCTCGGCGCCGGGAGCGTCCCACCCGGCCAGCAGCCCGGTCAGCGTCGCGTCCGAGCGGATCACCGCGAGCGCGTCGGCGCTGCGATGGGTCCAGCGCACCCGCAGGTCGTGTTCCTCCATCGCCGTGCGGAGGCGGCGGAGCTGTTCGGCGACCGCCGAGTCGGCGTCGGGCCGCTCGTCGACGGAGAGGAGAATCGCGCGTTCCATGCCAGGACCTCCACGGCGCTCGGGGGGACGTGCCGACGGGGCGCCGTCACCGGCCGACACTCCGCGTGCTGGAATCACTGCGAACTGTAACACCGGCCGTCATCAACGGAAAGTGCCGACGAAAACGCTCAGGGTCACCTCTCCCGGCACGTCAGTCCCACTCCCACCCGATCCCGAGGTATCCACCGGCCTGCAGTCCGAACTCGATGACGTGGACGGTGTGGGCGCTGGACAGTCGCAGGTCGGTCTCCTCCGCCGTCCGGGCGGCGCCGTCCGGACGCCACGTCCGGTAGCAGCGGGCCGGGACGGTCGACGGGTGGAACTCGATCTCGAGGAGGTACTCGTGCTGGGGGAACCGGAAGCCCCGGCCCTCCTCGGTGTCGGGCGGCCCCGGCGGGGAGAAGCCGAAACCGTACTCGATCAGGTAGGTCTCGCCGCGTGCCAGCGGCCGGTCGAACAGCAGCTCCGACGCGACCATCGCCTTCGCCTCGTCGGTACGGATCCGGCCGAACCTGCAGCGGCTCGCCTCCTTGTACGTGGGCAGCACGCCGTGTTCGTTGTGGTACACGCAGAGCCAGCGGTCCACCCCCGGCTGTTGCGCCTGGAGGACCGCGCGGGTCTGCGCCGACCGAAGGTCCCGGTCCGGGCCGAGGACGTAGCGGTCGTGCAGGCTCAGGCAGGTGATCCGGCCGTCCGTCCGGTCGCCGATCTCGTCGAGCAGGTCGAGGGCGCCGTGGTTCGCGAAGATCCCGGCCGGCGGCGACCAGGTCCCGGCCGGGCGGTTGTCGGGCGGTTTGAGCAGCGTGATGAGGGAGTTGCGCGGCAGTTCGAGGATGCTCTCCAGGCCGCGCACCGCCCGCAGCGAGTCGGCGCGCCCGGGGCGGGTCCGCCCGCGCTGCCAGTAGCTGAGGCTGGAGAGGCTGACATGGACGCGTCGCTCCCGCAGCCGCCGTTGGAGGGTCTCCAGCGTGAGGCCGCGAGCCTGGATGGCGGCCTGCAGCGCCACGTCGAAGGGACCGCTCCGAACCACCTGGAGGAGATCGTCCTCCACCATGCTCCGCACTGTTCGAGTGCCTCCGGTTGCGGAAGGCCACCCCCCGGCCTGGCCTGACTGGGTACGGACAGGGCTGTGTACGCCATGAAAGATCTCAGTCAGGTCGCCCGGTTGGCAAGGCCCCGACGAAGGCGATCACCCCGGACCTCGGCAGGCGGGGCACCGAGGTCCGGGGTGATCCGGTCGGGAATCACGGTCGGCGAGCCCCGCACGCTCCTTCTCGGGGGGGCTGAAGGGATGATGATCGTCGCCGCGAGCGGCCGTCAACGTTTTCCATGGCGTCTAGAATTCACTGTTAATATCAGTTAACGCGGCTTTGTGATCATTCCCATTCCCACTCCAGTCCGATGATCCCGCCCGCCATGCCGTTGCGCATGATGTGGACGCCGCCCGACGGCCCGACCCAGAGTTCGGCGGTGCGGTGCCGGGGAACATCGACGCCGGCGCGGTCGTAGCGGTAGCAACGCGCCGGCAACCTTCGCCGGTCGAACCGGACGACGGCCAGGTAATCCCTTACCGGATGGCGAAAACGGCGATCATAGAATCGCGCGATCGGCCGGTCTCCCGGAAACTCGAGCTCGTATTCGACGACCGCGGTGTCACCGCGCGCGAGCACCCGGTCGAAGAAGATCTCGAAGGCGACGAAGCCCGCCTCATGGCGGACGCGCCCCCGCCGGCCGTACCGGAGCCCGCCGAGCGCCGGCGGCGGATCCGTCGCGGCCTCGGCGCGGTGCACGGCGACGAGCCGGTCGACGTCGTCGCCCGACGCCCGCACCACCTGCCGCACCGACAGCGCGCGAGGCCGCCGGTGCGCGTCGACCTCGTAGACGTCGTGCACGCTGAGCCATTCGAGCCGGTGGTCGGACGAGCGGTCGAGCTGAGCGAGCATCGTGACGACGGGGCGCGGGTCGGGCCAGAGGCGGGCCGGAGACAGCGGCCCGCTCCCCGTCTGGCCACGGCGCCGGCGCGGTCCCAGCCGGTCGGTCAGGGCGCCGGACGGCAGCTCGAGAATCCGCTCGAGCGCGCCGACGGCGGCGATGGAGTCGGGGCGCTGTGGTCTGCTCCGCCCGCTCTGCCAGTAACTCAATGTGGCGGCGCTGACCGAAACTCCCCGCTGCCGGAGCCGGTTCCGCAGGCTTTCCAGGGTGAGGCCGCTCTCGTGAATCGCCGTCCGCAGTGCGACGGAGAACTCCGTGGCACCGGAGGAATGGTCTCGGGAGGCGTTTCCCGGCATCGAGATTCCGGGGATTCCGTCCTCGCCGTCCGCGACGTCCATGAGTCGAGGTTAGGGCGGCTCCCGTACGCGCCGCTGACGGATGCCGGGCTACCTCGGCGTACCCGGAAAGCGATATGCCGAAGTCCTTTGCGCACGGCACTTGCCGTTTTCGTCACGCCCGGTAATGTCACCGGTCGGTGCCGTCATCGACCCTGTAGCCGGGGCCGCCGCCGGTGACGGCGGCCCCGGCCGCGGGAATACGGCCTCAGAGGTCGAGACCGGTGAGGACCAGGACGCGCTCCTCGGTGAGGTCGTTCATCGCGGATCGGACGCCCTCCCGGCCGACGCCGGACTCCTTCCACCCGCCGTACGGCATCTGGTCCGCCCGGAAACTGGGAACGTCGCCGACGATCACACCGCCGACCTCCAGGTCGCGGTGCGCCCGGAAGGCGGCCTGCACGTCGGTGGTGAAGATCCCCGCCTGCAGCCCGTACTTCGAGGCGTTCACGATCTCGAACGCCTCGTCCAGGTCGCCGAACGGCGCGACCGTGAGGACCGGCCCGAAGACCTCCTCCTCCGCCAGCGCGGACCCGGCGGGGACGTCGGAGAGAACGGTCGGCGCCACCGTACGGCCGTCGCGGCCGCCGCCGGTCAGGACCGACGCGCCGCCCCGCCGGGCCTCGTCGATCCAGTCCGTGATCCGCTCGGCCGCCGCGTCGTTGATCACCGGGCCGACCTGGACCCCGTCGGCCGTCGGGTCGCCGGTCGGGAGCCGCTCGACCTCGGCGACGAGGTCGGCGACGAACGCGTCGTAGATGCTCGCGTGCACGAGCACCCGCTGGACGGAGATGCAGGACTGGCCCGCCTGGTAGTTGGCGAACAGCGCGATCCGGCGGGCCGCGCCGGGCAGGTCCGGCCAGTCCTCGTTCACGACCACCGCGGCGTTCCCGCCGAGCTCCAGGGTGACGTGCTTGCGCGGCGCCTGCCGCTGGATCGCCCAGCCGACCGGGCCGGACCCGGTGAACGAGATCACCGGGAGCCGGGGGTCGTCGACCAGGGCGGCCATCCGGTCGTTCGGCACCGGGAGCACCGAGACCATCCGGGGAGGCAGGTCCGTCTCCGCGATGATCTCGCCGAGCAGCAGCGCGGACAGCGGCGTGGCGGGCGCCGGCTTCACGAGGATCGGGGCGCCGGCCGCGATGGCCGGCGCGACCTTGTGCGCGACCAGGTTCAGCGGGAAGTTGAACGGCGCGATGCCGAGCACCGGGCCGCGCGGGAAGCGCCGGACGACGGCGAGCCGTCCGGTCGCCGCCGCGTCGGTGTCCAGGCGCTGCAGGTCACCGGAGAAACGACGGGCCTCCTCGGCGGCCCAGCGGAAGGTCGAGACGGCCCGGGAGACCTCACCGCGCGACCAGACCAGCGGCTTGCCGTTCTCCGCGGTGATCAGCCGGGCGATCTCCTCGGCGCGCTCCGCCAGCCGCCGCGAGATGTGGTCGAGCGCGGCGGCCCGTACGTGCGCGGGGGTGGCCTGGGCCTCGCGTCGTACGGCGTCCAGGTCGGCGACGGCCTGCTCGACCTGGGCGTCGGTCGGCACGGAGACGACGCCGACGACGGAGCCGTCCCAGGGGGAGGTCACCTCGAGGGTGTCCGCGCCGGTCGTGGGCGCGCCGGACAGGTGGAAGGGGATGACGTCTGACAAGACTGCGACCTCGTTCCGGACTCAGACGGACGCCGCGAAGGCCTGCTCGAGGATGTCGAGGCCCTCGGTGAGCAGGTCGTCGGTGATGGACAGCGGAGGCAGGAACCGCAGGACGTTGCCGTATGTTCCCGCCGTCAGGGTGACCAGGCCGGCGGCGTGGCAGGCCCGGCTCACCGCGGCGGTCAGCCCGGCGTCCGGGGTCTTCGCCGCGGGGTCGGACACCAGCTCGATCGCGAGCATGGCGCCACGGCCGCGGACGTCGCCGATCTGCGGGTACTTGGCGGCCAGCTCCCGCAGCCGCGGCACGACCAGCGCCTCGATCGCGCGGGCCCGCGCCGGCAGGTCCTCGGCCTTCATCGTCTCGATCGCGCCGAGGGCGCCCGCGCACGCGACCGGGTTGCCGCCGTACGTGCCGCCGAGGCCGCCGCCGTGGACGGCGTCCATGACCTGGGCGCGCCCGGTCACCGCGGCGAGCGGCAGGCCGCCGGCGATGCCCTTGGCCGTGGTGATCAGGTCCGGGACGACGCCCTCGTGGTCGCAGGCGAACCAGTCGCCGGTGCGGCAGAAACCGGTCTGGATCTCGTCGGCGATGAGCAGGATGCCGTTGTCGTGGCACCACTCCGCGATCCGCGCGAGGTAGCCGGCGGGCGGCACGACGAACCCGCCCTCGCCCTGGATCGGCTCGATGATCACCGCGGCCGTGTTCTCCTCGCCGACCTGGGCGTGCAGCTGGGAGACGAACGCGTCGAACGCCTCGTCGGCGCAGTTCTCCGGGCCGGTCGGCCAGCGGTACGGGTACGCCATCGGCACCCGGTAGATCTCATTGGCGAACGGCCCGAAGCGGTGCTTGTACGGCATGTTCTTCGCGGTGAGCGCCATGGTCAGGTTCGTACGCCCGTGGTAGGCGTGGTCGAAGGCCACGATGGCCGGCCGGCCGGTGTGCGAGCGGGCGATCTTGACGGCGTTCTCCACCGCCTCGGCGCCGGAGTTGAACAGCGCGGAGCGCTTCTCGTGCTCGCCCGGCGTCAGCTCGTTCAGGGCCTCGGCGACCTCGACGTACTCCGCGTACGGGGTGATCATGAAGCAGGTGTGGGTGAAGTCGGCGACCTGCGCCCGCACCCGCTCGACCACGCGCGGCGCCGAGTTGCCGACCGTGGTGACGGCGATGCCCGAGCCGAAGTCGATGAGCTGGTTGCCGTCGATGTCGACCAGGATGCCGCCGCCGGCGCGTTCGACGTAGACGGGCAGGCCGGTGGAGACGCCCGCGGAGACCGCGGCGTTCTTGCGTGCGTGCAGTTCGGCCGAGCGGGGACCGGGGATGGCGGTCTTGAGGACGCGGCGCTGTTCGATGCCGGGGGGCGGGGTCATGCTGTGGTTCTCCAGGTGGTGCGTTGTCTGCCGCTCAGTATGCGATGTGGTGCATGACGTGTTTGATCCGGGTGTAGTCCTCGAACCCGTACATCGACAGGTCCTTGCCGTACCCGGAGTGCTTGAACCCGCCGTGCGGCATCTCGGCGACGAGGACGCCGTGGGTGTTGACCCAGACGCAGCCGAAGTCCAGGCGGCGCGTCACGCGCATGGCGCGGCCGTGGTCGCGGGTCCACACGCTGGAGGCCAGGCCGTAGTCGACGCCGTTGGCCCAGCGTACGGCCTCGTCCTCGGCGGTGAACCGCTGCACGGTGATGACCGGGCCGAACACCTCGTTCTGGACGATCTCGTCGTCCTGCCGCAGCCCGGAGACGACGGTCGGCTCGTGGAAGTAGCCGGACGCCAGGTCGCCGCCGACGCGGTCGCCCCCGGCCTCGACCGTGGCGTGGTCGGGCAGCCGGGACAGGAAGCCCCGTACGCGGTCGAGCTGCCCGGCGTTGTTGAGCGGGCCGAACGCCACGTCCGCGTCGTCGGGCCGCCCGGTGCGGGTCGCGCGGGCCTGCTCGGCGAGCGCGGCGACGAGGTCGTCGTGGATCTCCGGGGCGGCGAGCACGCGGGTCGCGGCGGTGCAGTCCTGCCCGGCGTTGAAGTACCCCGCCGCCGCGATGCCCTCGGCGGCGGCCGCGACGTCGGCGTCGTCGAACACGACGACCGGCGCCTTCCCTCCCAGCTCCAGGTGCACGCGCTTCAGGTCGCGGGACGCCGCCGAGGCGACCTCCATGCCGGCCCGGACCGAACCGGTGATGGACACCATCTGCGGGACCGGTGAGTCGACGACGAGCCGGCCGGTCTCGCGGTCGCCGCACACGACGTTGACGACGCCGGGCGGCAGCACCTCGTTCATCAGCTCGGCCATCAGGACCGTGCTGGCCGGGGTCGTGTCCGACGGCTTGAGCACGACGGTGTTCCCGGCGGCGACGGCCGGCGCCCACTTCCACACCGCCATCATCAGCGGGTAGTTCCACGGGGTGATCTGGCCGCACACGCCGATCGGCTCGCGCCGGATCACCGAGGTCAGGCCGGGCGCGTACTCGCCCGCCGAGCGTCCCTCCAGCACGCGGGCGGCGCCCGCGAAGAAGCGGATCTGGTCGACGATCGGCGGCAGCTCGTCCGTCGCCGTCAGCGCGACGGGCTTGCCGGTGTCGCGCACCTCGGCGCGGACGAACTCTTCGGCCCGCGCCTCCATCGCGTCGGCGATCGCCAGGAGCGCGCGCTGCCGTTCCGACGGCGTCGTGTCCCGCCACGTCTGGAACGCCCGCTCGGCCGCGGCGAACGCCGCGTCGACGTCCTCGCTCCCGGAGACCGGCGCGGTCGCGTAGACCTCGCCCGTCGACGGGTCGATCACCTCGCTCGTACGGCCGGAGGCGGCGTCGACGCTCCTGCCGTCGATGACGTTCCGGATGCGTTCCATGGTCACTTCCCGTCGCTCAGGGCCATCACCGACAGCAGTTCGTACGCCGCGTGGGAGGCCGCGATGCCGGTGATCTCGGCGTGGTCGTAGGCCGGCGCGACCTCGACGATGTCGGCACCGACGAGGTTCAGGCCGGCGAACGCGCGGAGGATGGCGAGCAGCTCGCGACTGAGCAGGCCGCCGGACTCGGGCGTTCCGGTGCCGGGCGCGAAGGCCGGGTCGAGCACGTCGATGTCGACCGATACGTAGACCGGGCGGTCCTCCACACGCTCGCGGATCCGCTCGGTCACGCCGCGCGTGCCGAGGTCCTCCATCTCCCGGGCGTGCACCGTCTGGAAGCCGAGCTCGGCGTCCTCGGTCAGGTCCGCCGCGTCGTACAGCGGGCCCCGGATGCCGACGTGCAGGCAGCCGGACAGGTCGAGCAGGCCCTCCTCGGACGCCCGGCGGAACGGGGTGCCGTGGGTGGTGGCCGCGCCGAAGTAGGTGTCCCAGGTGTCCAGGTGCGCGTCGAAGTGGACGACGGCGACCGGACCGTGGCGGCGCGTCAGCGACCGCAGCAGAGGGAGGGCGATCGTGTGGTCGCCGCCGATGGTCAGCAGCCGGCCCGCCCGGTCGAGCAGCGCGTCCGAACCCGCCTCGATCGCCCGTACGGCCTCGTCGATCGAGAAGGGGTTGACCGCGATGTCGCCCGCGTCGGCGACCTGCTGCCGGCCGAACGGGCTGACGTCCAGCGCCGGGTTGTACGGGCGCAGCAGCCGGGACGACTCCCGGACGTGCGCGGGGCCGAACCGGGCGCCCGGCCGGTAGCTCACGCCGGCGTCGAAGGGCACGCCGACCACGGCGACGTCGACGTCGGAGACCTCGTCGAGCCGGGGGAGCCGGGCGAAGGTCGCGGGCCCCGCGAAGCGGGGCACGACGCTGGCCACCACCGGGCCGACACGGCCGTTCTCAGTGCTGCGCGGCAGGTCGTCAGACATGCGGGGGTTCCTCTCATCTACCTGGCGAGGTAACCATAGGGCAACAGGGGTTGTCTGTGAAGAAACCATCTGCAAGCATTACGCACCACTCGGCAGGCGCGTTACTCCGCATACCCCCACTAACCTGCACAAACAGCGGGAAGGAGCCAGATGACCCCCGAGTCCGTCGACGAACCCGCCGCACGGCCGAAGGCCACCGAGGTCGAGCCCTACGGAATCGAGACGATCCCGGCCGACCACCGGCACTCTCGGCCGCTCGACCTGTTCCGCATCACGTTCGGCGGCGCCAACACGTTCGCGACCATCATCCTCGGCACGATCCCGATCGCCTCGGGTCTGTCCTTCTGGAACGCCGTGCTCGCCACGGTCACCGGCGTGTTCCTCGGCGCGCTCATCCTGTCGCCGATGGCCCTGTTCGGCCCGCGCAACGGCACCAACAACGCGGTGTCGTCCGGCGCGCACTTCGGCGTCGTCGGCCGGATCGTCGGCTCGTACCTGTCGCTGCTCACCGCGATCGCCTTCTACGCGATCTCCGTCTGGGTCAGCGGCGACGCGTTCGTCGGAGGGGCGAACCGGCTGTTCGACGTGCCGGACAACGACCTGGTGCGCGGCCTCGTCTACGCGGCGTTCGGCCTGCTGGTCATCGTGATCTGCGTGTACGGCTACGCGTTCATGCTGCTGGTGAACAAGGTCGTGGTCGTCCTCGGCACGGCGCTCATCCTGCTGGCGATCGTCGCCTACTCGGGGAGCTTCCACGCCTCGTACGCCGGCGACCCGCACCTCTACCTCGGCGGGTCGTTCACCGCGACCTTCGTCGCCTCCGTCCTCATCACGATGGCCAACCCGATCTCCTTCGGCGCCTTCCTGGGGGACTGGTCGCGCTACATCCCCGACACGTACCGGCCCCGCACCCTCATGGCGGCGCCGTTCTTCGCCCAGCTCTGCAGCCTGATCCCGTTCCTGTTCGGCGTCGCCACCGCGACGCTCGTCACGAACGCCGCCGACTACACCGCCGGCCTGATCAAGGTCTCCCCGCTCTGGTACGCGCTGCTGCTGCTCGTGGTGGCCTTCCTGGGCGGCATGTCCACCGGCGTCACCGCGCTGTACGGCACCGGCCTGGACTTCTCCTCGGTGTTCCCCCGGCTCAACCGGGTCCGGTCCACCCTGCTCATCGGCACGCTGGCGTTCGTCTTCATCATCGTCGGCCGGTTCGTATTCAACCTGGTCGACAGCATCAACGCGTTCGCCACGCTGATCATCCTCTGCACGTCGCCGTGGATGGTGATCATGTCGATCGGCTACTTCGTGCGCCGGGGCCACTACGTGTCGGCCGACCTGCAGGTCTTCAACCGCGGCCAGCGAGGCGGCGCGTACTGGTTCAACCGCGGCGTCAACTGGCGCTCGATGGGCACCTGGATCGTCGCCACCGCGGCGGGCCTGCTGTTCGCGAACGTCCCGCCGCTGCTGCGGGGGCCGTTCCGCGACGTCGCGGGCGGGATCGACATCAGCCTCGTCGTCACCCTGGTCAGCGCCGTGGTGCTGTACGTCGCCGCCCTGTACCTGTTCCCGGAGCCCTCCTACGTCTTCCCCGACGAGGGCCCGCGGGCCGTGCCCGCACGGTCCGCCGCCAGGCCGGCGGTCGTCGACGATCCCAAGGCGTCCGTCCACCGCGTACGGCGCCGGACCAAGGTCCTCACCGGCGCTCCCGAAGAAAGGCCCAGCGCATGACCGATGAAGCAGCGGAGACGGCCCCGGCGTCCGACACCGAGGAGGTGCTCGCCGCGGCCCGCGACCTCGTGGCCGCGTTCGCCCGCCACGACACCGGCGCCTACTTCGACGCCTTCGCCGCCGACGCGACCTTCATCTTCCACACCAGCGACGTACGGATCGGCTCGCGCGCCGAGTACGAGCGGCTGTGGGAGCGATGGGAGACCGAGGACGGATTCCGCGTCCTGTCCTGTCGCTCGTCGAACGGGCGGGTACGGATGGTCGGCCGCGACGGCGCCGTGTTCGGTCACGACGTCGAGACCACCGTCGCGGCACAGGGCGAGACCAGCACCGTGTTCGAGCGCGAGACCATCGTCTTCGAGCGGGTCGGCCCGCGCTGGCTCGCCGTCCACGAGCACCTGTCACCCGCCCCGGCCACCGGTGACGATCGGTGAATCGACCGGCCCAGTAGAGTGCGGACGGCGGCCCCGACCGGCCGCCGCCGCGCCGCCACGACAGGATTAGGGGTCGGATGAAGTCAGTGCCGATCGCCGCCGGCAACCAGGAACTCCGCATCGGCGCCCGGCTGCGCGACGCGCGGCAGCGCCAGGGATTGACGATCGACCAGGTCGCGCAGAGCACCGGGCTGACCAAGGGCTTCATCAGCCGGATCGAGCGGGACGTCACCTCGCCGAGCGTGTCGACGCTGGTGACGGTGTGCGCCGCGCTGTCGCTGCCCGTCGGCGAGCTGTTCACCGCGCCGAAGACCGACGTCGTCCGCAAGGACGAAGCTCCGGCGATCCAGCTCACCGGCCACGGCGCGGCAGAACGCCTCCTGACCCCACGCGGCCAGGGGCGGGTCCAGCTCGTGCGCTCCGTCATCGAGCCCGGCGGCACCGGCGGCGCTGAGCTGTACACCCTCAACTGCGAGGTCGAGGTCGTACACGTCCTGCGCGGCACCCTCCGGGTGCAGTTCAGCGAGTCGGCGACGCTGCTGGCCGAAGGGGACACGCTGACGTTCTCCGGCCGCGAGCCGCACAGCTGGCTCAACCCCGACGAGAAGGTCAGCGCCGAGGCGCTGTGGGTCATCGTCCCCGCCCCCTGGGAGTCCTGACCCCCACGCCCTCCCCGTCGCTCACGGGGACGAGCACCGCCGCGGACGAACGCAGTTGTGGCCGAGCCACGGTTGTGGCCGAGCCACGGTTGTGGCCGAACGTCGCGCCGCCGACCGAGACCTCCGGCCGGCCCCGCCCGCTCTCCGGGAGAGCGCCACGGCGCGGCGAAACGAACCGAACGCTCGGCGAAACCGACGGGAGTGGGTCCTTCATCGGGCAGAACCACCTGAAAGCGCAACCTTCGCCGAGCCTTGTGCCCGGCGCGGGCGGGCTGGTTCACGTGATCACTGGCGGATGCTGCCGTAAGAGCGCAGTAGGTGCCAGTGATCACTTTGTGGGGCTGCCGGTTAACGGGCGGGCGGAGCGTCAGTCGGGAAGTTCGGTGTCGTGGGTGAAGACGCCGGCGCGGGCGGCGGCGGCCACGACCGCTGCGGACTGGTCGGCGGCCGCGGTGTCGAGGGGCTCGGCGGTGACGAGCAGGCGCATGTACAGGGGAGCGCCGATGGCGCGGGACACGTCGGTGGGGTCGGTGTCGGCGGGGAGTTCGCCACGATCGGCGGCCCGTTCGACGATGCGGGCGACCATCGTGTTGTGACCGGTCCAGAAGGCGCGGATGACTTCGGCGACCTGGCTGTCGTGGCCGGCCGACACCACCGCGCGGATCAGTGCCTGCCCGGCGCGGTCGGTGAGGACCGCGAGGGCGGAGCGGGCGAGGTCGCGCAGGTCGCCGTCGAGGGTGCCGGTGTCGGGCATGGGCACGGACCGGTCGGCGAAGAGGGTCAGCGCGTCGAGCAGGAGGCCGTCGACGGTGCCCCAGCGGCGGTAGAGCGTCGCCTTGTGGACGCCCGCGCGGCGGGCGACGGCGTCGACGCTGAGCCCCGCGTATCCGGTCTCGGTCAGTTGGTCGATGACCGCTTCGAGCACGGCCGTGCGGGTGCGTGCGGTGCGGCCTCCGGGCCGGGGCTGGGGCATGGTTCCTCGGATCTAATGCGACGACTCGTTGCATCAAGCGTCTCGGCATGTCATGCTACCCGCTAACGCGACACCCTGTCGCATAGGGGAGCTGATCATGAATTCTGCGTTGTCCGTCGCCGCTGTCCCGTCCCGATGGCGGGCCGCCGGCCGCGTGCTCACCTGGCTCGCGGCGGTGTCGGCACTGGCCGCCGCGGTCTCGGCCATCTCCGACGTCACCCGGGCCGACGACACGGTGCTGGTCGTCCAGACCTGGCGGATGTACGGGCTGTTCCTGTGTGCGGGGCTGTTCGTCCTGTTGGCGCTGCGGCCCCGGGTGCACGGTGCGGTGTGGGCACTGCTGATCGCCGACAAGGCGGCACTGGCCCTGACTGCCGCCGTCTACCTCGCGCGCGGCGGCGCCGCGGAGGCCGCCTCGACCATCGGCTGGGACAGCGGCCTGGCCATCGCCCTGACGGCGGCATACCTGATGACCCGCGCTCCCCGCCCTTGATCACTGGCGGACGCTGCCGCTACAGCGCAGTGGATGCCAGTGATCAGGCCGCGATCACCGACCCGCCCCGCCGAACACGCCGACGGCCCCAGGAGCGCCCTGTTCCCGGGGCCGCCGGTCTTCTTCCGGCCTTATGGGCGCTGCGGCTCGGCTACGACGCTGACCTCGACGCAGTTGCCATCTCCCTCTTGAGAGCGGGAGGACTTGCGCCAGTCGCCGGAGGGGGGCTGGTACACGGTCTTGCCCTTTCATCTCTGGTGGTCGATGAGCCGCCTCAAGTAGCTGGCAGACTCGCTGACCCCGAGCGCGGACGCGCTCAGGCGTTGGAAGACTTGGCGACGCTCTTCTACTTCGGCCTCACCCTCCACATACAGGCTGCTTCTGGGGCGGATCTCGCGGTAGACGATGGATGGATCACCCTCATAATCCAGGATCGCGAAAGGGCCGGATAGGCCAAGATGCGGATCCACGCTCATCGGCAGAATCTGGACATTGACATGTTCGAGCGGTTCGGTGTCGATGAGGCGCTGGAACTGCTCTTCCTTGGCCTCCGGTGAGCCGAAGGAGCGGAGGACAGCGGTTTCGTCGATGATTGCCCACAGGAGAGGCGGGTTCTCCGAGTCGAGGATCTTCTGTCGCTCCATCCGTAGGTCGACGAGCCGCTTGACCTCAGCCTCATCTCGTGTCGTCCACGCCCGCTGTAGAGCGGCGGTGTAGCTGGGTGTTTGAAGCAGGCCGGGGATGACCGCGAGCTCGAATGTGAAGATCTTGTTGGCTTCGGCCTCGAACTCGACGTAGCTGTCGGACAGCGGGCCATAGGCCGCCCACCAACCGCGCTGGCGTGCCTCGCGAGTGAGGGTGAGCAGGGCTTCGTGCGTTGTCTCGTCGGTCAGGTCGTACAACTCGAGTAGCGCCTTGATGTCGGTGACGCGCGGCCGAACAGTCTGCGCCTTCTCCAGCCGGTTGACCTTGCCTTCCGCCCACTCGAGCTTGCGGGTCACCTGGTCTGCCGTAAATCCCGCATGTTCGCGCAGCTTGCGGAGTTCGCGGGCGAGACGGCGTCGTCGGACCGTCGGGCTGTGCCTGGCGTCAGCCTCACCAACGCCATCACCTGCGTCCGCGCTTTAGGGGCGCCGTCGTCCCAGGCCGATCCGGGCGTCTGGATCGGCATCAAGACCCATGCTCGCTGGATCCACCTGCGGGTTCGGGATCCGTATCCCGGAGCGCTGCCGGAGGAGAGGCGGCCTGATCCGATGGACACCAGTGGTCGCGGTGTCCTGATCAGCATGGCCGTGGCCGACTTCCTCTGGGCCGAGGTCTCGGACACCGGCAAGGTCGTCCATGCCGTCTTCGCCAAGCCCGGGGTGAGCCTGTCCCGGGCCGACGTCGCGGGCTTCGTCCGATGAACGGGCGACATCCGGTTCCGGTGATCCCCGGCTACACCGTGGGGGAGGATCCACTCACTCGGGAGTGGGTCGCCGTTTCCGCGTCAGGCAAGTACAAGATCCGTGGCCGCACGCAGCGGGAGCTGGAGCAACAGCGCTGGGCGCTGTACGGCCGGGTGCTGGCCGAGTTTCGCCAGGCCATCGCCGAGACCTGGCCCCGCCCGCCCTCGCCGGACCCGGAGAACTCCGCCATTCCTGAGACGACGCCGGTCTGGTGATGTCGGCTCCGGCCGGCGCGGGCTAATGCTCGGTGAAGTCGCTCGGAACGGGTCTCGAAAGGGCACGAACCGCCGGTGGTGCGGGCCCTTGCCGAGCCTTGCGCGCGGCCCCTCGGCTCCGGCTGGACGTTCACCCCCTGGCCACCACCCCCGGCCGTCCTCATCCAGAAGTTGATCACCGCCAAGCCGACGGCGGTTCCCCGGACGCGGTCGCGGCCCGGCAGGAGCGTCGGCGCTGGAGGCGGCGTGTTCTGACTCCCTCCGCTGTTCGTGGAGGGGCACCGCGAGGAGAGAAGGGGGTGAGGTTCGTGAACGAAGCGGTGTGGCGCAGGGCCGTGCGTCGGTGCGGTGGTTATACCGGCGAGGACGGTGAGGCCTGCGTCGAGATCGCCGTCATCGGCATGCGGTGAGTGATGGTGCGTCCCCCCGAGGCGAAGTCGGGGGGACGCACCCACGATCCTAAGGACTGACCAGTGCACTTCCACGCGTACCTGTTCCGAGGCGCCGGCGAGGCGATCAAACCGTTCGATGACGCGCGTCGCGCCGGCACTACAGATTTCCAGAGCGCCGTCGTCCCGCCCGAGGCCACCAGCGCCTGGCTCGCCAAGCCCGCACGGATGGTCAAAGGCACCTGGGACGACCCCACCGACGCGGTGGCCTGGCTGGCGCAGCAGTACGCCGACATCGCCGACCAGCGGATGCACCTCGAACAACAACGGCAGGCACCGTCCCTGGAGACCATGGCCGCGAACGCCCTCGACACCCTGCGCCGGGGCAACGACCTCGTGTGGGCCTGGTGGCTCAGGGGCGGCGGCTTCGTCGACCTGACCGTGGTCTGCTGTCCGAACCGGGATGGGGATCAGCGGTGTCCGGAAGGCCGGGCCGACCGGCGGCCGGAGCGTACGGCCTGACGCGGCGGGCGATGGAACGCGGTGGACGGGCGACGGGTCTGATCGCACAATCGGGCCGTGGAGAGCAGGACCAAAAGGCGCCTGAGCGGTGTCGAACTGGACGCGCTGGCGCGGCGGGCCCTCGGTGCGGGCGTGGTCGCGTCGGTCGAGCTGACGGACGGGTTCGTCAACGCGGTCTGGAGGCTCACCCTCGACGACGGTCGCGAGGTGGTGCTGAAGCTGTCGCCGTCCCCGGAGCTCGAACAGCTCAGCTACGAGCGCTTCCTGCTGCGGACGGAGGCCGAGGCGTACGAGCTGGCCGCGGCGGCGGGGGTGCCGGTGCCGGCGCTGCTGGGCGCGGTGTTCGACGATCCGGTGCTCGGCGGTGACTGTCTGCTGCTCGACGCGCTCGACGGCGTCTCCTGGAACGACGTCGAGCCGGACGGGGCGGACGCGCTCCGCCGGGAGCTGGGCCGCCACCTGGCGCGGCTGCACACGGTCACCGGCGCGGTCTTCGGCTACCCGTACGCGGGGATCACCGGGCCCACCTGGCGTGCGGCGTACCTCGCGATGGCCGGAGCCCTGCTGGCCGACGTCGAGCGGTACCCGACGCCGTTGCCGCTGCCGGTCGAGGAGATCGGCGCGGTGCTCACCGCGGCCTCACCCGTCCTCGACGAGGTGGTGACGCCGCGCCTCGTGCACTTCGACGTGTGGCCGGGGAACGTCTTCCTCGACCTGACCGCCACGCCGCGGATCCAGGCGATCATCGACCACGAGCGGGCGTTCTGGGGTGACCCGCTCGCGGAGTTCGTGACGCCGACCATCTTCGGCGAACTGCGTGAGGACGACCCGCTGCTGGCCGGCTACCGGGAGGTGACCCCGCTCGAGCTGACCTCGGCGGCCCGCGTCCGCCTCGACCTCTACCGGGCCTACCTGTACCTGATCATGCTGGTGGAGAACGGGCCCCGGCAGTATCCGGAGCAGGAGTACGCGCGCGTCCGCGACCTCACCACCGCCTCGCTGACGCGGGTCCTCGACCGTCTCGCGCGCTGCCCGGCGCGGTGACGAGCCGTTTCGACCCGGCCGTCAGCGGGTGTTCAGCCCGGCCCGACGGAGCTTGCCGATGACGTTCTGGACGGAACGGTGATCCGACGGAGTCGAAGGGCAGAACACGGTGCGCCCTGACGGCGGCTTCCAGGCGAGATGGTTGTTGCTGGTCAGGGTGATGGTCCAGCCGGCGGCTTCGGCACGGCGGGCAAGCTGTCGTAGATCGCGGGGGATTTTCAATGAGCTCTTCCTGTGGATCAGCCGGTAACGGAAGCGCGCCGACCTCCACATGACGGCCACCGCCCCGACTCGCCATTGAGTCCGAGGCAAGGCCGCCGACCCGGAGTCGTCCGTGGTCTTCAGTGCGACCTTCTCGCCCGCGACGTCCTCTGCGGCCGTGTCCGCACGGCCCCGGACGGTCGTACCGTCCGTCGAAGACGGGGTAGGTCAGGACATCGTTACCGGTCCTTGCCGCCCTCGGTCATCGAGGACGACAAGGACAATGATCTCACATTCTATTTCTCGGTGCAGGGTGGCGGGTCGACAGGTGGCTGGGCGCCGTCCGGGACCGCGGGCAGTTCGGCGTGCTGGACCCGGTATCCCCTGCCGGACGCGTACGTCGTGAAGGGCGCGGGGGCCAGGCCCATGCGGAGGCAGCGGCCGTCGACGGCGCCCCAGGAGAAGCCGATCCGGTCGTACCGGTGGCCGCGGGGGTCGGCGTAGACGCTGAACGCCATGCGGGTGCCGTCCGGTTCGCCGATCACGCCCTCGCTGGTCCCCGAGACGACGGCGACGGGACCGGCGGTCATCAGGTAGTCGACCCGCACGGTGCCCCAGTAGTGCCGCACGGTGCCGTCCGGCTGGGGAACGGGATGGTCGAATCGTACGGTGCCGTGGGCGGCCCCCATGACCATCTGCTTGCCGTCGAACCGGAACGCGTTGCCGTGCGCGTCGAAGACGAAGCGCCGCAGGGGATTCTGCGGGTCGAGGGAGTACCTCACCCAGGCGTCCCCGGTGACGTGCCCTTCCCTGGGAGGTGCGGCGGCGGCCTGCGACGCGGCGCCCGTCAGCAGGACGAGGCCACCGGCCCCGGCCGCCGCGATCCGGGCGAGGGGAATTGCCATGTACGGCTCCTTGCGAACGTACGGGCCGTGTTGCCCGTACCTCGAAGCTTCCAGGCGGCGCGATCCGCGACCTCCCCCCGGATGACCGGACCGGCCGGCTCGCCGGGGGATCCCGTGGTCACCCGACGGGGGGAGCCGTACGGGGCAGGGACGCGTGGTCGGCGAGGACCTCGTCGACCACATGGTGGTGATCGGCGGCACCGGGGCTGTTCTCGGTGAGGCAGAGGAGGGCCTTCCAGAGGGCCCAGCCGCGGGCTCGCGCCCAGGTGCCGGGGTCCTGGTCGACGGCGGCCCGGAAGGTCTCCCGGCTCTCGCCGGCGAAGAACGACCACGCGATGACCAGGTCGCAGGCGGGGTCGCCGACCCCGGAGGTGCCGAAGTCGATGACGGCGGCCAGCCTTCCCTCTCTGACCAGCAGGTTGTTGACGGCGATGTCGCCGTGGAACCAGACCGGCGAGCCGTTCCACTCGGCCTCCAGGGCGGCGTCCCACACGGCCGCCGCCCGGCGGGTGTCGACGCGGCCGTCGAGCGCGGCGAGACAGCGCCGCGTCTCGTCGTCGTAGTGGGTCAGGGAGGCGCCCCGGTAGAAGCTGTGCGCGCCCGCCGCGGGCCCGCCGGTGGCGTCGACGCGCTGCAGGGCGCGGATGAAGCCGGCCACGTCGGCGGCGAACGCGGGCAGGTCGGCGATGCGGTGCGGCCTGACGAGTCGTCCGTCCAGCCAGCGGCGGATCGACCAGGGGAACGGATATCCCTCGCCCGGCGTCCCCTTCGCGAGCGGCGTGGGGATCGGGACCGGCAGCGACGGGGCGAGGACCGGCAGCCAGCGGTGCTCCTTGTCGATCGCCGGGACGTAGCCCGCCGCGGTCGGCAGGCGTACCGTCATCTCGTCGCCGAGCCGGTAGGTGCGGTTGTCCCACCCGTCGACCTCCACCGGCCTGACCGGCAGGTCGCTCCACTGGGGGAACTGGGCCGCGAGCAGCCGCCTCACCAGCCCCGCGTCGATCCCCGCGCGCCCGTCCTCGTACGTATCGACCACCGGAGGAGTGTGACGGCCACCACGCCGCGCGGGCAACCGGTTTCGCCGCCGTGCTGGGGACGGGCGGATCTGACCGGCTCCTGGCATGAGGCCAGGTCGGAGGGGGTATGCCGTGGTGACGGCGATGCCGAGCCGAAGGTGCCGTGCGATGTCCGAGCTGGCGATCGAGAAGATCGAACATCATCTGGGACGGTCTGTGGAGCTGCCGGTCCTGGGGCAGGTGGTGCTGCCGCCGCCCGAGAAGCTCATCTACTACGCCGGCCTCGGGCTCCTCGCGGCCTTCGAGGTGGTGGAGTGGCCGGTCGCGCTGGTGATCGGCGCGGGACACTGGCTCGCCGACCAGCAGCACCGGAGGGTGCTGCACGCCCTGGGCGAGGCGATGGAGGAGGCCTGAACCCGCGGCCGGAGCACCCGAACGGGTAGGGGGAGGGGCATGGCGCCGCCGTTGCCCGGTCCGCTGGCCCATCTCGCCCCGGTGCTCGACAAGTACGGCTACGCCGCGGTCGGGATCCTGATCTTCGTCGAGGACTTCGGCGTGCCCGCTCCCGGCGAGACCATCCTGGTCGCCTCGTCCGTCTACGCGGGGGCCGGGCGGCTGAACATCGTCCTCATCGGCGTCATCGCCGTCGCGGCGGCGGTGGCGGGGGACAACGTCGGCTACCTGATCGGCCGCACCGGCGGCTCCGCCCTCGTCCACCGGTGGGGCAAGTACGTGCTGCTCACGCCCGAGCGCCTGCGCCGCGCGGAGCACTTCTTCGTCCACCACGGCGGCAAGGTGGTGACCATCGCCCGCTTCGTCGAGGGGATCCGCCAGGCGAACGGGATCCTCGCCGGCATCACCGGCATGCCCTGGCCACGGTTCCTGGCCTTCAACCTCTTGGGCGCGGTGCTGTGGGTCGGCATGTGGACCGGGCTGGGGTACGCGGCGGGCACCCACATCGCGTCGATCTCCCAGCAGGTCTTCCGGTACCAGATCTACCTGTTCGCCGGTCTGGGCGCGGTGCTCCTGGCCCGCTTCCTGTACCACTGGTACCGCCGTCGCCGCCGCACCGACTGATCGTTCACCCGATCCGGCCGCGGATCTCGTCGAGGCGGCGGCGCAGGTAGTGCCGCTCGGGTTCGCCGGGCGCGAGGGCGAGCGCCTGCCGGTAGGCGGTGTCGGCCTCCGCCCACCGGCCGAGGCGGCGCAGCAGGTCCGCGCGGGTCGCCGGGAGCAGGTGGTAGCCCTCCAGCGCGCCGGAGCCGGACAGCGCGTCGACGAGCGCCATCCCGGCCGCCGGCCCCTCGGCCATCGCGACCGCGACCGCCCGGTTCAGTTCGACGAAGGGGGAGGCCGCGACGCCCGCCAGCCGCTCGTACAGGGCGGCGATTCGCGCCCAGTCGGTCTCCTCGGGCGTGCGCTCCGGCAGCAGGTCCGGCGGGGGGCACCCGGTACGGGATGCCCGCCTCCTTGATCTTCCGCTTGGCGCGGAAGAGCCGCTGCCCCATCGTCGCCACCGGCGTCAGGAACGCCCGGGCGATCTCCTCGGTGGTCAGGCCGGCGACCGTCCGCAGGGTGAGCGCGACCCGGACGTCCAGCGCGAGCGCGGGGTGGCAGCAGGTGAAGATCAGCCGCAGCCGGTCGTCGTCCCACGCGCCGTCTCCGGAACCCGGCACCTCGGCCACCTCCCTGAGCTTCGCCGCCTCGACCGTGCCGCGGCGCAGCCGGTCCAGGGCGCGGTTGCGCGCGGTCGTGGTCAGCCACGCCCCGGGGCGGCGGGGGACGCCCTCGCCGGGCCAGTGGATCAGGGCCGCCTCGAAGGCGTCCTGGACGCACTCCTCGGCCAGTTCCCAGTCGCCGGTGAGGCGGATGAGGGTCGCCAGCACCGTGGCCCGTTCGTCGCGGTAGGCGGCGGCGACGGCGTCCCGGGCGCTCACTCGGTCCAGAACGGCCGGAGTTCGACGGTGCCGAACTCCGCCGCCGGATGTTTCGACGCCACCTCGATCGCCTCGTCGAGGTCGGCGCACTAGAGGATGTCGAATCCGCCGATCTGCTCCTTGGTCTCGGCGAACGGCCCGTCGGCGATGAGCAGTTCGCCGTCCCTCCGGCGTACCGTCGTCGAGTCCCGGACCGGACGGAGCCGGTTGCCCGTCAGCCGTACGCCCCGGCCCTCCATCTCCTCGATCCAGGCGCTGGGATCGGCGTTGCGCTCCACGTCCTCGTCCATGCAGACGAGCAGCAGGTATTTCATGTCTCCTCCTCGAAGGGGATCGTCCGTCAGGAACGACGAACGGCGAAGGGCGGTTCTCGACACGTGCGACATCCTTGGCGAGCGAGGCGGGTTCGCCTCCTGGTCCTCGGGGGAGTAGTCGGTCATGGGCGGTGCGGACGGTACGAGGGTCGGATTCGTCGGCGTGGGCCGCATGGGCACTCCGATGTGCCGGAACCTCGCACGGGCCGACGGTTACCGGGTGCTGGCGAGCGACATCGACCCGGCGCGCGCGGACGTGGTCGAGGCGTGCGGCGCCGCCTGGACTCCGGTGACCGCGGAGGCCGCGCGGTCCGCGGACGTGCTGATCACGATGCTGCCCGGCGCCGAGGCGGTCGCCGCGGCGATGGTCGGCGGCGGGCTGGTCGACGCGCTGCCGTCCGGTGCCGTGTGGATCGACATGTCCAGCAACTCCCCGGCCGCCGCGGACCCGATCCGGCGGCTGGCCGCCGCGCGCGGGATCGACGTCCTGGACGCGCCCGTCGGAGGAGGCGTGCCCGCCGCCGAGGCGGGGACGCTGCAGTTCTTCGTCGGCGGGGACGGCGCGGTGCTGAAGCGTCACCGGCCGCTCCTGGAGGTGCTGGGCGACCCCGCCCGGATCACGCACGTCGGGGGACACGGCAGCGGGTACACCGTGAAGCTGATCGTCAATCTGCTCTGGTTCGGGCAGGCGGTGGCCACGGCCGAGTCCTTGCTGCTGGGCCTGCGGATGGGAGTCGACCTGGCCACGCTCCGCCGGGCACTGGCCGACAGCGCCGCCGAGAGCCGGTTCATCCGCCGGGACCTCGACGCGCTCTTCGCCGGGGACTACATGACGACCTTCGGCGTGGACCGCTGCTACGAGGAGCTGGCGGCCGTGACCGATCTCGCCCGCGCGCACCAGGTGCCCTTCGAGTTGTCGGAGGCGGTCAGGCGAATCTACGAGCGGGCCGCCGCGCGGTACGGGACCGCGGACGGGGAGCTGCTGGCCGTCAGACTGCTCGAAGAGGAGTCCGGCCGGTGGCTGCGCACCGAGTGACCCGGCTCCTGGCCGCGCGCCGAGTGACCCGGCTCGTGGCCGTGCGCCGAGTGACCCGGCTCGTGGCCGTGCGCCGAGTGACCCGGCTCGTGGCCGTGCGCCGAGTGACCCGGCTCGTGGCCGTGCGTCGAGTGATCCCGGCGGCGTCGCACGGACGAGGAGGACGCCCGGCCGGGAGATCCCGGCCGGGCGTCTCGTCGTCTCCTACGGTTGGACGTTGATCGTGAAGGTGGACGTCGTGTTCCTGATGTCGACGGCGTTGTCGCTCAGCTTGAGGTTGTGGAAGGTGACCGAGCCGACCGCCGGGCCCTGACCGGGCTCGGGCAGCTCGTTAGCCCAGAGGCCGAACCCCGACTTGGCGTCGTAGGCGTCGCCGCTCTTGTGCGCGCCCGTGATCGTGATGTTGGTGAGCACGGTGTCGGTGACCGGGTTCAGCGGCCGGCCGCTGGTGTCGTAGTCGGTCTGGAACATGATCCCGGAGTACGTCGGGTCGATGATGTCGACGTCGCTGACCCGGATCGCCCGGAACTGCTTCGAGGCGGAGAACATCCAGATCGCGGGGAAGGTCTGCGCGCCCCAGAAGTGGCCGCCGGCCCGCACGATCGAGATGTTGCCGAACGTCGTCTGATCCGGTCCGAAGTCCTCCATCGGGTAGCCGAAGTCCAGCGAGCTGATCGTGATGCCGGAATAGGTCAGCGTGTCGGCGATGTAGACGTTCTTGACGGTGTTGTCCTGCCCGCCGTACACCGCGACGCCCGCCGCACGCCACGGCAGGATCGCCGTGAGGTTCTGGAAGACGTTGTTCTTCTCGCCGGTGCCGCCGGAGTCGGTCGCGGCGAACAGCGCGAAGCTGTCGTCGCCGGTACTGCGGGCCTCGTCGTTTGACACCAGGTTGTCCGAACTGCCGTTGGTCATGTTGACCCCGTCGGCGAACGTGTCCCGGATCCGCGCGTTGGTGATCGTCATGTGGTCGGTGTTGTTGCCCCAGTACATGCAGACCATGTGCTCGACCCAGATGTTGTCGATCGTGTCGTTCGCGACGTTCTGGAGGTCGAACACCTTGCCCGGCCCGTCGATCCGCGAGGTGTAGTTGCCGAAGTAGGCGAAGCCGGAGAAGGTCGAGCCGTTCGCCGTCGCGTCCGCGCGGATCCCGATGTCGGTGTTCTCCTGGCCGGTGGGCGCCTGGAACTGGGTGTACCAGGGGCCGGCGCCGACCAGCTTGATCGCCTTGCCGTAGACCTGGAGCTTGCCGGACGTCTGGTACGTGCCCGCGGGCAGGTACACGCCGACCAGGGTGGCGTCCTGCCGCACCTTGTCCAGGGCGTTCTGCACGTCCTGCTGGGTGAAGCCGGCCGGCACCGCGTACTTGGCCGGGTCGGGGTTGGCGATGGGGGAGACCTGCTCGGTGTCGATGAAGTCGATCGAGTAGTAGGCCGCCGTGTTGGCCGCGTCCTTCTGCAGCCTGATCTTGTGCCCGGCCGGGACGGTCGTGCCGAGCATGACGTGCGCCTCGTCGTAGATGTGCCGCGGCGAGGAGTCCGGCGAGTTGCCCGGGCTCGTCTCGCTGCCGTAGAGCCACGCGAAGTGCGAGGTCAGGTCGATGGCCTTGAGGAACGTCCCGTCGACGTAGATGTCCAGCGTCGAGTTGATCCCGCCGCCGCCCGAGGCGTCCGGCATGGCGAAGCGGGTGACGAGCGTGTTGGTGCTCGCCTTGGTGGTGAACTCCACGCTGCTGCCGGTGGTGGCGAGCTTCACCGCGCGGCGGCCGGACGCCTCACCGGCCAGGTCGCCGATCGTACGGTTCGGGCCGACGACGGTCGCCCCGCCGGCCAGGACGCCGTCCTCGGCCTCGTAGGTGTCGTACGGCATGTTCGCGCCGCGTCCGACGAACAGCGGCGTCGTGCTGGTGTTGTTCGCCTGCTTGACCGGGAGTTCGTTCGCGTCATTGTCCAGCACGACCTTGACGGTGTATCTGCCGTTCACCGCCGTCCAGGAGCCGAGGCTCACCGTTCCGGCGGTGGCGCCCGGGGCGATCGTCCCGCTGACCGAGCCGGTGAAGGTCTTGACGGTGTTGCCGTTCGCGTCGAGCAGCGTCAGCGTGACGCCGTGCGAGCCCGCGCCCGAGGCGACGGTGCCCTGGTTCTTCACCGTCACGGCGAACGTCACGGTGTTGCCGGCCGCGGGGTTGCCGGGCGTCCAGGTCACCGACGAGGCGACCAGGTCGGAGCTGGCGACCGGCGCGACGACCAGCGCGGACGGGCTCGTGTAGGAGTTGTTGTCCTCGTTCAGCTCCACCACGTTGTCGGCCTCGTCGACCTTGGCGGTCAGCGGGTAGGTGCCTGCGGCGCGGGTCCCGATGGACGCGGTGACCGTGGTGGAGGCCCCTGCCGCCAGGGCGCCGACCGCCGCGGTGCCGGCCTTCTGCCCGGCGAGGTAGAAGTTGACGTCCGTCGCGTCGGACGCGGCCGTCCCGGTGTTCTTCACCGTCGCCTTGAGCGAGACGGAGTCGGTCTCGGTCGGCGACGCCGGGGTCCACGACGCGTCGGTGATCGTCAGGTCGGGGGCCGGCGCCGGGGTGCCGATGACCTGCAGCTCGGCGACCTGGCCGCCGGTGGCACCGGAGTTGGCGGTGAACTTCAGTTGCACGTCGACGGCCGTGGCCGTCACCGGGATCGTCACCGTGTTCCCCGAGGCGGGGTCGAAGGTGTACGACTTGGCGGCGACGAGGCTGGTGAACGACCCGGAGTGGCTCGCCCGGCCGAGCACCTCGATCGTCTGGGTGCGCCTGCCCCAGGAGGCGTCCGGGTTGAGCTTGACGACGACGGAGCCGAGGTCGGCCTTGACCCGCAGGTTCACCGTCAGCGTGTCCGGGTAGGCGTTGGCCGCGGCCTCCCAGTAGGTGCCCACGTTGCCGTCATTCGCGTTCGTCTCCACGAAGTCGTAGATGTGGGACGAGGCCGTGATCGGCTTGCCCGCGGCGAGGTCGGTGCCGGTCCCGCCGCTGCCCGTACGGGTCACCGTGTCGCTGTTCGGCGACTGGTTCCCCGCGGCGTCCTTCGCCCGGACGTAGTAGGTGACCGTCGCGCCGGCCGGCTGGGTGTCGGTGTAGGTCAGGACGTTGCCCGCCACGCTCCCGCGCAGCGCGCCGTTGGCGTACACGTCGTACCCGGTCACGCCGACGTTGTCCGTGGCGGCGTTCCACGTCAGCTTGATCTGGCCGGAGGAGGGCTCGGTGTAGGCCAGGTTCGTCGGCGCGGTCGGCGGCTGCTGGTCGCCGGTGGCCGGCCCGTACACCTCGAACTCCGAGATCTGCCCGGCCGGCCAGCCCGTGTTGGCGGTGATGTCGAGCCGTAGGTACCGGGTGACGACCGCGTTGAATCCGACGGTCACCGTGTTGCCGCTCGCGGGGTCGAACGTGTGCCCCGCCGAGCCGACGATGTCGGTGAAGTTCGTGCCGTCGGTGCTGCCCCGGACGGCGAACGTCTCGGTCCGCGCGCCCCAGTTCGCGGTCGGCAGCTTGAGCACGACCTTGTCGGTGCTGACGGCCGCGCCGAGGTCGACCTGGATCCACTGCGGGAAGGCGTTGTTGGCGCTCTCCCAGTAGGTCGACTGGTTCCCGTCATTGGCGTTGGCCGGGGTGTAGACGTCGGTGTGACTGCTGGCCGAGACGGTCTTGCCCGCCGCCAGGTTGGGGCCGTCCGCGGCGGACGCGGGCGATGCCACCCCCAGGACGGCGGCCACGGATGTGATGAGGCTGATGACTGCGCCTCCTGCGAGCAACCGCAGCCGTGCGTGCTTCGGTCTCATTGCGCCTCTCGTTTCGAACAGCGCCGACCGCACGCGGGCGGGGCGCGTTGGGCGGGGCCACCTGCCGGGCGGGGCATGTGGGGGGACGCACCCTTGAGGCTAAATTCACCGACAGTTCATTGCAAGATACGAACAGAATGCCGCAAGAACGGTATGCAGCTCGAGGAAGTCGACCGTGGTCAAGGCCTCCGGCTCGGTCCGGCGCGGCCGGATCAGGCCACCGCGGCGCACCGAGATCGCGTACGCCTGCCGCCCGCTGTTCGCCCTGCCCGCGTCATCGGCGGGGACGGAACGCTCGGTGAACGCCGACCGCGCCGGCTCGCGAAGGAAACGAAAGGGGCGATCCGTGCGGCCGCGGCGCTGGTTCCCGAGACTTCCGCACGGGTGCCGCCGGCGCGTCGGAGCGGGTGGGGCGCAGGCCGAGGATGGTTGGTACGCGCGCCGGTCAACCGGCCTTGCGGCGGTACTCCGCATACGTCTCGAGCGCGTCGCCGTTGAGATAGGCCCAGGGGAACTGATCGCAATAACCGCGGGTCTGCTCGAAGTGCGGCCTGGCTTCGTCGAGACGACCGCGAATGCAGTGCCAGAACGCGGCCAGGTTATGGCCGCTGATGATACCTCGGGGATCGGTGCCACTGGGATGAAGCCACCGGGCGATCGCGGTACGGGCTCGCGTCTCTTGCGTCTCATCCATGAGGTAGGCGATGGACGGCCGTTCCGAAAGGTCCAACCAATGCTCCACCTGGGCGGCCACCCGCAGCAGGTGGAGCGCCGACCCGTCCGGCGCGGTATCGACCACGCTCTCCACGAATTCATCCATCACATCCCCTGGATATCCCCATTTGGGAGAGATGGAGATGAGCATCTGGTGATGTCCGCGGCGATGCTGCGGCGCGAGCGCCGTCAGCCCGTTCCAGCGGCGCATTGTCTCTTCGAGACCGACTTGCTGGCCGCGGGCCATCTGCACGAGCCAGACCCACGGAGTCGGATCCTCGGGCGTGTTTCCACCGCGGCGGAGGCGGCGACGAACACGCGATCCGACCTGTCGTCGTCATCCGTGCAGTCCCTCACCAAGCGGCTCAGCTCCCGGCGGTTCTCCTCGTGGACGGCCTTCCGGGCCGCCTGGAGCTCCGGCACTCCGTAGGTGAGGTCCAGACGTGCCCGAGGTGTCCGTAGGCGAGCGAAGATCCTTGGCATCTGCCAACCTTCAGAGGGTGAGCGATCGTAGGGAGACGGCACCCGTGACTCGACCCGGGACAGGCCTCATGGTCCGGCGCGCAGCCTGTTGATCGTAATGGGGCCCGCACTGGCAGGGGCGGCCGGATCAGGCCACTCGAGCGCCGCGCGGATCGCATCACGACGGTCGGCGGGCGCGGCGCCCAGTGCAAGACGCCGATTCGAAGGTCATGAGACCTTTTCGGCCCCCTTGACGACATTTCGAAATCTATGTTCGATCTAACTCATGGTGAGGAAACTAATTGGCGCACTGACGCCCCAGCGGCGCGCCGACCGGACAGCCGGCCATCCCGGCACGTGGCTCACCGCCGCCGCGGTGGTGGCCACGGCGAGCCCGCTGGTCACGGCCCTGACCGGGCCGCTGCAGGCGGAGGCGGCGACGGCGGGACCCCGGATCATCCCGGCTCCGGTGTCCATGCGGACTGTCCCCGGGAAATCCTTCACTCTGACCCGCGCAACCAAGATCGTGGTGGCGTCGCGCTCCCGCGACGCGGCCGGCGTGGCGACGTTCCTGGCCGGACTGGTCCGCCCGTCGACCGGGTACCGCCTGCCGGTCGTGTCCGGACCCGCCGGCTCGCCGCACGCCATCTCCCTGCGCCTGAGCTCGGCGGCCGGCCTCGGATCGGAGGGGTACCGGCTCGACGTCACGGGCGGCGGCGTGCAGATCCAGGCCGCCACCGCCGCCGGCCTGTTCTACGGCGTCCAGACGCTCCGGCAGCTGCTGCCCGCCAAGGTGGAGGCGCGCAGCGTACGGCCCGGCCCCTGGACCGTCCCGTCCGTGCACATCGCCGACCAGCCGCGCTTCACGTGGCGCGGCGCGATGCTCGACGTGGCCCGGCACTTCTTCACCGTCGACGAGGCGAAGCGGTACATCGAGGAGGTCTCGATGTACAAGATCAACGTTCTGCACCTGCACCTCAGCGACGACCAGGGCTGGCGCATCGCCATCAACGGCTGGCCGAGGCTGGCCACCTACGGCGGCAGCACCGAGGTCGGCGGCGGCCAAGGCGGCTACTACACGCAGGCGCAGTACAAGGACATCGTCGCTTACGCCAAGAAGCACTTCATCACGGTCGTCCCGGAGATCGACACGCCGAGTCACACGAACGCCGCGCTCGCGTCGTACGCGGAGCTGAACTGCGACGGCAAGGCGCCGCCGCTCTACACCGGCACGAACGTCGGCTTCAGCTCACTGTGCGTCGACAAGGACATCACGTACCGGTTCCTCAACGACGTGATCGGTGAGCTGGCGAAGCTGACCCCCGGCTCGTACGTCCACATCGGCGGGGACGAGGCGCACAGCACACCGCTCGCCGACTACGTCAAGTTCATCGACCGCCTGCAGCCGATCGTCCACGCGCACGGCAAGAACATGATCGGCTGGAACGAGATCGCGCAGGCGGACGTCAAGCCGGGCCCGGCCACCCTCGCCCAGAACTGGAGCATCGCCGACGGGACCAAGCCGGTCAGCGACGCGCTCGCCACCGCGGCGGTGCAGAAGGGCGTCCAACTGGTCCTGGCGCCCGCCAACCACGCCTACCTGGACATGCAGTACGACAAGAACTCGCCGTACGGCCTGCACTGGGCGGGTTACGTCAGCGTCCAGAAGTCGTACCAGTGGGACCCCACCACGATCTTCACCGGTGTGACGGAGAAGGACGTGCGCGGCGTTGAGGCGCCGATCTGGAGCGAGACGCTCACCAAGATCCACGAGGTCGAGTACATGGCCTTCCCGCGGCTCCCCGGAATCGCCGAGATCGGCTGGTCGCGGCAGCAGGGCCGGTCGTGGGATGAGTACCGGACGCGACTGGCCGCGCAGGGCCCGCGCTGGACGGCGCTCGGCGTCAACTTCTACCGCTCGCCGGAGATCCCCTGGGACCAGGCCGGCTGACCCCGTCGCGTCGATCGTCCCGGCCGGCCCGCGTCGGCTGGGACGATCGGTCCGGCGTCCGCGCGGCCCAACGGCCGCGACGCCGGTTCCCGCGCTCGCGGGGTCGGCTCGGCGTCCGGGTCGGTCGGTACGGGCCGGCCCGGACGTGCTTCATTCAGAAGCGGGACTCCCGCCGGACCGCGGGCATCAAACCGATGCCGATCGCGGCGAGGCCGCAGAGGATGATCACGGTGCCGGTGAGAGCGTTGTTCACGATCTCAGCGGTGCTCGCCGTATGCCGGGGAAGCACCCAGGGGGCGATGATCGTCCAGACCCCGATGAGGGGAGTGGTCCACATCAGGCCGTGGGTCCGTCCGTAGGCGGAGGTGAAGCCGATGGCCAACAGGGCGAGGGCCGCGCCGACGATCAGATCGTTGACGGTCAGCGGCACGCGCGCGTTGAACCCGACGACCCATGCGGAGATGGCCAGGTACAGGGCGGACAGGAACGTCAGGCCGTTGACCACCTGTGCGGGCGGTGTCTCGGCGACGCTGTCGTACCGTGCCCGGACCTCGGCGACGCCGTGCTCGCGCTCCAGCATCGAGTTGCCGGTGGCTGGGCTGGAAGGCGGTGTCAGCCGCGGTAGGTCTCCAGGAGGCGCAGCCAGATCTCGCTGATGGTCGGGTAGGAGGGCACCGCGTGCCACAGCCGCGCGATCGGGACCTCACCGGCCACCGCGATGGTCGCCGAGTGGAGCAGCTCCGCGACACCGGAGCCGACGAAGGTCACCCCCAGCAGCGTCTCCCGGTCCAGATCCACCACGGCACGGGCACGGCCGCGGTAGTCGTCGGCGTAGAGAGAGGCCCCGGCGACGCCGCCCAGATCGTAGTCGACCGCCCGCACCCGGTGCCCCCGGCGTTCGGCCTGTTCGAGGCTGAGGCCGACGGCCGCGACCTCGGGATCGGTGAAGACCACCTGCGGCAGCGCCCGGTCGTCGGCGGTCGCCACGCTGCGGCCCCAGGGGGCCCGGTCCAGCTCACGGCCCGCGGCGCGGTCGGCGATAACCGTGCCGAAGATCCGTCCCTGGTACTTGCCCTGATGCGTCAGCAGCGCGCGGCCGTTGACGTCGCCGGCCGCGTAGAGCCAGCCGCCCGGGACGCCGACCGCCAGGCCGGTGTCATCGACCTCGATCGGCTTACCCGCCTCGAGCCCGACGCTCTCCAGGCCCAGATCGGCGGTCGCCGGGACCCGGCCGGTCGCGAACAGCACCTCGTCCGCCGTCAGCGCCTCCCCGTCGCTCAGCGTCAGGACCGCCGGGCCGTCGCGGCGCACCCCCGTCACCGTCGTGCCGAACCGCACCTCGACGCCGGCCGCCCGCAGGCTCTCGGCCACCAGCTCTCCCGCGAAGGGCTCGAGCTTCGGCAGCAGCCGGTCACCCCGCACCAGCAGGACCACGTCACTGCCCAGCGCCCGCCAGGCCGTGGCCATCTCGACGGCCACCACGCCCCCGCCGACCACCGCCAACCGCCCCGGCACCCGCGGCGAACCGGTCGCCTCGCGACTGGTCCACGGGCGCGCCTCGGCCAGGCCGGGCAGCTCCGGCAGCGCGGCCCGGGTGCCCGTGCACACCGCGACGGCATGCCGCGCCGACAGCACGCGCCGCCCGCCATCGGGCGTGTCCACGACCACCCGGCGTTCCCCGTCCAGCCGGCCGTGGCCGCGCACCAGGGTGATCCCGGCCGAGTCCAGCCAGTCGACCTGACCGTCGTCCTTCCAGTGCGACGCGAACTCGTCCCGGCGCTTCAGCACGGCCGTCGCGTCCAGCGACCCGGTCACGGCCTCACGCGCGCCCGCGACCCGGCCCGCGTCGGCCAGCGCGGCCGCCGGGCGCAGCAGCGCCTTGCTGGGCATGCAGGCCCAGTACGAGCACTCCCCGCCCACCAGCTCGCTCTCCACGATCGCGACGGTCAACCCGCCCGCGTGGGCCCGCTCCGCGAGGTTCTCCCCGGTCGGGCCGGCGCCCACCACCACGACATCGAACTCGTCCACCGTTCGTCCTCCCTGATCCACCCTGCTCGTACTCGCGCTCGGGCGCGCCTCCGCGCCGCACCGGCCGAGGCGATGAGCTTCTCACGCAAGGGTCGCCCGGTGACGGAGAGCATCCTGTGGATCGGCGGCGACCCCGCCGACGACCGGGTGCGCAGGGCCCGGGAGTTCGTGTTCCGGTTCCACCTGGAGAGGGTGACCGCGGAGGAGACGCTCGGCCAGGCCCGGATGCGGCAGCGCGACCATTACGGCCAGGCCGCCGCGCGCGGTGACGCCGACCTGGTCGCCGAGGCCCGCCGCCGTCTGCACTCCCTGCCCTGACCCACGTGGCACCGAGCCCACTGATCAAGTCGCCGCGGCTGCGGGCCCCAGGGAGATCATGAACGTCGGCTGGGCATTCCACGGCCGGATCGACAGGGAGACAGCCGATGCTTTACGGAAGATGAACCGTGGCTTGCGGTTAGGCGCAGAGGCTGCCGGAAATCTCGCGAATGGCGCTTGATTTCGCCATCTACGCGCAATTTCCGGAGAACGCAATGTTTGCGATAAAGAAACCTCTGGGGTGCGCGGCCTCGGCCACACTCGCAGCTGGATGTTTCATCGGGCTCGGGACCAGCGCTCAATCGGCCACACCGCCGCAGGCGGCGGTCGCCGCAGCACGCAGTGCGTCACCGGTCATCGGTACCGGCGTGCATCCCGATCCCACTCACCCCGGCGTGCACGGCACGCATCCGGGGCATCCAACGCATCCAGTGCACCCGAAGCCGACGCATCCAGTGCATCCCACGGTGCATCCCATGCCGACGAAACCTGTGCACCCGAAACCGACGAAGCCCGTGTATTCGAAGCCGCCGGTGGTGCATCCCAAGCCGACAAAGCCCGCGCACCCGGGCCATCCTGGGCACCCTACATACGGTGGTCATCCGGGCGGCCACCCCGGCCACCCCGGCCATCCGGGGCACCCCGGATACGGTGGGCATCCGGGCGAGCATCCTGGACATCACCCGGGGCATCATCCTGGGTTCGGTGGGCATCCGGGCGAGCATCCCGGACATCACCCCGGACATCATCCTGGGCATCACCCGGGACAGGGTGGGCATCCCGGTGAGCACCCTGGGCATCACGAGGGCTACCGCCCATGACCCGACAGCGCCGAGGTAGACGCCAGTGGGCAGCGGGTCGCTGAACCACTTACATCACAGACCGGCTGGAACATCGCGGACGCGGAGCCCGGGAGATCCGGGCTCCGCGTCCGCGTCCGCGGGTGCCGGCGACGTCCTATCCGAAGGGAGCCGGCGGCGCGGCTCCCGCGGTTCAGGGGTAGGCGACCACGTTGGTGGGGCCCTGGTAGGTCGGTGTCACCGGGTCGCCGATCCCATTGATCACGTGGTCGATCGTCCCGGCCTTGTTGAGCGAGACGGTGAGCAGGTCGTGCATCCGCACCCCCGGCGTCACCGGCACTTCGAAGGCGTTCGTGGCGTGCAGGCTCGGGTCGACGTTGGTGTAGATGTAGCTGCCCAAACCCCATGCCTCGTGGGTCCGCACGCCGTCGGCGACCTTGTAGGCCGCCCAGCCGTCCACGCCACCGTGCCGCCAGGCCGCCTGGTCGGGCGCGTCGTACGGCAGCTCGTTCTGGAAGAACACGGTCCGGCCGCGCTCGCCGTTCCAGACGACGTTGTACTTCTGGTAGTGCTCGACGAACAGGCCGGTCGCGGTCACGTCGTCACCGTTCACCACGACGCCGGTGTCGGCCGTGTTCCGTGTCCATCCCACGCCGGTGCCGTGGTCGGCGCGCCACGCCCAGATGTCGTCGAGGATCGTGTGGTCGCTGTCGACCACGAGGCTGGTCGCGGCCTTGCCCGCGTGCGGTCCGCCGATGCGGAAGAAGACGTCCTGCAGGGCGGTGGGCCGGCTCGCGTCGGATCCGTGCGGCCCGCCCTTGGCGTGCGGCGTGCCGACCCGGAGCAGCGCCGGGGACTCGACCGGCCCGGCGTCGATGGTCAGACCGGCGATGTCGACGCCCGGCACGTCGGCGACGGTCAGGGGGACGGCGCCGTGCTGCGCCGTCAGGGTGGCCAGGCCCAGACCGAGCACGACGGTGCCGGCGCGTTTGACCGCGATGCTGTGCGCCACGTCGTATACGCCGGGGGTGAGCAGCAGGTTGCGTCCCCGCGCGAGCGCCGAGTTGATCTTCGAAACGCGGTCCGACGGGTGTGCGACGAAGAAGGAGCTCAGCGGCAGCGAGTGGCCCGGGGTCGGGCCGGCCCGCCAGGTGGTGCCCTGAGAGTTGCGCGCGGCGTCCGGCACGAAGACCTTGTACGCGCCGGACCCGTCGACGTAGAGGTACGGCCTCTCCTTCGAGGCAGGGGTCGTCGCCAGCGTGGTGTACGGCGGCTTGGGGAAGGACTGTGCCGGCGCGCCGGCCACGCCGGAGAACACCTGGTTCCAGACGCCGTTGCTCCAGCCGCCGACGCTGCCGTCGCGCGTGTAGAACTGCTGCTGGGATCCGCTGGTGACCGACGTGGAGATCGCGGAGTCGGCGATGAAGCCACCGCTGGCGTACTGCGGCCCGGCGGTGCAGTAGTCCATCAGCGTGGTGTTACCGGTGATCTTCACCCGGCGCAGCGGCGCGGCCTGCGACACGGCCCAGAACTCGGTGTTCGTACGGCACCCGGATCCCCCGGCCGGATTGATCGTCAGATTCGCCATCGAGCGCCAGAAGTTGTCCAGCGCCATGCAGTTGTCCGGTGCGAGGCAGCGGTTGAAGACGTCGACCGAGCCGTTGATCGTCACGTCGGACGGCGACCGGCCGAGCCCCGCGACCTCCGTGTAGTAGCCGACCTGGAACTTGAGGGGATCGGCGGCGGACCCGTACACGCCCGGCTTGAACAGCAGGGCGTAGCGCTGGGTGCCCATCTCGTTGTCGACCTGCTGCCTGGCGACCGCGTCCACGGCGGCCTGAATGTCCGCCTGCGGCATGCTCGGGTCGAAGACGAGAACGCCCGGGCCGAGGTCGGGGCCCGCCGTGGGCGGTGCCGCGGCGGCGACCCCGCCCGGGATCGCGACGGTCAGGAGAGCGCCGGTCAGGGCGACGGCGCCCATCGCCCGGCGGGACGGACGCCAGGGGCGACGACGCCCCGGGCCGATCGTGCGGCCTCGCGCCGCGCTGATGTGCATCGGGATTCGGGCCTGCCTCTGCTGTCGGCGAAGCTCCGCCCGGGGTGCGGACGGGCGGGCGGCTGGTGTGTCCGGCGACAATTTAAGGCATGAAATAAGTCGTTGAACAGACATGAGGCCGCGAAAGTCCGAGGCCGCGTCGGTCGCTCAGTGGGAGACGTGGCCGCCGAACAGCACCGCGACGAGCGCCGCCGCGCAGACCCCGACGATGGTCCCGGTCGTGAGCATGAACCGCCACGCAGGGCCGTACGGCCCCCTGTGGCGGCAGGCCGCCCAGAACACGGAGGTCGCCGCCAGGACGGGCAGGCCGATGACCGGGTCGGCCTTGGTGATCGCGACGTCGAGCGCGGTGACGGCGACGGCGGTCCGGGTCCAGGCCAGGCGCGTGCGTTCCGTCGCCAGGCCGGGGTCGCGGTCCGGCCGCGACGCCGGGGTCATCGGCTGCGGACCGTGGAGACGAGGACGAACACCACGGAGGTGAGCGCGGTCACGGTGACGGCCACCGCCAGGATCGTCGGCAGCCATGATCGTGGCAGCGGCCTCCGCTGCTGCAGAGCGCGATGATTGCGCCGGAACTCGAGATAGCCGACCGTCGCGATGACGGCGCCCAGCACCATGAGGGGAACGCCGAGCAGGTCGCGGCTCCAGGGGATCCCGGGGAAGGGTCGTAGGACCTGAATGCCGGCGAGTCCGGCGGCCACGAGGGCGAGCGCCGTCCGGCTCCAGGCCAGGAACGTCCGCTCGTTCGCGAACAGGAACCGTACGTCCGGTGCCGCGGCTTCGCCCGGGTCGGCCGCGGCCGGCCGGCGATCGGAGAGCTGAGGCTGACGCGGCGTGTTCATGCGCGGATGGCCTCCAGGATCGGTGTCGACAGGCGTCCGATGGTGCTTTTCACGCAGAATAATCAGAATCTAACGTTAAGTGACATCGCCGATCGGTGTGCTGAATGTGCACCGAAGGGAAGCACTTGCTGTCCCTGGAACCCACTCGCGGGCCGGGACGGCTCGGGTGAACGGCTCACGGCGTCATCGGACCCCGGTCCGCGAACTTGATCACTCGTACCGGGCAGGGGCAGTCCCGCGCCAGGTCCATGGCCGTGCACCGATGCAGGCGCGCCGCCCACCGGGAACGGACCCGCGCGCCGACGTACACCGCGCACGCGGTGTCGAGCAGGGCCCGCTCGCGCAGTGCCTCGGCCGGCCTGCCCTCGGTGACGACGAACTCCCACTCCAGGCTCCGCCCGCCGAGCAGGAGCGTGCAGCACAACCACGCGTCGAGTTCGAGGGCGTCGCGCCAGGACGTGTCGTACAGGTCCATCGCCGGCCAGCCGAAACACTCGCCGGGCAGCGGGCCGGGCCGTACGTGAACGGCCCGCAGCCGGACGCCGTCCTCCGCCGCGTGCGCCGCGGCCGCCCGCAGCGCCGCCCGACCCGAGTCGCCGCCGTCCACCCCCACCAGTACGGTCTCACCACCGCCCATGTCGGACCTCGGGTGCGGCGGCCGCGGTCGGCGTGCGCCGATCGACGCGAACGGACGTCATGAGAGGTGGCGGTCGGCGCCGGCCAGCAGCGATCGCGCGTGGGAGATCGCCGCGTCCGGATCGGAATGGATGAGATCGACCAGGGACGGTCGCGCGTCGGCCGCGTTGACGAGCAGCCGTTGGTGGTCGGGCCGCACCCCGGCGAGCAGGACCGTGACGCCGCGGGCGCGGAGGAAGGTGATCACTTCGCCGATGACGCGGGCCGCGGTGAGGTCCAGGGCCGAGACGCCGGCCATGTTGAGGATGATCACGCCGGGCCCGGTGAGGTGCGCGAAGCTCGCGAGCAGCCGGTGCGTCGTGGCGAAGAACCAGGGCCCGTCGAGGCGGTACAGGCTGATCCCGCCGGCGGCCACCCCGTCGGTCGCCCCGTCGGCGGCCATCCCACGGGGCACCCCGCCGGTCATCCCGTCGGCGGTGTCCGGTCGCGGGGTGCCGGCACCGTCCGCCGTACAGGGGACGGCCTCGATGCGGCTGCCGCGAGCGAGGGTGGCGATCGTCACCAACGTCGCGATCACGACCCCGGCGGCGACCGCGGCGATGAGGTTGACCGCGACGGTCACCGTGCACGTGAACGCCACGATCAGGGTGTCGATGCGGCTGGTCCGCAGGATGGACGCCAGCGACGCCACTTTGATCATCCGGACGGCGGCGCCGAACATCAGCCCGGCGAGCGCCGCGCGTGGGATGTCGGCGACCAGGCCCCCGGCGGCGAACGCGATCACCGCGAGCACGATGGCGTGGGTGAGCGCGGCCAGCCGGGATGTGGCGCCGCACCGTACGTTGACCGCCGTCCGGGCGAGCGTGGCGGTGGCCGGCACCCCGCCGAACAGCGGCACCGCCAGGTTGGACAGGCCCTGCCCGAACAGTTCCCGGTCCGGGTCGCTGGGCCGGTTGCCGCCCATCGCGTCCACCACGGCCGCCGACAGCAGCCCCTCCAACGCGGCCAGTACGGCGATGGCCAGCGCCGACGGCAGCAGGGCCGCCAGCAGGTCAGGGTGCATGAAGTCCAGCGACGGCGCGGGCAGCCCGGCGGGCACCGCGCCGATGCGGTGCAGGCCGAGCGGGAAGGCTTCGGCGATCACCGTGGCCATGACGATCGCCACGAGCGGGAACGGCACCCTGGGCAGCCACCGGTTGCCCGTCATCACGACCGCCGCCACCGCCGCGGCCATCAGCAGCGGCGCCGGCCGGAGCTCGTGGATATGGTCCGTGACCGCCCGGACGGCCTCGCGCCACACCTTGTCGTGGCGGCGGGTGGCCTGCCCGAGCGCGGCCGGGACCTGCTGCAGGGCGATCACCACCGCGACTCCGACCGCGAACCCCTCCACCACCGCGGCGGGCACGCAGCGCGCGAACCGGCCCAGCCGGACCAGGGCCGCGACGATCAGTACGACACCGGCCATCGCCCCGGCCAGCATGACGCCGCCGGGACCGAAGCGATGCACGACGGGGATGAGCACGACGGTCATCGCGCCGGTGGGGCCCGACACCTGCAGGGCGCCGCCGCCGAAGATCGCCGCCAGCGCGCCGGCCACCACCGCGGTCGCCAGCCCGGCCCGCGCCCCCAGGCCCGAAGCGGCGCCGTACGCCAGCGCCAGCGGCAGGGCCACCACCGCGACCGACAGCCCGGCGAGCACGTCCCGCCGGGGATGGCAGCGCATCGCCGCCAGGTCCGCCCGGCCGGGCAGCAACTCGCCGAGCCGGGAGAGACGACCGCCGAGGCGCCGCCCGACGGCGATGCCGGTCTGCGGCGCTCCGTACGCCGGACCTTCGAACGACGACCCGGATGGCGTGCGTCCCGGCATCTCACGCTCCTCGGCAGGTGCGGAAATTCCCGTCGTCGCCGGTTCTGAACTTCCTGACCAGCGGCAACTACCGACGGTAACGGCGTCGGCCGCGATGAGTGGCGAGGACGTCGATGGACTATCCCGAGGGACAACACGCTCGGTCCCTCCGGTCACATCCCCACCGGCCGCATCGAGGCTGGCCGGGTTCCGGGACGCGGGGGGACAAGCCCGGACGAACCGGTCCCGCCTCGTACTACGACGAGACGTTGTCCGCTGTCGGCGCGGCGAGCGGGGCGGCCGCGACGCCGTCGGCGGGCCGCCGGGCGGCCGGGGCCGCGCGGCGGCCGATGCGGCGGCCGAGGCGTTGGAACGGGACCTCGACGTACCGGTAGGTCAGGGCACTGGTCGCGATCAGGGCGGCGACGAAGACGGCGAGGCGGAACGCGTCGTCATGGTCGGGGGTGCCGCCGAACTGGTCGGACACCATGAGCAGGACCGGGTGCAGAAGGTAGAGGGAGAAGCTGATGGCGCCCAGGCCGGTCAGCCACCGGGGGATCCGGCGGCGGCGCAGTGCCCAGCCCGCCGCGAACGTGACGGCGGCCAGGAGCAGCGAGCCGGCCCAGTAGACCGCGAAGGCGTCCGCCTGCGCCGGTGGCATGCTGACCTGTGCGTGCCAGGCTCCGGCGAGCACCGCGCAGGCCAGCACGGCGGCCGCCGAGAGCACCGCCGTGCGGGGGCGGATCTGCCGGTGTTCGGCGCGGTACAGCGCGGTGCCGGTGAACATCACGGCGAGGATGATCAGGCTCTGCCAGGGGCCGACGCGGCCGTTAACGCAGACCAGGGCGAGCGCCAGGACACCGCCGAGGACCCCGCCCGCGACGCGCACCGACGGCCGGGCCGACACCGCCGCGGCGATCGCGGTCACCATGACCACCGCGGTCAGGGCGACGACCGGTCCGATCCCGACCCTCCTGGACAGCGCCGCCATCGGCAGCAGCCCGCCGACCAGCACGGCCGCGGTCGCGAGCGTCACGGCGATCGGCGCGGACAACCGGTGCGTCCTGGTGACGAACAGGGCCACCACGAGCAGGTAGAAGAGCATCTCGTACGAGAGCGTCCACAGCATGTTGATCACGTTCGGCACCGCGAGGACGTCCTGGAGCATGGTCAGGTGCGCCAGGACGGCGGTCGCCGGGCGGTAGCCCTCCAGCCCGGCGCGCAGGCCGCGGACGCCGAGCAGGTAGGGCAGCAGGGTGATCGCGCAGGCGGTCGTCAGCAGGGGATAGATGCGCAGCACCCGGCTGATCCAGAAGCGGCGGACCTGCCCGTGGCGTTCCAGCGAGGCGGGGATGATGTAGCCGCTGACCAGGAAGAAGACCAGGACGCCGTACAGCCCCGGATCGAACCAGTCGACCAGCCCGGCCCGCCACCGTGGGGTGTAGTAGTACGTGGCGTGGTGCAGCGCGACGACCATGGCCGCGATCCCGCGCAGCAGGTCGAGCCAGGCCAGCCGGGCGCCGGACGAGGCGGAGCGGTCCGTGTCCACAGGCGTCAGCCGGTGGTCTCGGGCAGCCCGAACCGGCTCCGCCTGTCCTGGGGGACCAGGTCGAGATAGGACTCCGGGTCCGCGGCGATGACCTTGCGGACGTACGGACAGAACGGCAGGACGGCGAGTCCGCGTCGGCGGGCGTCGTCGAGCGCGGTCGTGACGAGCCGCCGGGCCAGGCCGCGGCCGGCGAACGCGGAGTCGACCTCGGTGTGGGTGAAGGCGATCGTGTCGCCGTTGAGCTTGTAGACGGCGAACCCGGCCCGTCGCCCGTCTTCGAAGATCTCGAAGCGGTTCTCGGCCGGGTTGTCGCGGACGGTGGCCGTCATGAGGCGTCCTCCCTGCTGCACGTGGTCCGTATTGTGCCAGTTACCGGCGTGATGCCGGATGCTGGAGCTACGGCTGCTCCTCAGGATCACCTGCGTGAACACGCTCGAGACGGAGGCTCATCCGCCGGTCACGGCGGACGTAGGGGCGGGCCGCCCGGTGCGGACGCCGTGCCCGCCAGGCCGGCGATGCCGAACGCCATCCCGAACAGGTCCAGCGGAACCCGGCGGACCGTGACGGCCTCGGTGTCCTTGGCCTCAGGAGGCACGGCGGCTCCTCGCGGTGCGATGAGGGGAGGTCGGGCCGGCGGACGGCCGAGAGGCCACCGCCGTCCCAACGCCCCGCGGCGGCGCGGCGCGCGCACGAGTCGAATGACTTGCGATTTCGTACGGCCCGGACACCCGAGGAGGCGGCGGCGGGGCGGCGCGTGGGGCCGTGACCCTGTGACAGGGCACCCGCGGTGAGCGGCTAGCGTGACAGACGCTGCCGGAACTTGCTGTTATACCGTCCATAAGGGACGGTTGTCGTCAGGCAAGCTTTTCGACCGGAAAGGTGGTGGGGGCTCGCGCGTCCGTGGGCCCGACGCGTGGATGTCTCCAGCACTGCTTCCGCGGACCGGTCTGACCCCGGGCGGGTGACCGGCGCACCGGGGAGCGCGGCCCCGTACCCCCTCGTGACGGCCGACGCCGACGGCCGGGTGGTCGAGCTCAACGAGGCCGCCGTCCGGCTGTTCCCGCGAGCGACGCCGGGCGCGAGCCTCGCCGCGACGACGGCCGGGTGGCTGGCGGAGGCGCACCGCACTCTGGGAGGAGACGGGGCCGGGCCCGTACGGGGCGAGGTGGGGGAGCACGGTCTCGCGGCGTACCCGACCCGCTCGCCGGACGGGAACGTGGTCTGGTGGCTGGCCGACGACACCGAGCGGCGGCGCGCCGAGACGGCGCTGGAGAAGGAGCGGAAGCGCACGGCGCTCCTGGCGGAGGCGTCCAACGCGCTGCTGTCGACCCTGAACTTCGAGCGGTGCATGGAGGTCGCGGTACGGCTGGCGGCCGAGCACCTGGCCGACGCCGCGGTCCTCGTCGCGCCCGCGGTCGGAAAACGGCTGCCGGCGGCCTTCGCCGTCCGGGGTGGCGCGGTCCACCGCCGCACGGTGCAGGCCGACCCCGCCGAGGTGCCCGGACTGAGCGAGGCGCTGCGGGGCTTCCCGCCGATTCCCTCCCGCTGGATCGACCCGCGCGACCTGTCGCCGTGGGTGATTCCGGAGGGCTTCGACGGGCCGGTCGGCGCGGTGGCGATCACACCGCTGCCCGGACACGGCATCCCGGCCGGCGCGTTCGTCCTGCTGCGGCGCAACGACCGGTCGGCGTTCAGCGACGACGAGGAGTACTTCGCCCGGCTGTTCGCCGCGCGGGCGGGCGCGGCGCTGTCGGCGGCCCGCGCGTTCGCCGATCAAGCCGCGATCACCGAGGTCCTCATGCGTGAGCTGCTGCCGCCGCAGTTGCACCACGTGCACGGTGTGGACTTCGCCGGCGGGTACCGCGCGTCGGTGCGCAGTGAGCTCGTCGGCGGTGACTTCTACGAGGTCCATCCCGGCGCGGAGGAGGGCGAGGAGTCTCTCGTCGTGCTGGGCGACGTGTGCGGCAAGGGACTGGAGGCGGCGGTCACCACCGGCCGAATCCGTACCACGCTGCGGGCGCTGCTGCCCATGGCCGATGACCATCTGAGGATGCTGTCCCTGCTCAACGGCGCGTTGCTGACCACGGGATCGAGCCGGTTCGCCACTCTCGTGCTCGCGTCGGCGGCGCGGGCCGGGGATCGGGTGCGGTTGCGGCTGACCGCCGCCGGGCATCCGCCGCCGTTGATCGTCCGTTCCGGCGGTGCGGTGGAGGAGGCCGCCACGCGGGGTTGCCTGATCGGGGCATTCCCCGACATCTTCGCGTCCACCGCCGAGGTCGAGTTGGCGCCGGGTGAGACGTGCGTGCTGTACACCGACGGCATCACCGAGGCCCGCGGCGGCCCCTTGGGCGACGCCATGTTCGGTGATGAGCGCTTGAAGGACGCGCTGTCCGAATGCGGGGGAATGCCGGCCGGAGCGGTGGTGGAGCGCGTGCAGATGCTCGCGGCGCAGTGGGCCGGGAGCCGCGACCACGACGACATGGCCGTCGTGGCGATCACCGCTCCGCACACCGGGGGACCGGAGCCGGCGGAACGACGCTCACGACACGAGGAGACCCGGCGATGACCGTCACGGACCGCCTGAAATCCGAGGCGGTCTCCGACCGCCTGTGGGACGCCGTGCGGGAGGGCGACGAGTACACCGCCGTCGACGTCGTGCTGTCGGCGGTGGACGCCGGGCTGGACGCCGAGTCGGCGCTGCTCGATGTGATCGCGCCGGTGCAGGCCAGGGTCGGCGCGGAGTGGGCCGCGAACCGGATCAGCGTGGCCCGGGAGCACACCGCGACGGCCATCAACGACCGTGTCGTCGCCGCCCTGGCCCACCACGCGTCCGCGCCCCGGCGGCCGCGGCGGGGCCGGATCACGGTGGCGTGCGTCGACGGCGAGTGGCACGCGCTGCCCGCCCGCCTGCTGGCCGAGACCCTGCGACTGCGGGGCTGGCACGTCGACTTCCTCGGCGCGCAGGTACCCGTCCCGCACCTGATCGACCACCTGCACCGTACGGGACCCGACGCGCTGGCGTTGTCCTCCTCCATCCCCACGCGCCTGCCCACCGCGCACGCCACGATCACCGCCTCCCAGGCCGCCGGTGTCCCGGTCATGGCCGGCGGCGCGGCCTTCGGCCCCGACGGCCGCTACGCCGACCGGCTGGGCGCCGACGCCTGGGCGCCCGACGCCCGCACCGCGGCCGCCCGCCTCGAGGAGATCCTCGCCCGGCCGTACGTCCCA
>NZ_JBFAUT010000057.1:0-61722 GCF_040679475.1 Actinoallomurus sp. NPDC052274
GCGGCTTAGGCGCCCAGATTGATGCTTGCTGTGCGGCCGCCCGCCGATACGGGCGACGTCGGTGGCTCAGGGCAGGAGCGTGTCCAGGAACGTGTTGCTGAACACCCGGTACGGGTCGTAGCCGTTCAGCGTGCTCCGCGCGGCGTCGAAACCGTCGCCGGCCGCCTGGCCCGCGTTCACGGCGTTCCGGATGGTCGAGGTGAGCATCGTCGTGTCGGCCCACGCCGCGCTGTTCGTGATCGCCCACGCCTTGGACCACTCGGGCCGTACGGTCGCGTACGAGCCCGTGTAGTTGGCGAAGATCCACTGTTCCATCTCGCGGTAGAAGGCGTTGCACTGTGGCGTGCCGGGGATGGTCCCCATGTCGAGCCAGACGCAGACGTCCCACTCGGGATGGTCGGGCCGGGGCCGTACGGACGACAGTTGGGGCGTGACCGCGCCGCTCACCCCCGACTCCGCCGGCTGGTCCAGGCCGGTCACCCGGATCTCGATCGGGCCGTTCATCGGGTACTGCCCCTGCGCCTTGTAGGCGTTGATCCGCGAGACGTACTGGGCGTAGAACTCGCTGACCACGCGCTGGATGTTCGCCCGCGCGGTGAGCACGGCGAAGCCGGCCTCGACGATCCGCAGGGTCGTCGGCTGCACGTACAGCAGGGTGTTCTTCGACCAGCCCCAGACGTCCCAGGTGCCGGTGGTGATCAGGCCCGAGCCGACGATCGACATCTCGAGGTTCTCGAAGGTGGGGGTGACGGAGACGTTCCCGCCCACGATCTGCTCGATGTAGTCGGACTGCTGCTGATTGATGAAGTTGGCGAACGTGTAGTTGTACGGGGCGGTCACCTGCTTGGACAGGAGCGGCTTGGTGGGGCTGAGCGACCAGAGTTTGATCCAGGGCACGGTCGTGAACGGGAACCAGATCACCTCGATCCGCCCGCATCCGTTCAGGAGGCTCGCGAAGGAGTTCGATCCGGCCGTGGCCGGCGCGGCGAACACGTCCGTGGCCTGGATGTCGTACCGGCTCTGGCACCGCAGGCGCTGGTTCGCGCCCACCTCCAGGGTGACCTCGGTGACGAACGCCCGGCCGAGATGGGCCAGGAACACCTTCATCGCGGGGTCGGTCCGGGTGAACGTCCGCAGCGTGAACGCGCTGCCGTTCCACACCACGGCGGTGAGGGACCGGATGAGGTTGCTCAGTGAGCCGTAGCTGGTCCCGGCGAGTCGGCTCTCACCCTGGGCGGGGATCGCCGAGCCGTGCGCGTTGATCGCGAGGACGCCGCCGAGCGTGATGTCCCCGGGCGCGGGGATGGCGGCGAACCCCAGACCGGCGGACTCGAGCGTGGCGAGCAGGGCGTCCATCGTGACGCCGGTCTGCGCGGTCACCGTGCCGGAGCCGACGCTGACGGACGTCAGGTGCTGGGTCGTGTCGACGAGGATGACCTTGCCGACGTCGGCGCCGTTCGGCACGAGGATCGGCGACCAGTTGTGTCCCATGCCCTTCGGCCGGACGCGGTAGCCGTTCGCCTGAGCCCAGTTCGCGACGGCCACGACGTCGGCCGGGGTGTTCGGCGCGCACGTCAGGGCGTTCGCGATGGTGATCTCTTCGGACCAGTTCTGGTACGCCTGCCGGTACAGCGGCAGGGGGAAGCCGGGCAGCGTGTCGGCGCGGGCGGGGACTCGGAAGGCGGGGACCCAGGTGAGGGCGGCCGCGCCCGCGGCGGCGAGCAGGCCGCGGCGGGAGAGGTGGGACGAGGAATCCATGGGGTGCTCCCGGGGGGAGCGGCGGTCCGTGGCGGCGGGCCGCCGGAAAGCAGCGAGAAGACGGCGGGTGCCGGCCGGAGGCGTCCCGCCGGGGTGACTCGGCCGCGGAGGTGGCCGGAGCCGTCAGGGCACGTGAGCGTCAACGCTTGCGCCGGTTATACGGCGGCGTCGGGCATTTGGTCAAGCACTTGCTTGGTATCGATTCGCCCGTGTGTCCCGGCGGGCTTCGGCCGCGGTCCCGCCCTTCCCACGTGACCGAGGACGCCGTGCGACTCCGCGTCACCTCGTGTCCGGAACCGGCCTCATGATCGGCCGTTCCCGCTCGGCCGCAGCCGTCATACTCGGCTCGGCAGCCGATCATCACGCTGGGAGGCGACGGTGGGCGAGGTCAGCCGACGCGGGTTCATCGCCGGGACGGCCGGGGCGGTGGCGGCGGGCGTCGTCGCCACCGAGCACCTGACGGAGGGCAGGGCGGAGGCGGCCGTACGCCTGCCCGCGCCACAGCGGTCGGGCATCGACCACATCGTCGTCGTGATGATGGAGAACCGCTCCTTCGACCACTACCTCGGCTGGCTGCCGGGCGCGGACGGCCGGCAGGCCGGGCTGACGTACACCGACCGCGACGGCGTGCCGCACGAGACGCACCACCTGACCGTGCCGCACGGCTGCGGCTTCAACGACCCCGACCACTCCTACGAGGGCGGGCGGGTGGAGTTCAACGACGGCGCCTGTGACGGCTGGCTGCGCGCCGGGACGAACGATCTGCTCTCCATCGGCTACTACGAGGCCGCCGACCTGGGGTTCTACGGCCGCGCGGCACGGGACTGGACGGTCTGCGACCGGTATTTCGCCGCCATGATGGGCCCGACGTTCCCCAACCGGTTCTTCCTGCACGCGGCGCAGACCGACCGGCGTACGACGTCGGTGGACAAGCTCGCCACCATGCCGACGATCTGGGACCGCCTGGCCGCCGGCGGCGTCAAGGGCCGCTACTACTACAGCGACGTGCCCTACACCGCGCTCTGGGGCACGCGGTATCTCGGGATCAGCCGCCCGATCGCGGAGTTCTACGCGGCGGCCGCGACCGGGACGCTTCCCGCGGTCTCGTTCGTGGAGCCCGGCTTCCTCGGCGAGGCGGTGCCCGGCCTGTCCGAGGACGAGCACCCGCTGGCCGACATCCGCCTGGGCCAGCACTTCCTGGGCAAGGTGCACGACGCGGTGGTCGCCGGCCCCGACTGGTCCAGGACGGTGCTGGTCGTCACGTACGACGAGTGGGGCGGCTTCTTCGACCACGTCGCCCCGCCCGCCGGCCCGGACCCCAACCCCGACCTCGGCGCCGGCCTGCGCGGTTTCCGGGTGCCCTGCGTGGTCATCTCACCGTGGGCCCGGCGCGGCCACGTGGCCCACCGCCTCTACGACCACACGTCGATCCTGAAGATGATCGAGTGGCGGTTCGGCCTGGACCCGCTGACCGTACGGGACGCGGCGGCGCGCAACCTCGCCGAGGTCCTCGACTTCACACAGCGGCCGCGGCTGAAGGTCCCGAGGTACGACGTCCCGCGCCCGCTGACCTTCGGCTGTATCATCCCCGACCACTCCCATTCCGGAGAGGACTGGGCGGACCTGGCGGCGCTCGCCCGGCACCGCCGCTTCGCCACGCCGTGACGGGCGGGCCCCGCTCGGCCGGGGCCCGGCCCCTGTCTCGTCACGCCCGGACGGGCTCTCCGGCTCCGGTCGGCGTCAGGTCGTAGTCCTCCCGGCGGGCGCGCCGGGTGCGCGCCCAGTACTCGAAGGTGAAGCCGGGCCACAGCGTGCGGTTGACGCCGTGCTCGTCGAGGTACCAGCTCTTGCAGCCGCCCTCGTTCCAGACCGCCCGGCGCAGCCTCTTCTGCAGACGGTCGTTGAACCGCCGCTGGGCCTCGGGCCGCGCCTCGATCGCCTCGGCGTTCTCCCGCGAGAGCAGGCGCAGGCAGCTCAGCACGTGCTGCACCTGCGACTCGATCATGAACACCACCGAGTTGTGGCCGAGACCGGTGTTGGGGCCCAGGAGCAGGAAGAGGTTCGGGAAGCCCGCCACCGTCACGCCGTGGTGGGCCTCGATGCCGTCGGCCCAGGCCTCCTGGATCTTCAGCCCGTCCCGCCCGACGATGTGCTGCTCGGAGAGCGCCTCGGTGACCTTGAACCCGGTGCCGTAGATGATGACGTCCACGTCGTACGCGGTGCCGTCCGCGGTCACCGGCCCGGTCTCGGTGATCTCCTTGATCGGCTCCGTCACCAGGTCGACGTGCGGGCGGGTCAGCGCCGGATAGTAGTCCGAGGACAGCAGGATGCGCTTGCATCCGATCGTGTAGTCCGGGGTGACCTTCGCGCGCAGCTCGGGATCGTCGATCTGCCGCTCGATGTGGCGGCGGGCCAGCTGCTCCATCGGCCCCATGAGCCGCGGGTCGAGGGTGAATCCGACCGCACGCGTCTCCAGCACCCAGTAGATCCCGTTACGGAAGGCGCGCTGCGCCCCGGGAACGTGCCGGAAGACGCGCCGCACCCGCTTGGACAGCGTGAAGTCGGGCTTCGGCTGGATCCACGGGGGCGTGCGCTGGAACACGTGCAGCCGGCCCGCCTCCTCGGCGACCCGCGGGATGAACTGGATCGCCGACGCGCCGGTGCCGATGACGGCGACCCTCTTCCCGGACAGGTCGGCCGACGGGTCCCACCGCGCGGAGTGGAAGGCCGTGCCCCGGAACCGCTCGGCGCCGGGGATGTCGGGGATGGACGGCACGTGCAGCGCGCCGATCGCGGAGACGACGGCCTTCGGCGTGAGGACCTCGCCGGAGGTCAGGGTGACCCGCCAGTGACGTGCCGTCTCCTCCCACTCCATCGTCTCGACGGCACAGCCGAAGCGCAGGTGCGGGCCGAGGTCGTACTTGTCGACGCAGTGCCGCAGGTAGTCCCAGATCTCCGGCTGCGGGGCGAACATCCGCGACCAGTCGGGGTTGAGCTCGAAGGAGAAGGAGTACATGTGCGACGGCACGTCGCACGCGCACCCGGGGTACTGGTTGTCGCGCCAGGTGCCGCCGAGGTCGTCGGACTTCTCCAGGATGACGAAGTCGTGGAAGCCCGCCCGCTTGAGCTGGATGGCCATGCCGAGGCCGCCGAATCCGGAGCCGATGATCGCGATCTTCACTGCGCCTCCTGGGCCGCCGCCGCTCTCTTTCGGAGTTACCACCAGTAAGTTACCAGCGGTAGGTTACCGCCGGTAGGTGGTGAGATAGAGTTCACACGTGATCCGCAATGACTCCGTGAAGCCGCGCCGCACGCGGATGTCCCGTGCAGACCGCGAGCGGCAGATGCTCGACGTCGCCGAGGAGGTCTTCGCCGAGCGGGGCTACGGCGCCGTCTCCATGGAGGAGATCGCCGAGCTCGTGGGGCTGTCCAAGCCGATGCTGTACGAGTACTTCGGTTCGAAGGAGGGGCTGCTGCTCGGCGTCATCCGGCGGGCGCGGGGAGAGCTTCGCGAGGTCACCGAGCGCGCCGTCGAGGCGGGCGGAACACCCGAGGAGATGCTGCGGCGCGGCTACATCGCCTACTTCCGGTTCAATGAGGCGCACCGCCGGGCGTGGCTCGTCCTCCTCCAGGAGCCGGTCCTGCTGCAGAGCGCGGCCGAGGAGATCGAGGGGATCCGCCGCCAGCAGAGCGAGATGATGGTCGGGCTGCTCGCCGTCCACCTGCCGGACCGGCCGCGCCGCGCCCTGGAGGCCTACGCCGAGAGCATCATCGGCGCCTGCGAGCGGATGGCCCTGTGGCGGGCGCGCAACCCCGAGGTCACCCCCGAAGAGGCCGCCGCCCACCTCATGGACCTCACCTGGATCGGCCTCGCGACCCTGAACTCTCCCGCCGCTGACTGAAACCGACGCGGGCGTGAGCTGAGAGTGGTCGATCGATTACGAAAAGTTGACTCGACAGGATTTTCGACTACGGTCAGTCCTACTCCTGTCACTTTGTGTCCTCGCACCGCAGAGGGAATGATGCACCTATGGCCGTCCAAGCCCTTGAGGTGCCCGTGGCTCGCAACGACGACATCCGAAGCGCCTTCCGAGAGGTCTGCGGCATCTTCCCGCAGCATCGGGTGGAGCTCGTCAACGGCCGGATCGTGGTGAATCCGGTGCCGACAGGAGACCACAACCGCATCGTCTACCAGTTGCTCTTGCAACTTCTCGCCGTGGTGCAGGGCCAAGGGTGGCAGATCTGGAACGACATCACGCTTTTTCTGGGACCGCAACGGGATCGCTACCGGCCGGATCTGACCGTCGTGCCGGCCGAGCCGAAGATGTGGGCGAAGGACCATGTTCACGGCGACCAGGTGCTCCTCGTCGTCGAGGTGGTCTCGGCGAGCAGCGTGACCGACGATCACCAGGTGAAACCCCTGCAGTACGCGGCGGGCGGAGTGCCGCTCCGCCTGGTGGTGGACGTCTTCGCGCGGAAGGTACGGCTCCTGTCGCAGCCGGGAGCCGACGGCTACGAGCAGAAGACCGACGTCGCCCTCGGCCGCCCGCTCGAGCTGCCGGAGCCGTGGAAGCTCACCATCGACACCGGGGCGCTCGCGGACTGAGCGGGGCTGGCCGGCGATCAGCCGATCGTGCGCCAGCACTGCTCCTGGATCAGTTCGCGGCTGCGCCAGCCGTCGGGTGTACGGACCAGCCGGTGGTGGTACCAGCCGCCCCCGCGGACGAATCCGGGCGTGGTCGCGGCGACCGTCGACCGCGACGGGGCGAGGGTGTCGGCGAACGACGCGCTGACCCGTGCCTCGTCGCCCTCGACCGTCATCGTCACCGCCCCGATCAGATGCTGCCGGCCGGGCCAGGCCGCCAGCACCTCGGCGAGCCAGCGCCTGACCGCGTCGCGGTCGCCCCGTACGCCGCCGGACGCGGAGAAGTCGATGACCGCGTCGGCGGTGAAGACCGAGTCGAGCAGTGCCCAGTCCCCGCCGTCCACGGCGCGGACATAGCGGGCGAGTAACTCGCCGAGCTCGAGCCGGTCGGCGATCTCCTGCACGTCCATTCCCGGATCATCCATCTCGCCAAACGGACGATCAATACCCGAACCGTCCTAAGGCCGGTGATCTTTCCAGCACGGAGAGACACTGCGGTCGGCTGCCACTGGGGGAGGCACGATGCGACGTGGTTCGACCACGCGAGCCGGGAACGAGCAGGCGGGGAGCGAGCAGCGGGGGAACGACGACCAGGCCCGTGCGAAGCAGGGCGGTCGCGGTCGGGACCGTGTCGAGCAGGGCGGGGACCGGCGGATAGGGCAGGTTCAGGAGGACGCGCGGGAGGCGAGCACGGGGGAGGGCGCCGTCGTCGGGGAGATGGCGGCGCTGCCCTGGCAGGCGCACTTGGGAGAATTGGCGGCGACGAGCCTGGCGGGGATGAGCCGTCGCCTGCCCACTCTGGTCGGCGCGGCGATCCGCCTGGCCTGGCGGGCGAGCCGGTTCGACACGCTGGCGACCGTCCTGCTCAACCTCGCCGCCGGAGTCTTCACGGCGTACGGGCTGCTGGCCACGTCCGGCGTCCTCACGGCGCTGTTCGCCGGCGGGGCGACGCCCGACCGGGTGCGGGCGGCCCTGCCGGCACTGGCGCTGGTCGCGGGCGCGGCGGCGCTCCGCTCCGGGTTGCAGTCAGGAGCGGGGTGGGCGCAGGCCCGGCTCAAACCGAAGGTCAACCGTATGGTCGAGACCCGCCTGTTCGACCTGACCATGCGGGTGGACCTGACGGCGTTCGACGACACCGACTTCCACGACGCCATGCACCGGGCCCGCCAGCGCGGCCTGTACGAGGCGTCGGCGGTGGTCCAGGAGGCGATCGACATCCTGACCGGCCTCGTCGGGCTGACGGCCGCGGCCGGAGCGCTCGGCGTGCTCCATCCCGTACTGCTGCCGCTGCTGCTCCTGACGGCGGTGCCCGACGGATGGGCGGCGGCGCGGTCGGCCCGGATGCGCTACCTGACGATCTTCACGCTGTCCCCGGTACGCCGTCGCAAGTGGGTCCTCGCCGACCTGATGGCCGATCGGGACTCCGCCGCGGAGATCCGCGCCTTCACGATGCGCGGCTTCCTGGGTCGCGAACACGACCGGCTCGGCGCCGACGAGTGCGCGGTCCACGTCGGTCTGGCCCGCCGTCAGACGGTCGTGCAGGTGCTCGGTGAGATCGCCGGCGGGCTCGCGACCGGGGCGGTGTACGTCGTGCTCGGCGTCCTGCTCGCGACCGGGGCCCTGCCCCTGGCCGTCGCGGGAACCGCGGTGCTGGCGATCCGCAGCGGGAAGACCTCGCTCGCGTCGCTCCTGTACGCGGTCAACCAGTGCTACGAGTCCGGGTTGTACTTCGCCGACTACCTCGACTTCTGCGCCGAGGCCGAGCGCCGGATCCCCGAACGACGGACCGGCCCGGTGCCCGTGACCTTCGACTCGATCAGCACCCAGGACGTCTGGTTCACCTACCCGGGAGCGGAGGAGCCCAGCCTTCGCGGGGTGTCGGTCCGGATCCGCGCGGGGCAGGTCGTCGCCCTCGTCGGGGAGAACGGCTCCGGCAAGACGACTCTGGCCAAGATCCTGGCGGGTCTGTACCGGCCGGACGCGGGCGAGGTCCGCTGGGACGCCGTCCGCCTGTCCGAGGTCGACCTCGAGCGGCTGCGCGAGAACGTCTCGGTGATCCCGCAGGACTACACCCACTGGCCCATGACGGCGCGACACAACATCGCGATGGGCCGTACGCCCGACGATGCCATGATCGCGGCGGCGGCCAGGGCCTCCGGGGCGGACGAGGTGATCGAGCCGCTCTCGCACGGGTACGGCACGCTGCTCGACCGGCGTTTCAAGGACGGTCACGAACTGTCGGGCGGGCAGTGGCAGCGGATCGCGGTCGCCCGCGGCTTCTACCGGGACGCCCCACTGCTGATCTGCGACGAGCCGACCGCCGCTCTCGACGCCCGCGCCGAGCACGCGCTGTTCGAGCGGATCCGCGGCCATGCCGACGGCCGCACGGTGCTACTGATCACGCATCGGCTCGCCAGCGTCCGCCACGCCGATCAGGTCTACGTCCTCGACCACGGCCGGGTCGTCGAGGAGGGGCCGCCCGCCGCGCTGCTGGCGGCCGGCGGCGTCTTCGGCGAGCTGTACGACCTGCAGGCGCAGGCGTACCGGCTGGAGGCCGATCAGAGGCGCGGACCGGGCCCGTCCCGCTGACCCACTTGGACGGCGACGGCCCCGGCAGGGGGAGGCGATGCCGTCGAGGATCAGGCGGTGGCGTGCCGCCGGATCCACTCGTACATCGCGACGCCGCTGGCCACGCCGGCGTTGATCGAGCGGGTCGAGCCGAACTGGGGTATGTGCAGGACGACGTCGGCGGCCTCCCGGGCCTCCTCCGACAGGCCCGGTCCCTCCTGGCCGAAGAGCATGAGGCACGCGGACGGCAACTCCGCGCTCTGGATCGGACGGGATCCGGGCAGGTTGTCGATGCCGATGATCGGCAGGTCGCGTTCGCGGCACCAGGCCACCAGATCGCCGGTCGCCGGATGGTGCCGTACGTGCTGGTAGCGGTCGGTGACCATGGCGCCGCGCCGGTTCCAGCGCCGGCGGCCGACGATGTGCACCTCCGCGGCGAGGAACGCGTTGGCGTTGCGGACGACGGAGCCGATGTTGAAGTCGTGCTGCCAGTTCTCGACGGCGACGTGGAAGGGGTGCCGCCGGGCGTCGAGGTCGGCGACGATCGCCTCGTTGCTCCAGTAGCGGTACTCGTCGACGACGTTGCGGCGGTCGCCGCCCGCGAGCAGTGCCGGGTCGAACCGCGGGTCGTCCGGCCAGGGCAGCGGATGCGGGCCGACCCCGACCTCGGCGGGTTCGGCCGGCGCGACGGTCTCGGGCACCGTCCCGTTCGCGGGCCCGATGCGGTCGTCGTTGTCCTGCGGGGGATGCGGTGCGACGTCGGACGTCATGGGCCCGAGCATAGAAGGTCACGACACTCGAGCCGTCCCCCGTGGTGGGTGCGGCTCAGTGCGGTTCGGCGCGCCTGCCGCGCTGGAACAGCGCGAAGAGCCAGACGAGCGACGGCACCAGCAGGACCAGCCCGATGAGGACCGAGGCGAGCGTGGCGTGCAGGACGGTGGGCTGGGCGGCGGCGTTCGCCACGGTGACGTGCGGGGGCAGGAGGAGGGGGTACTGCGCGACCGGCCAGCCCCAGATGACGGCGGCGACGGCGGTGGCGGCGGTGACCCGCGCGAGGGCGTACCGCCGCACGGCGAGCAGCGCCAGGGAGACGATTCCGGCGACCGCGGACAGGATGACGACGGGGAACGCCTGGCCGGTCAGGCCGGCGTACAGGCGCGGCGCGTCCTGGCGGATGACGAAGATGCCGCCGATCACGATGACGCCCGTGACCACCGCGGTGACGATCCCGCGGCGCCGGAAGGCGTCCGCCAGGCCGGGCTCACCCTCCCGGCGCGCGTCGGCGGTGAGGTAGACGGCCGCGAGGTACGCGGTCGTCGCGATCGCGAGCACGCCGCCGAGGAACGAGGTGGGGTTCAGCCAGCTTCCCACGATGTCGCCCTTCGCGAGCCCGGCCGGGACCCGCCCGGAGGCCACGCCGCCCGCGACGGTGCCGAGGAAGAACGGGGTCACCACGGAGGACAGCGCGAACGCGCCGCCGAACAGCCGCAGCTGCCAGAGTTCGGTGCTGGCCTTGCGGAACGCGAACGCCGCGCCACGGGCGATGATGCCGAACGCCACCAGCGTCAGCGGGATGTACATCGTCGAGGCGACCGAGGCGAACACGATCGGGAAGCACGTCCAGAAGAGCACGAGGACGAAGATCAGCCAGACGTGGTTGGCCTCCCAGACCGGTCCGATCGCGTGTTCGATGAGGCGGCGCTGTGCGTAACCGTGACGCGGGCCGCCCGCCAGGGCGTCCCAGAACCCACCGCCGAAGTCGGCGCCGCCCAGCAGGGCGTACATCGTGACCCCGGCCCAGGCCAGGGCCAGCAGCGCCTGCGCCGAGGTCACGGCGCGTACTCCTCGGTCCAGCCCTCCTGGGGCGCGGTGACCGGCCGGCTCCGCAGGCGGTTCAGCACGTAGACGGCCGCCACCGTCAGGACGGCGTAGACGGTCAGCACCGAGATCAGGCCGATCCACAGGCCCGGAACCGGGTTGACGGCCTCGGCGGTGCGCTGCCACCGCCAGACGATCCAGGGCTGCCGGCCCACCTCGGTGGTGACCCAGCCGGCCTCCAGGGCGACGGCGGCGGCCACGCCCGAGATCGCCGCCAGCCGCAGGAACCAGCGGGATCGCGGCAGGTCGCGGTGCCGCCACCAGGCGAGCGCCAGCCAGAGCCCCAGCAGGACCAGACCGAACCCGATCGCGACCATGGCCTGGAAGCCCAGGTGGACGGGGTTGATCGGCGGCCGGTCGGCGGGCGGGACCTCGGAGAGGCCGTGCACGACCGTGCCGGGCCGGTAGCCGACGAGCAGCGACAGCGCGTCCGGGACGCGCAGGGCGTACCGCATCCTCCCGCGGATGTACGCCCCGCCGACCGACAGCGGAACGTGTGACCCGGTGTGGTTGAGCCCCTCGATCGCGGCGAGCTTCGTCTGCTGGTTGGTCGCCAGGAACCTCGCCATCGAGTCGCCGACGACGACCTGCACCGGAGCGATGACCGCGGCCACGGTGAAGGGGAGCAGGAACCCGATCCGGTGGTACCGGTCCCGGCGCCCGCGGAGCATGCCCACCGCGTAGACGCTCGCGATCCCGAAACCGGCGACCATGAAGGCGGCCAGGACCATGTGCAGGACCTGCCGGGGCATCGCCGGGTTGAACATCGCCGCCCACGGCCGTACGTGGACGGGCCGCCCGTCGACCAGGTCGAAGCCGCGGGGCTGGTTCATCCAGGCGTTCGCCGCCACGATGAAGAACGCGGACGCGACGCCGGCCACGCAGACCGGCAGTCCGGTCAGCACGTGCCAGCGGCGCGGCAGCCGGTCCAATCCGTACAGGTAGATGCCCAGGAAGATCGCCTCGATGAAGAACGCGAACCCCTCCAGCGCGAACGGCAACCCCACGACCTGGCCGTACCTCGCCATGAGCCCGGGCCACAGCAGTCCCATCTCGAAGGACAGGATCGTGCCGGACACCGCGCCGACGGCGAACAGCACTCCCATCGCCTTCGCCCAGCGGTGCGCGAGGCGGATGTAGTCCTCGTTCCCGGTGCGGTACCCGCGCCACTCGGCGAACACGGTGAACGCCGGCATGCCGACCCCGAAGCAGGCCAGGATGATGTGCCAGCCGAGGGAGAACCCCATCTGCCCACGCGCCGCCAGCAGGTTCAACGGGTTCCCCACGGCCGCGAACGCTTCGGGCATGGCGACTCCTCACGGTCTGCGGCCCGGTCACCGGTGCGGCCGGCGCCGGTGACCGGCCGTCCTCCGGAGGACGCCGTGCCGGACCGGCGCGTCATGGCGCCTCGTGTACCCAGGTAGCGTGATCGTCACTCTCGGTGGTCTCCGCGAATCCCGAAGTGTCGGCCGAGTCCGTGATAATCGACGGATGACCGTACGGGCGATCAAGGCCGAGGAGCGCCGGGCGCGCCTCGGGGCACGGCATCTTCTCGCGAATCCGGCGGACACCGCCGTCGACGTCGCCCGCGCGCTGGTCGCGCTGCACGGCACCGACCCGGCGTCGGTGCACCTCGCCGCGGCGGCCCGGATGCGGGTTCCCGACGTCGGCGCCGTCGAGCGGGCACTGTACGACGACCGGCTGCTGCTGCGGATGCTGGCCATGCGGCGGACGGTCTTCACCGTCCCGACCGAGTCGGCCCCGGTCGTCCAGGCGGCCTGCTCCGACGACGTGGCGCGGCGTGAGCGCCGGAAGACCCTCGGGTTCATCGGGCAGGCGGGCCTCGGCGACGACGCCTGGCTGCGCGAGGTGGAGGAGGCCACGGTGGCCGCGCTGCGGGCCCGCGGCGAGGCGTTCGCCGCCGACCTGGCCGACGACGTGCCACGGCTGAAGGAGCGCATCCTGCTGTCCGAGGGCAAGGCGTACGAGGCCCGGCCGACCATCGCCAACCGGGTGCTGCTCGTCCTGGCCGCCGAGGGCCGGATCGTCCGCGGCCGGCCGCGTGGCTCCTGGACGAGCAGCCAGTTCAGCTGGTCGCCGATCGAGGGGTGGCTGCCCGACGGCCTGCCGCGCGTCCCCGTGGAGGAGGCGCGGGCCGAGCTGATCCGCCGGTGGCTCGGCGCGTACGGGCCCGGGACCGCCACGGACCTGAAGTGGTGGACCGGGCTGACCCTCACCCAGGTCAGGAAGGCCCTGGAGCGGATCGCCGTCGAGCGGGTCGAACTCGACGGCGAGGACGGGTACGTCCTGGCCGATGACGTGGAGCCCGTGCCCGATCCGGGCCCCTGGGTGGCGCTGCTGCCCGCCCTGGACCCGACGGTCATGGGCTGGGCGGGGCGCGGCTGGTATCTCGGCGCGCACGGTCCGCTCCTGTTCGACCGCAACGGCAACGCCGGCCCCACGGTCTGGTGCGACGGGCGGGTCGTCGGCGGCTGGGCGCAGCGCCCGGACGGCGAAGTGGTCTACCGGCTGCTGGAGGACGTCGGCGCCGAGGCGGCCTCCGCCGTCGCCGCCGAGGCCGCCCGGCTCACCTCATGGCTGGGAGCCGTACGGCTCGCCCCCCGTGCCCGGGGCCGTTCCCGGATCGAGGCGGAACTCGTCGCCTGACCGGCGGGTCCTAAGACGCGGCGGCCTGGTCGAGGGCCTTGAGAATGCGTTTCTCCGAGACGGGGTACGCGGTGCCGAGCTGCTGGGCGAAGAAGCTGACCCGCAGCTCCTCGATCATCCAGCGGACCTGCCGGATGTCCGCGTTGCCGGGCCGGGCGTCGCGGGCCCGGATGTAGGCGGCCTCGACCTGCTGGATCCGCTGCATGCGCTGGCGGTCGCCGTACGGGTCTTCGGGGAGCTTGTCGAGCCGGCGTTCGACCGCCCGCAGGTAGCGCAGGAGGTCGGGCAGCCGCCGGCGGCCGGTGGTGGTGACGAAGCCGGGATAGATCAGCCGGGACAGCTGCGCGCGGACGTCGGTGAGCGCGGGGATCAGCGTGGGGCTGTTCGTGCTCTTCAGCCTGCGTTCGACCTGGTGGGCCGCCGCCAGGATGCGCTGTACGTGGGCGAGGACGTCGGCCGCGGTGTCGGCGAGGTCGGCGCGGACGTGATCGGTGAGGCGCCGGAAGCCCGCCTCGTCCCAGGCGGGCCCGCCGCCCTCGGTGATCAGGTGGTCGGCCGCGCAGGCGACGCAGTCGTCGAGGAGCGCCGCGACGCCGCCGTGCGGATTGTGGCTGAGCACCAGCTTGGCCTGGTTGTCCAGCCTGCCCTGCAGGTATTTCAGCGGGGAGGGGCTGTTCAGCAGGACGAGCCGCCGGGTGCCGCGCCACATGGCCCGTGCCTGCTCGGCCTCGGTGGCGTAGGTGCGCACGGCCACGCTGTCGCCCTCGTCGGTGAGCGCCGGGTACGCCTTGACGCGGCCCTGCTCGTACACCCGCGCGAGCGCGCCGATGTCCCAGGCGCGCAGGCCCTTCCGCTCGATGTCGTCGGCGGCCTTCGACAGCGTCGCGGACACCTTCGGCGCCAGGCGGCGCTTCAGCGCGGCGAGGTCCTTGCCCTCGGCGAGGGTCCGGCGGTGGTCGGTCACCCGATAAGTGATCTTCAGGTGGTCGGGGACGCGGGACAGGTCCCATGCCTCGCGGGGAACCGTGACGCCGGTCATCGCGCGCAGCTCGCGCTCCAGGGCGTCGAGCAGCGGTCCCGAGCCGGGGGTCATCCGCGCCAGGACGTCGCGGGCGACGTTCGGCGCGGGGACGAAGTTGACGCGCAGCTGCTTGGGCAGCGACCGGATCAGCTCGGTCACGAGGTCCTGCCGCAGGCCGGGGATCTGCCAGTCGAACTCCTCGCCGCCGACCTGGTTCAGCACCGGCAGCGGGATGTGCACGGTCACGCCGTCGGCGTCCGTGCCCGGCTCGAACTGGTACGACAGCCGGAACCGGTGCCCGTCCGCCTGCCAGACGTCCGGGTAGTCGGCCTCGCTGACCTCCCCGGCGGCGTCGTTGACCAGCATGGAGGTCGAGAACGTGAGCCGCTGCGGCTCGTCGCGCTGCGCCTTCTTCCACCAGGCGTCGAAGTGGCGTGCGGAGACCACGTCGGCGGGCACGCGCTCGTCGTAGAACGCGAAGAGGGTCTCGTCGTCGACGACGATGTCGCGGCGCCGCGCCCGGTGCTCCAGCTCCTCGGCCTGCTCGAGCAGCCGCCGGTTGTCGCGCAGGAAGCGGTGGTGGGAGTCCCAGTCGCCCTCCACGAGCGCGTGGCGGATGAACAGCTCCCGGCACAGCTCCGGGTCGATCCTGGCGTAGTTCACCTTGCGCTGCGCGACGATCGGCACGCCGTACAGCGTGACCTTCTCGTACGCCATCACGGCGCCCTGGTTCTTCTCCCAGTGCGGCTCGCTGTAGGTGCGCTTGACCAGGTGGCCGGCGAGCGGCTCGACCCACTCGGGCTCGATCTTGGCGGCCATGCGCGCCCACAGCCGGGACGTCTCGACGAGCTCCGCCGCCATCACCCAGCGCGGCGGCCGCTTGGCGAGCGCGGAGCCCGGGAAGACGGCGAACCGGGCGTTCCGGGCGCCGAGGTACTCGCGTGGGCCGCGCCGGGCGTCGTCCTTGCCGCCGGTCTTCTTCTCGGTGTCGAGCAGGCCGATGTGCGACAGCAGGCCCGCCAGCAGCGACACGTGGACGCGCTGCGGATCCGCGGGAGTGGTGTTGAGGGTGATGCCGAGGTCCTTGCCGACCTGCCGCAGCTGACCGTAGATGTCCTGCCACTCGCGGATGCGCAGGTAGTGGAGGTACTCCTGCTTGCACAGCCTGCGGAACTGGTTGCCGGACAGCTCCTTCTGCCGCTCTCTCAGGTGGTTCCAGAGGTTGAGGTAGGCCAGGAAGTCCGATTCCTTGTCGGCGAACCGGGCGTGCTGCTGGTCGGCGGCGGCCCGCTTGTCCGCCGGGCGCTCGCGCGGGTCCTGGATCGACAGCGCGGCGGCGATGACCATGACCTCGTGCACGCAGCCGTTCCGGTCGGCCTCCAGCACCATGCGGGCCAGCCGCGGGTCGACGGGCAGCTGCGCGAGCTTGCGGCCCAGCGACGTCAGCCGGTCCCCGTCGAGCGCGCCGAGCTCCTGCAGGAGGTTCACGCCGTCCTTGACGTTGCGGCGGTCCGGCGGGTCGATGAAGGGGAAGTCGAGGATGTCGCCCAGCCCCAGGTCCGTCATCTGCAGGATGACCGAGGCGAGGTTGGTGCGCAGGATCTCGGCGTCGGTGAACTCCGGGCGGGCGAGGAAGTCCTCCTCGGAGTACAGCCGGATGCAGATGCCCTCGGAGACGCGGCCGCAGCGGCCCTTGCGCTGGTTGGCCGAGGCCTGCGAGACCGGCTCGATCGGCAGCCGCTGGACCTTCGTGCGGTGGCTGTAGCGCGAGATGCGAGCGGTGCCCGGGTCGATGACGTACTTGATGCCCGGCACGGTCAGCGACGTCTCGGCGACGTTGGTGGCCAGGACGATGCGCCGGCCGCGGTGCGGCTGGAAGACCCGGTGCTGCTCGGCCGTCGACAGCCGGGCGAACAGCGGCAGCACCTCGGTGTTCTTGAGTTTGCGCTTCTCCAGGGCGTCGGCGGTGTCGCGGATCTCCCGCTCGCCGGACAGGAACACCAGGACGTCGCCCGGCTGCTCCAGGGCCAGCTCGTCCACCGCGTCCATGATCGCCTGGACCTGGTCGTCGTCCTCCTCGACCGGGCGGTAGCGCACCTCGACCGGGTAGGTGCGGCCGGACACCTCGATGATCGGTGCGTCGTCGAAGTGCTTGGAGAACCGCTCGGGATCGATCGTCGCCGAGGTGATGATCACCTTCAGGTCGGGGCGCTTGGGCAGCAGGCGCTTGAGGTAGCCCAGGATGAAGTCGATGTTCAGGCTGCGCTCGTGCGCCTCATCGATGATCAGCGTGTCGTAGCGGCGCAGCATCCGGTCGCGGGACATCTCCGCCAGCAGGATGCCGTCGGTCATGAGCTTGACCAGCGTGTCCTCACCGGAGTGGTCGGCGAAGCGCACCTGGTAACCGACGGTCTCGCCCGGCTCCGTGTCCAGCTCCTCCGCGATCCGGTCGGCGACCGTCCGCGCCGCCAGCCGGCGCGGCTGGGTGTGCCCGATCAGCCCCTTGACGCCCCGGCCGAGCTCCAGGCAGATCTTGGGCAACTGAGTGGTCTTGCCGGACCCGGTCTCACCGGCGACGATCACGACCTGGTGGTCCGCGACGGCCTTGAGGATCTCGTCCTTCTTCTGGCTGACCGGCAGCGCCTCGGGATAGGTGACCGCCGGGATCGAGGCCCGGCGGCGCGCGACGCGGCGCTCCGCGGCCTCCACCTCCGCGGTGACCTCCGCGAGGATCTTGTCCCGGGCCTCGGCGGCGCGCACCTTGCGCAGTCCGTCGAGACGACGACGTAGCCGATGCCGGTCGCGCAGCATCAGCTCGGGCAGGCGGGTCTGCAGGTCGGTAATCGAAGATCCCATCGCAACCGGAAGGATAGGCAGGCAGCCGGACAAGTCCAGCCTCCGGCGTCCACCGTGCCCGATCGGCGGACATCGCGCCACCCGATTTCCGCCGCCCTCAGGCCGGCGGACCGGGGCCACCGTTCCAACGCCGGTTCGTCGTGATCTGTTCCAGGACGGCGACCTGTGCCGGATCCCCTCAATCCAGCCAGACGAAGCCCGCGAACCGGCCGGTACGGCCCTCGCGGCGGTAGGAGTACAGCTCGGGGCTCTCGATGGTGCAGCGCGCGTCGTGCCGTACGTCGGTCACGCCGGCGGCGGTGAGCTGGGCGGTGATGCCCGCCCTGATGTCCAGCGCGGGCGTCCCCTGACGGGTCGTCGACCAGGCCGCGGGCAGCACGGCCGCCACCTCGTCGCGCAGCTTGGCGGACACCTCGTAACACGAACCGCAGGCGTTCGGGCCGATCAGCGCGACCATCCGGGCCGGGTCGGCGCCGCGCGACGCCATCGCCTCGACCAGCGCGGGCACGACCCCGGCGGCCGTGCCGGCGCGGCCCGCGTGGGCGCCGCCCACCAGCCGCGCGACCGGGTCGGCGATCAGCACCGGCGCGCAGTCGGCGACGAGCACCGCCAGCGCCAGGCCCGTCTCGTCCGTGTAGACGCCGTCGAGGGCCGGCGGATCGTCGCCGAACGGCCCGGTGACGTACCGCACGTCGGCGCTGTGCACCTGGCGCATGTAGACGACCCGCTCGACACCGAGCTCGGCCGCCGTCTTGGCGCGGTTCTCCCGGACCGCGGCCGGATCGTCCCCGACGCCGCCCCCGAGGTTGCGCGAGTCGTACGGCGCGGCGCTCGTCCCGCCCGACCGGTCGCAGATGACGGCGCCCACCCCATCGGCCAACTGCATCAGCCGCTCCTCCTCACTTCCGCCCCGACGTTATCAATCAACCGCCCCGATCAACCTTCCCGCGCGCCGCCGCCCAGGCGGCGAGGACACGGCGCTCCTTCTCCGGAGCGATGCCCTGGCCGGCCTCCGTGGCCCGATCCGCGGTGATGTCCTCCTCGCGGATCCAGGACCATGTGTCGCGGACGGTGTCGGGGACCGGGCGGCAGCGCAGCCCCTCCTTGAGCGCCTTCGCCGAGGACGGCAGCCAGACGCCCGCCTCCTCGGGACCGTCCGGAGTCCACATCGGCAGCTCCGTCCACGCGACCACCTCGCGTTCGAGGAGGAACGTGTCGTCGACCCAGGTCGGCACGGCGTCCGACCCGGTGACGCGGACGCACTCGTCCAGGAGCGCGCCGAAGGTGGTGTTGCCCGGTACGCCGCTCACCAGGAACCGGCCGGCCGCCCCGGCCGCCAGCCGGGCCAGGCCGAATTCGGCGATGTCCCGTGCGTCGATCAGCTGCATGGCGCGGCCGGGGTCGCCGGGCGCGAGGACCGGGCCGCCGGTGGCGATCCGGGTCAGCCACCACGTCAGCCGCGGCACCTGTTCCCCCGGTCCGGTGATCAGGCCCGGGTTCAGGATCAGGACCCGGCCGTCGAATCCCGACTCGACGGCGCGTTCGCACCCGGCTTTGAGGGCGTTGTACGGGACGTCGGCGTCCAGCCCGGCGTCCGGGGGGCACGGCAGGAGCGCGGAACTCTCGTCGACCCGGCGTGCCGGCCAGTCGGCGTAGGCGTGGATGGACGAGACGAACAGGTAGGCGTCCGCGTGTTCCGACAGCGCGCGCGCCGACCGGCCGACGACCCGCGGCACGTACCCGCAGGTGTCGATGACCGCGTCCCAGCGGCGGCCCTCGACGAGCCGGCGCAGGTCATCGTCGTTCTCCCGATCGCCGCGGATCACCTCCGCTCCGGCCGGGTCCGTGCCGCTCCGCCCACGATTGAAGGTCGTGACCCGGTGCCCCCGCCGCAGCGCCTGTGTCACGAAGGCACGGCCGAGGAAGACGGATCCGCCGATCACCAGAAGTCGCATGTCCTCGATCGTGATCACCTCGATCGCCGCGTTGCGCGATGTTCGCGCGCGGCGGACGGCACACGCCCGTCCGGGGCGCAGCGCGGCGCGCGCCGACCCTCCGAACCTGGGGGTTTCCGCTCAGTGGAAGGCGACGGCGGCGGAAACGGCGCGGGTTGGCAGGGTGAAGGCATGGACAAGGTGCTTCCCTCGGCGGCGGAGGCGGTGGCGGACATCGGCGACGGCGCGTCGGTCGCGGTCGGCGGGTTCGGGCTGTGCGGCGTCCCGTTCACACTCATCGACGCGTTGTACGAACGGGGCAGCTCGGAGCTGTCGATCGTGTCGAACAACTGCGGCACCATCGGACGCGGCCTGGGGCGGTTGCTGGACGCCGGCCGGATCACCCGGGCGATGGGGTCCTACGTCGGGGAGAACAAGGAACTCGCCCGTCGTTACCTGTCCGGAGAGATCGAACTGGAGCTCGTACCGCAGGGGACGCTCTCGGAGCGGCTGCGCGCCGGTGGGTGCGGCATCCCGGCGTTCTACACCCCGGCGGGCGTGGGCACGCTCGTGGCGGAGGGCGGCCTGCCGTGGCGCTACGGGCCGGACGGCGACGTGGTCGTGGCCTCCCCGCCGAAGGAGGTCCGTGAGTTCGGCGGCCGGTCGTACGTCCTGGAGGAGAGCGTCCGGACCGACTTCGCGCTCGTCCGCGCCGTGGGCGGGGACCGGCACGGCAACCTGGTCTTCGACAAGGCCGCCCGTAACTTCAACCCCCTGTGCGCCATGGCGGCGCGGACCGCGATCGCCGAGGTCGAGGAGCTGGTCGACTTCCTCGATCCGGACGACGTGCACCTGCCGGGGATCTTCGTCCGGCGCGTGGTCGCGCTGACCCCGGAGCAGGCCGCGGACAAGCCGATCGAGAAGCGCACCGTGAGCGGGGCCGCCGCGGCGAGCGAGAAGGCCCAGCGACCATCGAGCCGGAGCGGGAAATGAGCTGGAGCAGGGATGAGATCGCCGCGCGGGCGGCGGCGGAGCTGTCGGACGGGATGTACGTCAACCTCGGGATCGGGCTGCCGACGCTCATCCCCGGGCACCTGCCCGCGGGCGTCGACGTGGTGATCCACTCGGAGAACGGCGTGCTGGGCGTCGGCCCGTACCCGGCCGAGGACGAGATCGACCCGGATCTGATCAACGCGGGCAAGGAGACGGTGACCGTCCGCCGCGGGGCGTCGTTCTTCGACTCGGCGCTGTCGTTCGGGATGATCCGCGGCGGTCACGTCGACGTGGCGGTGCTCGGCGCCATGCAGGTGTCGGCCCGCGGCGACCTGGCGAACTGGGCGGTCCCCGGAAAGGTGATCAAGGGGATGGGCGGGGCGATGGACCTCGTCCACGGCGCGCGGCGGGTGATCGTGGTGATGGAGCACACCGCCAAGGACGGCAGCCCAAAGATCGTCAAGGAGTGCTCGCTGCCGCTGACCGGGGCGGCGTGCGTCCAGCGGATCATCACCGACCTGGGGGTCCTGGACGTCACCCCCGACGGTCTGGCCCTGGTCGAGACCGCGCCCGGCGTGAGCGAGCGGGAGATCCGCGACCGCACCGAACCGCCGATCGGAGTGACCCGATGACCGACCCGAATCCGCCGTACCTCTACCCGCCGTACCGGAGCACGCCGCTGCGGGCGCCGTCCCGGCCGCTGGTGATGCCCGAGTACGGGCCCGACGCGATCGAGCTGGCCGGCCCCGTCTTCGGCCACGAGGAGCTGGGCCCGCTCGACGACGACCTGACCAGGCAGCACTCCGGTGAGCCGCTCGGCGAACGGATCGTCGTCACCGGACGGGTCCTGGACTCCGGCGGACGCCCCGTACCGGGCGCGCTGGTCGAGATCTGGCAGGCGAACGCCGCAGGGCGGTACGTCCACCTGCGCGAGCAGCATCCCGCGCCGCTGGACCCGAACTTCACCGGCGCCGGCCGCTGCCTCACCGACGCCGGCGGCCGGTACCGCTTCGTCACCGTCAAGCCGGGCGCCTACCCGTGGGGGAACCACCACAACGCGTGGCGGCCCGCGCACATCCACTTCTCGGTGTTCGGCACGGCGTTCACCCAGCGGCTGGTCACGCAGATGTACTTCCCGGGCGACCCGCTCTTCGCCTATGACCCGATCTTCCAGTCGATCCCCGACGAGAAGGCCAGGGAACGTCTCATCTCCCGGTTCGACATCGACACCACCGTGCCGGAGTGGGCCCTCGCCTACCAGTGGGACATCGTCCTCGGCGCGACCCCGATGGAGGCCTGATGAGCACCCCCTCGCAGACGGTCGGCCCGTTCTTCGGCTACGCCCTCCCGTACGCCGACGGCCCGTACGTCGTCCCGGAGTGGCGCCCGGACGCGATCCGGATCCGCGGCCGGGTCCTGGACGGCGCCGGCGAGCCGCTGCCGGACGCGCTCGTGGAGATCTGGCAGGCCGACGCGGACGGGAACGTTCCCCGGGGCGGCGGCGCGCTGCGGCGGGCCGGCAAGGACTTCTCCGGGTTCGGCCGCTGCGGGACCGACGCGGCCGGGAACTACTGGTTCTCCACGATCAAGCCCGGCGGCCCGGCCCCGCACATCGCGGTGCTGGTCTTCGCCCGGGGCTTGCTCAAGCCGGTCGCGACCCGCCTGTACTTCCCCGGCGAACCGGGCAACGCGACGGACCCGGTGCTGTCCGGGGTCCCGGCGGAGCGGCGTGACACGCTCGTCGCGGTGCGGGAGGACGAGCGGTCCTACCGCTTCGACGTCCACCTCGGTGGAGAACGGGAGACGGTCTTCTTTGAGCGGTACTTCGGCTGACCTGCTGTCGCCGGTCGCCGCCGGCACCGTGGCCGAGGCGGCGACGTCCGCCGAGGCGTGGGTGCGCGCCCTGATCGACGCGGAGGCGGCACTGGCCCGCGCGCAGGCCCGGCTCGGACTGATCCCCGGCGACGTGGCGCGCGCCGTCGCCGGCGCCCGGATCGACCCGGCCGACCTGGCCGTACGGGCGCGCGGCGCGGGCAACCCGGTGGTGCCCCTTGTCGCCGCGCTGCGCGAGGTCGCCGGCGACCAGGTCCACGCGGGCGCGACCAGCCAGGACATCATGGACACCGCCGCCATGCTGGTGGCGTCGCGCGTCCGCGGGACGATCCTGGCGGACCTCGGCCGTACGGCGGACGCCCTCGCCGATCTGGCCCGGCGGCATCGGGACACTCCGATGGCGGGGCGCACGCTCGGGCAGCAGGCCGTGCCCACGACGTTCGGGTTGCGCGCCGCGGGCTGGCTGGCCGCGGTCGCGGAGGCCCGGGACCGGCTCGCCGCGGTACGGCTGCCGGCCCAGCTCGGCGGGGCCGCCGGGACACTGGCCGCGCTCCGGACGACCGAACTGCTGCCGCTGTTCGCCGAGGAGACCGGCCTGGCCGAGCCCGTCCTGCCCTGGCACACGCTGCGCACGCCCGTCGCCGAGCTCGGCGGCGCGCTCGCCCTCGTCGCCGGCGCCATCGGCAAGATCGCCACCGATGTCGTGCTGCTCGCCCAGACCGAGTTCGGTGAGGTCGCCGAACCGGCCGCCCCCGGACGCGGCGGTTCCTCGGCGATGCCGCACAAGCGCAACCCGGTCCTCGCCACGATGATCCGGTCGGCCGCGCTGCGCGTCCCCGCGTACGCCCAGATCCTGTACACCGCCCAGGCCGCGGGCCTCGACCGGCCGGCGGGGGAGTGGCACGCGGAGTGGCAGCCGTTCAGCGACTGCCTGCGCCTGGTCGGCGGCGCCGCCGAGACCGCGGCCGAACTGACCACGGGCCTGGAGGTCTTCCCGGACCGCATGCGCGCGAACCTCCGCGAGGAGCTCCTCGCCGAGTACGTCGCCGGCCGGCTCGCCGAACGAGACGGGCGGGCGGCCGCCAAGGAGACGGTCGCGCGGGCGGTGTGCGAGGGGCGCCCGCTCGGCGACCTGCTCCCGGAAGGCGACCGCGCGGAGCGGGGCGGGACCACCGGAACCGGTTCCGAGCAGGACGGAGAGGCCGAGGGGCGTACGGAACCGGAGGACGCCGCCGGCGCCGGTCCCGGACGGGGCGGGTCCGGCGCGGCTTTCGGGGTCGACCTGGCCGCGGTGATCGGCTGCGCGCCCGAACTGGTCGACCGTGCCCTCGACGCCTACGCGAGGAGGAACCGGCGGTGAGTCGGCTGAACCATCGTCTCGACGGTCCGCGGGACGCGCCGGTCCTGGTCCTGGGCCCCTCCCTCGGCACGACGCTCGACCTGTGGCGGCCGCAGCTTCCGGTGCTGACCGCCTCCTGGCGGACCCTCCGGTTCGACCTGCCCGGCCACGACGGGTCCCCCCCGATCCACGGCTCGGTTGCGGACTTCGCGGACGGGGTCGTGGACCTGCTCGACGCACTCGGCGTCGGCCGCGCGGCCTACGCCGGAGTGTCCCTGGGCGGGGCGATCGGCACGACCCTGGCGCTGCGCCACCCGGACCGGCTGACGAGCCTGGCGCTGTGCTGCACCTCCGCTCGGTTCGGGGACGCGGGGCCGTGGCACGAGCGCGCCGCGCGGGTGCGGGCGGAAGGGCTGGAGCCGCTGACCGACATGTTCCTGGGCCGCTGGTTCACCGCCGGTTACACGGGCCCCGGCGTGGCCGCCGTACGGCACATGCTGCGGCGGATCGACCCCGAGGGCTACGCCGCCTGCTGCGAGGCGCTCGCCGGCTTCGACGTCCGGGACCGGCTCGGCGACGTGAATGTTCCCACCCTCGTGGTGGCGGGCGCGGAGGACCTGGCCACTCCGCTGGACCACGCCGATGTCCTCGCCGGGGGGATCCCCGGTGCGGAGCTGGTCGTGGTGCCCGGGGCCCACCTGGCCGGCCTCGAATGCCCCGAGCCGGTCACCGACGCGTTGGTACGCCTTTTGGAGAGGACGACGCTATGAGCGAGGGGATGAGGGTTCGCCGGGAGGTCCTCGGCGACGCGTACGTCGATCGCGCACAGGCGCGTACGACGGAGTTCACCGCCGACTTCCAGGACTTCATCACGCGGTACGCGTGGGGGGAGATCTGGACCCGGCCCGGCCTGGACCGCCGGACGCGCAGCTGTGTCACGCTCACCGCGCTGGTCGCCCGCGGCCACCTGGACGAACTCGCGATGCATGTGCGCGCCGCCCTCCGCAACGGGCTCACCACCGATGAGATCAAAGAAGTCCTGCTGCAGACCGCGGTATATTGCGGTGTCCCGGCGGCCAACGCCGCCTTCGCGGTCGCCCAGCGGGTGCTCGTGGAGGAGGGTCTGATCGCTCAGAGTGAATGATCGATTTCGCATCGTGTTCACTCAGAGCGTAATCTGTCGCTCACGCTCCGCGTCGGCGGGTGCGTGATCGAGTTCCCCGATCCCCCCAGGGAACGCTCGGCACGGGAGGTAGGGTCATGGACGTGGCGGACACAGAGCGGCGGATCAACCAGCTGTACAACGACGTCAACGCCATCTACGACCAGCTCACGATCATCCAGCGGACGCAGCAGACGCACGGCCGTCAGCTGGCCTCACAGGGCCGTCAGCTCGAGGCGCAGGGCCGTCAGCTCGAGGCACAAGGTCTTCAGCTCGAGACACAGGGCCGTCAGCTCGACGAGCAGGGCCGGCAACTGGCGACGCTCACCGACACCGTCACGCGGGTCTGGGCCACCCAGCAGGAGCACGGCGAGCGGCTGAAACACCTGGACAGCGCGGTCGCGGTCCTCGTCGAGCAGGTCGCCGGGCACGACGAGCGCTTCGGGCAGATCGACCAGCGCTTCGAGCAGATCGACCAGCGGTTCGAGCAGGTCGACCAGCGGTTCGATGAGCAGGACAGGAAGCTCGACCTGATCCTCGAGGCGTTGAAGATCGACGCCGGCTGACCGGTGTTCTCGGCGCCCCGCGACCCGGCATCGGGACGCGGGGCGTTGCCTATCGTGAAGGCCCCGGATGAGGAGGCGGGACCATGACGGGCGTTCGGCGCCCGCCCAGTGTGGCGGGCAAGGTGATGGCGATCCTCGAGTCGTTCGCGCCCGGCGGTGTCCGGTTGACCCTCACCGAGATCTGCGCCCGGGCCGGCCTGCCGCTCGCGACGGGACACCGGCTCGTCCGGGAGCTGACCGACGGCGGCTTCCTCGAGCGCCTGCCCGACGGGTCCTATCGCATCGGAACGCGGCTGTGGCGCATCGGCGCGCAGGCCTCGGCGGCGCGGAGCCTGCGCGAGCTCGCCCTGCCCCACATGGAGGAGCTGTACGCCGCCACCCACGAGAACGTCCAGCTCGCGGTGCTCAGCGGCGACAAGGCGCTGTACCTCGAGCGGCTGCGCGGGCCACGGTCGGTGCCGATCGTGACCCGGGTCGCGGCCGAGCTCCCGCTGCACGCCACCGGGGTCGGAAAGGTCCTGCTCGCCTTCGCCGAGGAGGAGCTCGCGGAGAAGGTCATCGCCCAGGGGCTGCCGCCGTACACCCCGCACACCGTCACCGACGCCGACCGGCTGCGGGCCTGCCTCACCGGGATCCGGCGTTCCGGATACGCCGTGACCCGTGAGGAGATGTCCCTCGGGACGTGCTCGGTGGCCGCGCCGGTCCGTGATCCCGGCGGCGCGGTCTTCGCGGCGCTGTCGCTCGTCACCCGCCGGAACGTCGTGGACCTGCGGCGTCTGGTGCCGGCGGTCCTCGCCGCGGCGAACGCCCTGGCCCGGGACGTGAACGCGCACGGGGGTTCCGCTGAGTGGAAGGACTGGGGCTGACGGTCGGGGCGCCGGCGCGAGGATCGTGTCGAAGGACGTCGAAAGAGGATGATCGATGCGTACGCAAGTGGCGATCGCCGGGGCCGGACCGGCCGGACTGCTGCTCTCTCACCTGCTGCGGCTGCGCGGCATCGATTCGGTCGTACTGGAGAGCCGCGACCGCGCGTACGTGGAGCGGCGCCAGCGGGCCGGGATGCTCGAGCAGGGCACCGTGGACGTCCTTCGCGGCAGCGGCGTCGGTGAGCGGCTCGACCGCGAAGGCCTCACCCACCACGGTCTCGAGCTCCGGTTCGGCGGCGCCGGGCACCGGATCCCGCTGTCCGAGCTGACGGGCGGGCGCACGGTGACGATCTACGCGCAGACCGAGATCGTCAAGGACCTGATCGCCGCGCGGCCGGCCGCCGGGGGAGAGATCCATTTCGAGACCGAGGTCCTCTCGGTGGACCCGAGCGCGCCGTCGGTGACCTACCGCCGTGACGGTCGCGTCGAGACGCTGGAGTGCGACGTCATCGCGGGCTGTGACGGCTTCCACGGGGTCTGCCGCCCGGCGGTTCCGGACACCCGGCTCCACGAGCGCGAGTTCCCCTTCGCGTGGCTGGGCATCCTCGCCGACGTCCCGCCGTCCACGGACGAGCTGATCTACGCGTACAGCGAGCGCGGGTTCGCCCTGCACAGCCTGCGGTCCCCGAAGATCAGCAGGCTGTATCTCCAGGTCGACCCGGCGGAGGACGTCGCCGCGTGGCCTGACGAGCGGATCTGGTCCGAGCTTCGGGCGCGGTTCGCCACCGACGACGGCTGGGAGCTGCGGGACGGGCCGATCCTGGAGAAGTCGATCACGCCGATGCGCAGCTTCGTCGCGGAGCCGATGCGGCACGACCGCCTGTTCCTCGCCGGAGACGCCGCGCACATCGTCCCGCCCACCGGCGCGAAGGGCCTGAACCTCGCGATCTCCGACGTCATCGTCCTCGCCGAGGCGCTGGGCGCCTGGTACGACTCCGGCACGACCGAACTGCTCGACGCGTACTCCGACACCTGCCTCCGGCGGGTGTGGCGGGCCGAGCACTTCTCGTACTGGATGACGACCCTCCTGCACAAGGATCCCCGTCAGGACGCCTTCGGGCATCGGCTGCAGCTGTCCCACCTGGAGTACGTCGCCGCGTCGAAGGCCGCCGCGACGACGCTCGCCGAGAACTACGTCGGAGCCGCCCCCACGCTCTGACCCGAAGCGGATCGTGTGTGCCTCGGCGTCGCGGTCACCGGCCGCAAGGACTGAGACGTTCCGGCGGGGAACGGCCGAGGACACGTCGCGCTCCAGGGGCCGGGGCCGGCGACGGTCAGCTCCGGTCGAAGACGCCCTTGGGCGGAGGCGGTGACGGGCGGGCGGTCGCGTCGGTGGCCGGGACGGCCCCGGCCGCGAACCTGGCCAGCTCCTCCCCGTCCAGGACCCGTCCCGGGAAGGGGTCCCCGGCGGCGCTGCGGGTGAGCTCCGCCACGGGCGGCGGCGTCCGCCCGGCGACGAGGACCAGGTTGCCGAACCGGCGGCCGCGCAGCACGGCGGGGTCGGCGATGAGGGCGGCCTCCGGGAGCACGGACCGCAGCGTCGCCACCTGGGCCCGGGCGAAGGACAGCGGCGCCCCGTCGGCCACGTTGGCGGCGTACAACCCGCCCGGGCGCAGGACCCGGGCGACGGCCGCGACGAACTCGACGGTGGTCAGGTGCGCGGGCGACCGGGCTCCCGCGTACGCGTCCCCGATCACCAGGTCGAAGGAGTCCTCGGGAGCGCGAGTCAGGACCTCGCGGGCGTCGCCGTGCCGGATCCGGATCCGGTGGCCCCGGTCGAGGGGCAGTTCCCGGCGGACGAACTCGATGAGCGCCGCGTCGATCTCGACGACCTGCTGGGTCGAGCGCGGCCGGGTCGCGGCGACGTAGCGCGGCAGGGTCAGGGCGCCGCCGCCCAGGTGCAGCACCCGGAGCGGCCGCCGCGCCGGGGCCGCGAGGTCCACGACGTGGCCGAGCCGCCGCACGTACTCGAAGTCGAGATAGGTGGGGTCGTCGAGATCCACGTGGGACTGCGGCGCGCCGTCCAGCATGAGGACGTGGGCGCGCGGGCGGTAGGGATCGGGGACCAGCTCCGCGGTGCCCGAGTCGACCTTCGCCTCGACCGTTCGAGCGCTCTGCCGGTGTGCCACCGGCCCACACTAGTGGACCTGCTCGTGCTGGATCCCTCCGAGGACCATGGCGAGGTACTGCTCGGCGATCTGCGCGGCGGTGAGCCGCCCGCCGGGCTGGTACCAGGTCGCCGCCACCCACACGGTGTCGCGGATGAAGCGGTAGACCAGGGCGGTGTCCAGGTCGGAGCGGAACGCGCCCTCCCGGACGCCGCGCTCGAGCAGCGTCATCCACATCTCCTCGAACCGCCGCCGCGACTCGGTCAGGTACGCGAACCGTGGACCGGTCGCCAGGTGCCGCGACTCGTTCTGGTACATCACGACCGCCGGCCGGTGCCGGTCGATGCAGTCGAACGACGCGGCGACGAGGGCGGTGAGCGTGTCGCGCGCGCCCAGGTCCATGGCGAGCACGCGGTCGTACGCCGCCCACATCTCGTTCAGGAAGGTCGAGAGGATCTCGTCGGCCATCGACTCCTTGGAGTCGAAGTGGTAATACAGGCTGCCGCCGAGGATGCCGGCGGCGTCCGCGACCTCCCGTACGGTGGTGGCGGCGTATCCGCGGGTGGCGAAGACCTCCGCGGCGGTGGCGAGCAGTTCGGCCCGCCGCTCGGCTCGGGCGGCGGCGGTGCCCTCGGCGTCACGCCGTCGTGGACTCATGGGACTTCCTCGGAGCTGACTCAGGAGTGCTGGCTGGAGACGGCGACGACCTCACCCGTCAGTACGACGAGTAGTCGATGGCCAGGAAGACCATAACGCCGGCCACCTCCCACGGCTCGGCGCGGTCGGCCCTGGTGCGTGATGTAAGGAAATGGTGATCGACTTCTGTCCATGGTGCGGGTCCCGGTTGTCGGAGTCACGGCGGGAGCGCTGGTTCGACGAACTCGACCGCAAGGGCATCGACCCCTGGGAGGACGAGGTGCCCGCCGAGTACGAGGACGGCCGTCGGCTGGAGGGCTGAGGCCGGTGGCGTACGGCCGAGGTCCGGCTCGTCTTGCCTTACAACCAGAGGTTGTCACAGGCCGGGCTGTCGGTTGTTAGACAACCCGTCCCCACCTTCGGTCGAATGTCGGACGTCCGTGACGCCGTACAACCGAAGGGAGTGGGCCGGTGGATTCGTTCGTCCATCTGCACGTTCATACCGAGTACTCGATGCTCGACGGTGCCGCGAAGGTCGGACGCCTCTTGGAGGAGGCGGGCCGCCTGGGGATGCCGGCCGTCGCGATGAGCGATCACGGGAACGTGCACGGGGCGTACGAGTTCTACCACTCGGCGAAGAGGGCGGGCGTCAAGCCGATCATCGGCATCGAGGGCTACGTCGCGCCCGCCTCCCGGTACCACAAAAAGGCCGTGTACTGGAGCGACAACCTCTCGCTGCGCAAGTCCAACGACGACACCGGTGAGGGCGGCGACGTATCCGGTCGCGGCCTCTACACCCACATGACGATGTGGGCTGCCACCGCTGAGGGCCTGCGAAACCTGTTCCGGCTCCAGTCGCGGGCCTGGCTCGAAGGCCACGTCCAGAAGTACCCCCGGATGGACGATGACCTCCTCGCCGAGCACGGTGAAGGCATCATCGCCACGACCGGCTGCCCGTCGGGCGCCGTGCAGACCCGGATCCGGCTGGGCCAGTACGACAAGGCGGTCGAGGCCGCCGCGAAGTACCGGGACATCTTCGGCGAGGACAACTACTTCCTCGAGCTGATGGACCACGGCATCGCCATCGAACGCCGAGTCCGCGACGACCTGCTGCGCCTCGGTAAAGAGCTCGGCCTGCCGCCACTGGCCACCAACGACTCCCACTATGTCACCCAGAACCAGGCCGACGCGCACGACGCGCTCCTGTGCATCGGCACCGGCAAGCAACTCGCCGACCAGAACCGCTTCCGGTTCTCCGGCTCCGGCTACTACCTCAAGACCGCCCGGGAGATGCGGTCCCTGTGGGACGGCGAGGTCCCCGGCGCCTGCGACAACACCCTCCTGGTCGCCGAACGCGTCGACGACTACAGCGAGGTCTTCGCCCACCGCGATCTGATGCCGAAATACCCGGTTCCCGACGGGGAGACCGAATCGTCGTGGCTGCGGAAGGAGACACTGGCCGGCGCGCGGCGCCGGTACAAGGGCGACCCATCGCAAGAGGTCCTGGACCGCATCGACTACGAGCTGTCCGTCATCGACAACATGGGCTTCCCCGGCTACTTCCTCGTCGTCGCCGACATCTGCCGGTACGCGCGAGCGAACGGCATCGGCCTCGGGCCCGGCCGAGGCTCGGCCACCGGCTCAATGGTCGCCTACTGCACGGGCATCACCGAGCTCGACCCGATCGAGCACAAACTCATCTTCGAGCGGTTCCTCAACCCCGAACGCATCACGATGCCCGACGTCGACCTCGATTTCGACGACCGCCGCCGCGACGAGATGATCGATTACGTCACCAAGAAGTACGGTGACGACCGGGTCTGCCAGATCGTCACTTTCGGCACCATCAAGGCCAAGGCCGCCGTCAAGGACGCCTGCCGCGTCCTCGGCTACCCCTACGCGCTCGGCGACCGCATCACCAAGGCGTTCCCGGCCGCCGTCGGCGGCAAGGAGATCCCCCTGTCGGCGATCCACGACGAGGAGCACCCCCGGCACGGCGAGGCGGCCGAACTGCGGAAGCTGTACGAGGAAGAACCCGACGTCAAACGGGTCATCGACACCGCCATGGGCGTCGAAGGCCTGACCCGCGGCACCGGGATCCACGCCGCCGGCGTCATCCTGTCCTCCAAACCGCTGATCGATGTCCTCCCTCTGGTGAAGCCGAAGGCCGACGGGCCGATCATCACCGGTTTCCCGTTCACCCAGGCCGAGGACATGGGTCTGCTCAAGATGGACTTCCTTGGTCTGCGGAACCTCACCGTCATCAACGACGCCATCGCCAACGTCAAGGCCAACAAAGGCATCGAGATCGACATCCTCGAAGTCCCTCTCGATGATGGAAAGACCTACGAGCTGCTGGCGCGCGGAGACACACTCGGGGTGTTCCAGCTTGACGGTGGCGGAATGCGTACGCTCCTGAAGCTGATGCAGCCGAGCGAGTTCACCGACATCGCCGCGGTCTCGGCCCTCTACCGGCCTGGTCCGATGGAGATGAACGCGCACACCAACTACGCGCTGCGCAAGACCGGCAGACAAGATGTCGAGCCGATCCACCCGGACCTGAAAGAAGCGCTCGACCCGATCCTGGGCGACACCTACCATCTGGTGGTCTTCCAGGAGCAGGTCATGGCGATCGCCCAGCAACTCGCCGGATACTCCCTCGGTGGCGCGGACATGCTGCGTCGTGCGATGGGCAAGAAGAAGAAGGACGTCCTGGACGCCGAGTGGGGCAGATTCTCCGCCGGAATGAAGGAACGCGGCTTCTCCGATGAGGCCATCAAGGCCGTCTGGGATGTCCTCGTTCCCTTCTCCGGGTACGGGTTCAACAAGTCGCACACCGCCGGGTACGGCGTCGTGTCGTACTGGACCGCCTACCTGAAGGCGAACCACCCCGCCGAGTACCTCGCCGCGCTGCTCACCTCGGTCGGTGACGACAAGGACAAGATGGCGGTCTATCTGTCAGACTGCCGCCGCCTCGGCATCAAGGTCCTCCCGCCCGACGTCAACGAGTCCGAGCTGAACTTCGCCGCCGTCGGGAAGGACATCCGGTTCGGGTTGGGCGCGATCCGCAACGTCGGTTCCAATGTCGTCGACGCGGTCGTCAAGACCCGTCGGGAGAAGGGCGAATACGTCGACTTCAACGACTTCCTGAACAAGGTCCCGACGATCGTCTGCAACAAGCGCGTCATCGAGTCCCTGGCCAAGGCGGGCGCGTTCGACAGCCTCGGACATCACCGCAAGGGCCTCGTCATGGTCCACGAACAGGCCATCGACTCGGTCATCGATGTCAAACGCAACGAGGCCCGCGGCCAGGACTCCCTGTTCGGTTCCCTCGACGAACCGCAGGACGGCGGCGGAGGCGTGTTCTCCGTCGCGATCCCCGAAGAGGAATGGGACAAGAGCAGCCTGCTGACCTTCGAACGGGAGATGCTCGGCCTGTACGTCTCGTCTCATCCCCTCGACGGCGCCGAGCGCGTCCTGGAGGCCGCCCGCGACACCACGCTCGCCGAACTGCTCGCCTCCGGTCGTACGGAGGGCTTCGTACGGGTCGCCGGGATCATCTCCGGCCTGCAACGCAAGATCACCAAGAACGGGGACACCTGGGCGATCGTCAACCTCGAAGACCATGAGGCGTCGGTCGAGTGCCTGATCTTCCCCAAGAGCTACGCCCTGTACGGCGAGACGCTGGCAGAGGACCGGGTGGTCACGATCCGCGGCCGCGTCAACGTGCGGGACGAGACACTGAGCGTCTACGGGGAGGAGGTCACCGTCCTCGACGTCTCCCAGGCCACCGCCGCCGAGCCGCCCGTGGTGATCTCCCTTTCGGAGGCCCGCGTGTCCGCCGACGTCGTCCGGGAGCTGAAACGCATCCTGGACTCCCACCCCGGCCACGCCCCCGTGCACCTGAGGCTGCGGCCGGGGCGTCCCGGCGCGAAGGGGCTGCTCATCGCACTCGACCGGTTCCGCGTCCAGCCGGAACCGTCGTTCTTCGGGGACATCAAGTCCCTTCTGGGCGCGAACGCGATCGGCGCATGACCGCCGAGCCCACGCGCCACCGGGCGGGGCGACCGCTCTGGACGGACCGCGCGTGCCCGCGGTGCGCCGGGGACATCCTCGCCGTACTGCGGCTTCCGCACGGCTGGCGGACCGAACAGGGCACCGAGGTCACCGGCTTCACGGAGATCGTGCTGTGCGCTCGCTGCGACCTCGATGATCCGATCACCGGGCCGATCGTCACTTTCTTCGCCGTCCATGAGATCGCGACCGACGGGACCGTGGATGTTCTCGCCCGGCTCATCCGGCGGTGGATCGAGAACGCCCGGCCCGCCCGCCTCGACCAGGCGGCTCTCGACGCCGAGGTCGACGCCTGGTACCGCGGTGAGCTGTGACCATGGCCGACCGGCCTGCGGTCCTCCCGAGTACGGCCGAGGATTCCCGTCGCCGGAACGACGGAGATCCTCGGCGCTCAGGTTCAGGCCGGCGGGAGATCGCGGCGCTTGAGCTTGGCCATTCGGCCGTCCGGGTGGTGCCAGACGATGCCCTCCCACGGGTGGGCACGCAGCCAGGCGGCCAGGCCGGCGTAGTCGCGGGGGACGTCGCCGAGGTCCTCCGCGCCGTGGCGTACCAGGGTGTGGCGGTCCAGGCCCTCCGGGTTGCCGTTGACCTTGGGCCCGACGAGTTCGTACGTGCCGGCCTCCCAGCGATCGGCGCCGATCGCCTCGGCGAGGAACTTCTGGAAACCCGACTGCTCGGCGGGCTCCCAGCCGACCGTCTTGCCGGTCTGCTCGTCGTGGGAGATCTCGACGAAGCCGGGTGGCCGCTCCTTGCCCTGCTTGACCTCGCGGCGTGCCCACCAGCGCTCGCCGTCGTAGCGGACGCAGGTGCCGTCGAACTTGCGCGTCGGCCGGCCGTGGCCGTCGAAGACCCAGCCGCACTCGGGGTTCGGGGTGCGGGTGACGTAGCGCCGGTCACCGTCCCAGTCGCGGACGAACGCGGTCGGGATCTTCCGCATGTCCCTGCCCTCCTCTGCTCGCGGTCGGGATCGATCCTGCACGAGCGGTCCGGCCGCGGGCGAGCGGATTTCCGGCGGCCGGCCCGATCAGCCGGCGGTCAGGTCGGCGAGGCGGGTCGTCGACGCATGGCGGCCTTTCCGCACGTCATACGGCCTGAACGCCGCTCTCCGAGGGTGCGTTCGGGGATGTTCCTCTCTGGGCGGGCGTCTCGGGCGAATCGGCTTGCTCTATAGTTAGTTAGCACTAAGCAACATTTGTGCTGACGAACTACAGGAGCGAATCCTCTATGACGACGGGCGCCCACGCGCCGGGACGGCCGGACCACCGGGCCCTCGGTCCCGGGTACAAGTGGATCGCGCTGTCGAACACGACGCTCGGCGTGCTGATGGTCATGATCAATCAGTCGATCGTGCTCATCGCGCTGCCGAACATCTTCGACGGCATCGGCCTCGACCCCCTCGGCGCTGGAAACACCAGCTACCTGCTGTGGATGATGATGGGCTTCATGGTCGTCACCGCGGTGCTGGTGGTGTCCTTCGGCCGCCTCGGCGACATGTACGGCCGGGTCAAGATGTACAACCTCGGCTTCGCCGTCTTCACGGTCTGTTCGATCCTGCTGTCGGTCAGCTGGATGCACGGATCGTCCGCGGCCCTCTGGCTCATCGGCTGGCGCATCGTCCAGGGCGTCGGCGGCGCGCTGCTGTTCGCGAACTCCACCGCCATCCTCACCGACGCGTTCCCCGCCACCAAGCGCGGCATGGCGCTCGGCATCAACGCCATCGCGGGCATCGCCGGATCCTTCATCGGACTGATCCTCGGCGGCATCCTCGGCCCGGTCAACTGGCACTACGTGTTCCTGGTCTCGGTGCCGTTCGGCGTCTTTGGAACGTTCTGGGCCTACATCAAGCTGCACGACACCGGCGTCCGCAAGAAGGCGCGGATCGACTGGTGGGGGAACCTCACCTTCGCTATCGGTTTGATCTCGGTTCTGATTGGCATCACGTACGGCATCCAGCCGTACAAAGATCACACCATGGGATGGACCAACCCGTGGGTGCTCACCGCGCTGATCGGCGGCGCGCTCGTCCTGTGCGCCTTCCTCTACATCGAGACGAAGATCGCTGAGCCGCTGTTCAACCTCTCGCTCTTCAAGAACCGCACCTTCACCGCGGGGAACCTGGCGAGCCTGCTGACCGCGCTCGGCCGCGGCGGCCTGCAGTTCATGTTGATCATCTGGCTGCAGGGCATCTGGCTGCCGCAGCACGGCTACAGCTTCGAGGACACGCCGCTGTGGGCGGGCATCTACATGATCCCGCTGACCGTCGGCTTCCTGCTGTCGGCGCCGCTGTCCGGGATCCTGTCCGACCGGATCGGCGTCCGGGTGTTCACGGTGGGAGGCGCGCTCGTCACGGGCCTCAGCTTCCTGCTGCTCCTCGCCATCCCGGTGAACTTCTCCTACTGGGTGTTCGCCGTGCTGCTCGTCGTCAACGGCATCGGCTCCGGCATGTTCGCCTCCCCGAACCGCGCCGACATCATGAACTCGGTGCCGGCCGACCAGCGGGGCGTCGGCGCCGGCATGACCGCAACGTTCCAGAACGCCGCGATGGTGCTGTCCATCGGCATCTTCTTCAGCCTCATGGTGGCGGGCCTGTCGCACAGCCTGCCGTCGTCGATGTACGGCGGGCTGACCGCCCAGGGCGTCCCGGACCAGACGGCTCAGTCGATCTCGCATCTGCCGCCGATCGCGGTGCTGTTCGCGGCCTTCCTCGGCTACAACCCGATGCAGCAGCTCCTCGGCCCGGAGCTGCACAAGCTGTCCGCCGACCACGCCTCCTACCTCACCGGGCGCAGCTTCTTCCCGCACCTGATCACCCAGCCGTTCCACGACGGCCTGACGATCGCGTTCTGGTTCGCGATCGCCGCCTGCGTCGTCGCCGCGATCGCGTCGCTGCTGACCAAGCGGAACAAGCCCGGCGAGGAGCCCACCGAGCACGAGTCGCTCGGCTCGGAGCTGGCCGGGGTGACCGGCGAGGCCGGGCTGGCGCTCAGCGAGCCGACCGTCCCGCAGATGGTGCCGACGACCTCTCACGCGCCGACGACCTCCCACGCGCCGGCGGCCGCCCAGCGGGCCATGTCGAACGGCCGGTCCGGGCCGGTCATCGCGGGCCTCATCCACGACGGGGCGGGCACGCCCGTGCCCGGCGCCGCCGTCACGGTCACCGGGCCGGACGGGCACCAGCTCGGGCGGGCCACGACCGGACCGGACGGCCGGTACTCGATCGCGGTCACCGACGGTGACCACCTCGTCATCGTCACCGCGCCGGGCCGCGTCCCGCAGGCCGCGACCGTCCTCGTGGGAGAGGCGTCGATCGTCCGGGACTTCCCGCTCGTACCCGACAGCGCCCCTCCGACCGGTGTGCTGTCCGGCGTGGTGCGGTCTCCGCACGGCGAGCCGGTCGGCGGGATCACCACGACCGTCACCGACGAGAGCGGTGAGGTGGTCGCGACCACGGTCACCGACGAGAACGGCGCCTACCGGATCACCGGCCTCGCGGACGGCGGCTACACGCTGGTCGCGGCGGGTCACCGTCCCGTGACGACCACCGTCCGGGTCCCGTCCGGAGTGCCGTCCACCGTGCGCGTCGCGCTGGGCGAGTGACCATGGACGCCGATCCCCGGGCGGACCGCGTGACCGCGGGCCGCCCGGCCGCCGGCCCCGGCCCGGACGGGGAGGCGGCACCCCGCCCTGCGGACGCCGGCGCGGATGCCGGTCCGGCGCCGGGCGGGGAGGCCGAGGCGCGGGTGGAACAGGCGCCGGCCGACGGCGCGGACGGAGCCGAGGAGTCCGCCGAGGTCGCCGGACGGCTCCGGGTCGCGCTCGAAGCCCTCAACCGCCGGTTGCGCAAGGACTGGCCGGATCACCTGACCCCGAGCCGGCTGTCGGCGTTGACCACCATCGCCGCCGGCGGGCCGCTGCCCGTGGGGGAGCTCGCCCGCCGGATGGCGGTCAGCACCCCGACCGTCTCCCACATCGTGGACGCCCTGGCGAAGCTGCAACTGATCGACCGGCGGCCCGACCCACGGGACCGCCGGGTATGCCGGCTCGTCCTCAGCGACGCCGGTGACGAACTGCTGGACGATCTCGGGCGGCGCACCACCGGGTTCCTCGCGGACCGGATCCGCCTGCTGCCGGCGGATCAGCGGGCCGGCCTCGCCGCCGCCCTGCCCGCCCTCGAAGCCCTGGCCGCGGCCCCGGAACGGCCGCACAACGGAGGAATGGACCGATGACTGAGAACACGGCGCTGAGCGAGACGCTCACCGTCTTCGGCACGGTGCAGCGGACGGAGGGCCCGCCGGTCGCCGACGCGGTGGTCACGCTGGCCGACATGTCCGGCCGCAAGATCGGTTCCGCGTACACCGGGATGGACGGGGAGTACCGCCTCACCGTGCAGAAGGGCGGCACCTACCTGATCATCGCCTCGGCGCCCGGCCACGAGCCGATCGCCTCGCTCGTGGCGGTCGGGACCGGGACCGTCCGCCACGACATGACCATCGCCGGTGTCGGCGGGCTGATCGGCATCGTCCGGATGTCCGGCACCCGCCAGCCCGTCGCGGACGCGGCGATCACCGTGACCGACGTCCAGGGCGACGTCGTCGCGACGGCGCGCAGCACCGAGGGCGGCGGTTTCTCGTTCATCAGCCTCCCCGAGGGCTCCTACACGCTGGTCGCCTCCGCTCCCGGCCAGCGGCCGGTGGCCGCCGCGGTCACGGTCCGGCAGGGCACGCAGACCCGGCAGGACCTGGAGCTCCTGGCGCGCGGCACGCTGAACGGCGAGGTATGGCTGCGGGACCGGCCGTACGACGGCGCGCGGCTCACGCTGATGGACCAGGCCGGGAGCATCGTCGGCACCGCGGTGAGCGGCGCGGCCGGTGAGTTCTCCTTCGAAGACCTCGAACCGGGGACGTACACGCTCGTCGCCGCCGGTCATGGCCCGGCCGCCGTCCCCGTCCAGATCACCGGCGGCCGGCCCGTGGACGCCGACGTCACGCTGACCGCCTGAAAGGGGCCTCTCAGTGAACTACGCGAACGCCGCTGTGACGGCCCGGATCGTCGCCCCCGGGGGATGGCCGGTCGAGCACGCGATCCTGACACTCACCGACTCCACGGGCCGCCAGGCGGCCCGCGCCGCGGTCGACACGAGCGGCCGCGCCTCCATGGAGGGAGTCCCGCCGGGCGTCTACACGCTCATCGTCTCGGCCGCGGGACACCAGCCGGAGGCCCGGACCGCGGTGGTCGGCCCGGCCGGCCTCGACCTCGGGGACATCGAGATCGCCGGGACCGGCGGGCGCCGGCTCCCCGAACCGGGAGTCTGGGACATCGACCCGGTGCACTCCTCCGTCCAGATCCGTGCCCGCCACATCGGGCTCGTCAGCGTCCGCGGGCGGATCACCGACTTCAGCGGCGAGATCGTCGTCACCGACCCCGTGGAGAACTCCACCGTGGAGGTCACCCTGCGGCCGGCCAGCATCGACACCGGGAACCCCGACCGCGACACCCACCTGCGCAGCAAGGACTTCCTGTACGTCGAGGAGTACCCCGACATCACCTTCCGCAGCAAGGGGCTGCGGCGGCTCGCCGACGACCGGTGGGCGATGGACGGCGAGCTGACCATCCGCGGCACGACGCGCCCGGTGACGCTGGACACGACGTACCTCGGCACCGGGCCGGACCCGTGGGGCGGCACGCGCTGCGGCTTCCACGCGGTCACGGAGCTGAACCGCGACGAGTTCGCCGTCGACTGGAACCAGGCCGTGCGCGTCGGGATCGCCACGGTCGGCGGCACCCTCCGGGTCGAACTCGACATCGAGCTCGTGAAGCGCTGAGAGCCGCGTCGAACGGCGCCCCGGGGTCGCCGACGGCGTGTACTACATCCCGTAGTACGGTCTTCGTCCGAAGGCGAACCGAACGGCGAATCCCTGAGGAAGGCTGACGCGTGGTCCAGGCCCTGGCGGTGTCACTGATCATCGGCGTGCTCGTGCTCGCCGGTCTGGCGCTCGTGACGGCCGCCCTGAACCGCCGGGTCGGCGTGGTCCTGCTGGGCGCCGCCGCGCTGGGCGAGGCCGGCCTGCTCGTCCAGGTCGTCTGGGCGATCGTCCGGCTGGCGGGCGGCGCGCGGCCGGTCGGCGGGATGCCGATGTTCATCGGCTACCTCGCGGGGTCGCTGGTGATCCTGCCCATCGCCGCGTTCTGGGGACTGGCCGAGCGCACCCGCTGGGGCCCGGTCGTCCTGGCCGCCGGCTTCCTCGTGATCGCCGTCCTCATCGTCCGCATGCAGCAGGTGTGGCATGGCTGAGCCGACCGCGCGGCGATCCGGGCCGGGGCGGGTGCTGGTCGCCGTGTACGGAGTGTTCGCCCTCGCCGCCTCGTCGCGGGCCGGGGTGCAGATGGCCACCAAGTTCCACCAGGCGCCGGTGGCCTACCTGCTGTCGGCGTTCGCCGCGGTCGTGTACGTGCTCGCCACCGTGATGCTGGCCCGCTCCGGCCGTACCTCGCATCGCGTCGCCGTCGTCTCCTGCACCGTCGAATTCATCGGCGTGCTGGCGGTCGGCACCTACAGCCTCACCGACCGCGCCGCCTTCCCCGACCCGACGGTGTGGTCCGGCTACGGCAGCGGGTACGGCTTCGTGCCGCTCGTGCTGCCGGTGCTCGGCCTGCTCTGGCTGCGCCGGACCGCACCCCGCTGAGCCGGACCGCACCCCGCTGAGCCGGGTCCGTGCCTCGCGTCGCTACGCCCGGGCCGCGCCGGTGGGGGAGGTCGCCGGGTCGGTTCGGCCCGGGGCCGCCGGGCCGGCGTCCTCGCGCAGGCCGTGGCGGTCCCGCCAGCGCGCCAGCGGCCGTGGCGCCCACCAGACGCGCGCCCAGCAGGCGCATCGTCGCGGGCACGAGCAGCCCGCGCACGACGGTCGCGTCGACGACGATCGCGATGACCAGGCCCACGCCGATCGTCTTCATGAAGGTGATCGAGGAGGCGAGGAAGCCCCCGACCACCGCCACGAGCAGCCGAGCCGAGTCGATCAGGGCCAAGCCCACCAGGGCCGAGCCGATCGGGGCCGAGCCGGCCCGGCGGGGCCGGTCTCGGGGGGCGGGGCTACAGGGCGTGCGTGCGGCGCAGGAGCCGGGTGCTGAGCACGCCCACCGGGACGGGCGCCCAGAACGTCATGGCCCGGAACAGCAGGACCCCCTCGGCCGCCTGGCCGGTCGGGACGTGCGCGGCCGCCAGCGCGGTGATCAACGCGGCCTCGGTCGAGCCCACCCCGGCGGGGGTCGGGATCGCGGCACCCGCCGTGGCGCCGAGCAGGTAGACGGCCAGCAGCGCGCCGAAGGCGCCGCTGTTCGTACCGGGCACGGCGAGCAGGCTGACCGCGAACGCCAGCGCCAGCGCGATGTGCGCGCCGGTCGACGCGGCGACCGTCCACAGCAGGCAGCGCGGCCGGTGGATGAGGTGCCGCAGCGACCTGCCGACACCCGTGACCGTGGCACGGGCCCAGGCGCGTCCCCGGCCGCCCGGCCAGTAGAACACGACGAGGGCGAGCAGGACGGCCACGCCCGCGGCGGAGAGGAGGACCGGGACGATGATCCCGGAGTGGCGGCTCATGACCCGGCCGACGCGGATGTCCGGCATCGACGGGTCGTCCAGGCCGTTGCACACGCCGACGGCCAGCACGACGAGGCCGAGCTTCGTCACGCCCCGCATGAGGCCGGCCGCGGCCATCGCCGCCGTCGCCTCGTACATCGGCAGGCCGCGCCGGGTGAGGTACCGGCAGGTGACCGCGGCGGAGCCGAGCCCGCTGGGCGCCAGGCGGTTGGCCGCGGCCCCGGCGAACTGCGACGCCGTCACCTCCCACAGGCGGAGCCGCCGGCCGGACACGCCGTCGGCCGCGGCCCGCACGCCGAGCCCCGACGCGAGGTAGTGCAGCGTCGCCAGGGCGGCGACCAGCGGCACGAACTCCCACCGGATCCGGCCGGCCCGGGCGGACAGCGCCCCGGCCCAACCGCGCACGTCGATGTCGTGGAAGCCGAGGTCGGTCAGCCGGGTGCCGAGGACCACCCCGCACAGCGCGGCGGCGAGCAGTCCGGCGGCGACCCAGGTCCGTACCGGGAGCCGCCCCACGACCGACCCGTCGAACCGTTCGACGAGCGGCTCGGTCTCGCGTCGGCGGGTCAGGATTCGCGGGCTCATGGCCTCAACCTCCCCTGTCGAATGGAGCATCGGTGAAACAGGGGATGAGGGACGGCTGACGTGATGGTTCCTCCAGATCCACTGGCGGACGAGGCCAGGCCGACCACCGGCCGCCGTGGGCGACTCACTGCCTGAATGGTACAACGTGACTGCTGTGGGTGATCATGCTTCTCGCGCGGCCGGGCGGCGGCGGGAAAGGTGAGGATCACGCTAACCATGCGTTGAACGAGCGCTGACCAACGTGTTCCTACGCTTGCGACAGCGATGTCGAGGGGATCAATGCTCCTACGGGAGCGAGAACACATAATGAGCGCTTATTCGCCCGGCGGCCACTGGTCGCACCTGGCCCTGGTGGGCTGGGTGACCTTCGGGCCGGGCCTGTACGCCGTGCTGCTCGTGGCCGGGTGGTGGACGGCCCGGCACCGGCGCGCCCCGGTCATGGCCGCGGCGATCTGGGCGCCCGTCGGCGCCGTCGCCGCCGCCCTGGTCAACCAGCCGATCGAGCACCTGACGACCGTCCCGCTGCCCCTGCCGCACGGCATGGCGGCGCGTACGGCCGAGCTGCCCGCGCCGAGCGACCACGTGGCGGTCGCGGCGGCCACCGCCGCCGGGCTGCTCCTCGTGAGCCGCCGGCTGGGCCTGCTGGCGGGCGGCGCCGCGGTGATCATGGCTGTGACCTTCGCCGTCGGCGGCGTTCCGCTGAAGGACATCGCGGGCGGCGCCGTCGTCGGGGTGACGGTGACGTTGATCGGTTTCGTCCTGTTCGAGGGGCCCGTACGGCGTCTCGTCGCGCGGGCCCGCCGGACCCGGCTGCGGCCGATCGCCGGGCCGGGGAAGGTCTCTTGATGGGCTTGACCGACCGCCCGTTCGTCATCCTGCTCGGCATCCTGGGGTTCGCCGCGTTCGTGACCTGCGTCGTCCTGCTGCCCCTGGTCGCGGGCCGCGGCGTGCGCCAGGCGGCGGCGCGGGCGGGCCTCGTCGTGGGCACCCAGTCCGTGGTGGTGTTCGCGGTGCTCGTGGCGGTCAACTCCTCGTTCGGCTTCTTCGGCTCCTGGGGCGACCTGCTCGGCACGGACAAGAGCCGGGTACGGGTCGTCGGCGGAACGGGCGCGACGGCGCCGCCCGCCGCGGCGGCGCAGCCGTCCCTGCGGCCCCGGTCCGACACGCTGTCGCGTGGCCTGCCCGCCCGCGAGGGACGCCTGGACGCGGTCGTCTTCCACGGCCTCCGCTCCGGCATCACGGCCACGGGTTACGTGTACGTGCCGCCGCAGTACTCCCATCACGCCTATCGGAGCCGGCGCCTGCCCGTCGTCCTGGTCCTCACGGCGGACGTGCCGGGCACGCTCACCCGGCTGCGCCTGCCTTCGGTCGCGGCCGGCCAGATCGCGAGCGGCGCGGTGCAACCGACCGTGTACGTCCTCATGAGCCCGGTCGGCGCCTGCGTCGACGCGCCCGGCGGCCAGCAGGCCGGCACGTTCTTCGCCGAGGACGTGCCGATGGCGGTGACGGCCTCGTACCGGGTCGCGCGGGACGGCCCCGGCTGGGGGGTGATCGGTGACGCGGCCGGCGGTTACTGCGCGGCCCGGCTCGCCCTGCGGGCCGGCGACCGGTTCACCGCGGCGGCCTGCGCGGCGTCGTCGTACGGCGCGCCGCCCGGCGACCTCTACGGGCGCAGCGCGGCCATCCGGAACGAGAACGATCTGCTCTGGACGCTGGGCCACCGCCCGCCGCCCCCGGCGCACCTGCTCGTCATCACCGCCGGCGGGGCCACCGAGCCGGCCCGGCGGCTCACCGCCCTGGTCCGCCCGCCGACGAGTGCCGACTCCCTCACCGTCACCGGCGGTGGCACGCTCCCGACCTGGCAGCGGGACCTTCCTGCCGTACTGCGATGGCTCAGCGGCCGGCTGAGTCCGGAGAGCTGACGTCGATGGGCCTCACCGGCACCCCCTTCATCCTGTTCGTCTGCGTCCTCGCCCTGGCCGCGCTGGCCGGTGTCATATGGGTCGCGCCGCGCGCCGCGCGCCGGGTCCCGGCGCGGGTCGGCCTGCTGCTGGTCTCCCAGGTCCTGCTCCTGGCCGCCCTGCTCACCGTCGCCAACGCGTACTTCGCCTTTTACGGGTCCTGGGGCGACCTGCTCGGCATGCCCGGAGGCGGGGGAGGCGGCACCGGCGATCCGGCCGCCCCGCACGCCCGGGGCGCGAGCGTCCTCGGCGGACGGGACCCGCTGCTCGTTCCGACGCACGACGCCTTCGTCGACGGCCACCAGCTGCCCGCCAAGGACGGCCGGCTGGAGGCCGTGACGATCCACGGCGCGCGATCGGGGATCACCGCCCTGGCCTACGTCTACCTGCCGCCGCAGTACTTCCAGGACCGGACCCGCCGCTTCCCCGTGACGCTGGCGCTCACCGGCTACCCCGGGAACGCCCAGAACCTCGTCACCCGCCTGCGCCTGCCGCAGACCGCCGCCCAGGAGATCACCGCCCACCGCCTCAAGCCGATGATCTTCGTCATGATGCGGCCCATGCTCACTCCGCCGCGCGACACCGAGTGCACCGACGTCCCGAACGGCCCGCTCGCCGAGACGTTCTTCGCGCGGGACCTGCCCGCCGCGGTCGAGACGGCGTACCGCACGGTGCCCGCGCCGACCGGGTGGAGCGCGATGGGTGACTCGACCGGCGGATACTGCGCGCTGAAGCTCGCGATGCGCCACTCCGACCGGTTCGCCGCCGCGATCTCCCTGTCGGGCTACTACAAGGCGCTGCGCGACATCACCACCGGCGACCTGTACGGCGGGAGCCCGGCCTACCGGAACGAGAACGACCTGGCCTGGCGGCTTCGGCACCGGCCCGCCCCGCCGGTCGACATCCTGGTCACCACCAGCAAGGTGGGGGAGAAGGACTACCAGGCGACGCGGCGGTTCATCGCGCTCGCCCGTCCCCCGATGCGCGTCGCCTCGATCACCCTGCCCACCGGCGGGCACCACTTCAGCGTGTGGAACCGCGAGCTCACCCCCGCGCTCCGCTGGCTGAACGGCCGCCTCGGCGTGTGAGGCGCCCGCCGGCTCACTCCGGGCTCCGTCGGCTGATGGGGCTCCTCGGCGCGACCGCGCCCGCCGGCTCCCCCTGTGCTCCGTCGGCTGGTCGGCCGCCTCGGCGCGACCGCGCCCGCGGACTGGATCCGCTCCGCGGGTTGAGCGGGTCTCCTCGGCGCGACCGCGCCCGCCGCGACCGCGGCGCGCGCCGTGACGCCGCCTTGGCGACTCGACTCCGGCGACTCGGCGGTCGCGGCGCCGCCGCGGTGGGCCGCCCGACATCCCGCTCGTCCTCGCCGCGCGGGCGACGCCGGCGGCGAAGACCCGGCGGCCGGTGGGCCGTGCCGCCGGGGCGTCGCTCAGCTCGGGCAGGAGGAGCCGCGGGGGAGGCGGTACGGCGCGCCGATGCGGTAGCGGCCGGGTTCGGGGGCGTACAGGCGGGTCCAGTCGCCGTCCTTGGCCAGGCAGCCCGGCCGGCCGTCGAGGACCTTCATCCACGGGGACCAGGGAACCCGGATCAGCACCGACCCTCCGGTCGGGACCGTGACGTCCAGCTCGTTGTCGAGCGCCTGGTTCACCGTCGCCGGCGCGTCGGCGAGCGGGACGGCGTCGGTGACGCGGTACAGCCGCCAGTGCCGGTTGTGCCACACCGGCCGCAGCCAGGGCTGGCCCGCCCGGACGATGCGCGCCTCGTCGATGGCCTGCCAGTCGGGCTGGGCGGAGGGCAGGACGACGTAGCCCACGGCCCAGCGGCGCAGCCAGGCGTGGTAGGTGTCCGGGCTGAGGGTCCCGTCGTAGAACACGGCGTTGCGCTGCACGTCGGCCTGGCGATTCCAGCCGCGCGCCAGGTTCACCTCCGTGGCGAGCGTGGACGCCTCCAGGTGGGTGCGCTCCGGCACGACCTCGACCCGGCTCTGGTCGGCGCGCACCCGGCGCAGCTCGGCCACCAGGCTCGCCGTGTGCCCGCCGGTCGCGGCCGTGTTGACGAGGTCGAAGACCGGTCGCGCCACCTGGGAGACGACCGTGGCCGCGAAGGCGATGTACAGGACGGCCGCGCGGCGGTGCAGTGCCGCGGCCAGCAGCACGGTGCCGCCGAACAGCAGCGCCATCCGATCGACGTTGCTGCCCACCTGGGAGGGGATCGCCCAGGTGAGGAGGGTCCCGATCGCGTAGACCACCGCTCCCATGCGTACGGCGCGCCAGCCGCGCGGCGCGAACGCGACCACCGCCACCGAGGCGACGACGGGGGCCACCACGAGGTACCAGGGGAACGGCTGGACACCCGAGAAGGGGAAGAACAGCGCGGATCCCCCCACGACCATCGGTGGGCCGACGGCCACCGCGTAGGCGGCCGGGCGGCGCCGGGTGAGGAACAGCGCGGCGGCGATGACCTCCAGGAACAGCCCCGCGACCGGGCTGGCGAGCGTCGCCAGCACGCCGAGGGCGATGACGGCGACGGCGCGGAGTGCCCGCGGCCCGCGCGGCACGAACACCACGGTGACGGCGGCCAGCCCGAAGAGGACGCCCAGCGCGAACGTCACGCGGCCGGACACGGCGTTGCAGGACAGGGAGAACGCGGCCCAGAGGGCCGGTGCCAGCGGGCGGGATACGCCGGAGCGGACGAGCAGCAGCGCGACCAGGGCGGCCGATAGTGTGCCGGCGATCACCGCGGCCGTGCGCACGCCGATCAGCGCCATGAGGTACGCCGAGATGACGCTGTAGGACGCTGGGTGCATGCCGCCGTACCACGCGAAGTCGTAGGCGGAACCGGGATGTCGCAGGGCGAAGTGCGTCCAGGCGTACTGCGCGGCGAGGTCGCCGCCGTCGGTCGCGGCGAACCTGGCCCACAGCAGGTGCAGGATCGCCGCGGCGGCCGTCGCGAGCACGATCGGATGGAACAGCCATCGCCGATGGGTCGCCCGGCGGGTACGTGGAATATCGGCCCTGGGGGCCGGCTGCAGCGTGGTGGTCATCGCCCGGGGGCACTCTCCGGATGCGCCTGATGAGACGCCTGAGGCTCGGGGGACATTCGGTCAATGATCGAGGATAGGCGGCGCGGGGGCAAATCCGGCGCGCCGCCCGGACATTGGATGTCCCCCGCAACATCGCGGTCCTCGGGGACGTCGACCACTTTTCCGAAAGATTGCAGCTTATGTCGGCGAACCCCTAATGTTTAGCCTCGGCCAGTGGGGTGCGCGGGTCTGGCAAGGCGCTCCGCCGGGCTACGGGGCGTTGACGGGAAGGCGGTTTCGTGACTCAGCTTTTCGTGGATGGCAACGGCACTTCGGTGGCTCTGGATCCACGACGCGCCTACCGCGTGGGCCGGGATCCGGGATCGGACATCGTCATCGCCGTCGACGGGGTCTCCCGGACGCACGCGATCCTTCGCTTCGAAGCCGGCCAGTGGGTGCTGGAGGACAACGGCAGCGCGAACGGCACCTTCCAGAACGGCCGGCGGGTCCAGCGGACCGCCGTCGCTCCGGGCAGCCAGGTCCGCCTGGGTCACCCGGAGGAGGGCGTCCCGCTCGTCTTCCGGGCCGCTCAGGCCTCGCCGGCCGGGCCGGGACCCGTACAGCCGGGCTCTCCCGGTGCGTCGCCCGCCGGGCAGAGCGGCGGTTTCACGTCTCCCGGCCGGCCGCCCGCGTCCGAGCCGTCCCCCCGCCCGGCCGCGCCGTACCAGCAGGACGGCCCCTGGCAGGCGGCGTCGCCCGCCGGCCCGTCACAGCCGGGCGTCCCCGGCCAGTACCCCCCGTCTCCGCAGACCGCCACGGGCGGGACCGCGCCCTACGGCCACCCGCCCGCGCCCGAAGCGCAGCCGCAGGGCGGGACCGCGCCGCACGGCTATCCGCAGACCTCCGGCGGCGCCCCGGCGGGTGGCACCGCGCCGTACGGATACCCGCCCGCCTCCGGCGGCGCCGCCCCGGGTGGAACCGCGGCGCAGGGGTACCCGCCCGCCCCCGGCACCACCCCCGGTGGGACCGCGCCGCAGGGGTACCCGCCCGCCCCCGAGGCCTACCCCGGTCAGCGCCCGACGGTGGATCCGTCCGCCGCGGGCCGTTCCGCCCCGTACGGCGGCTCCGCTCCTCAGGCGCCCCCCGGATACGGCGGCGGCCCGGCTCCGTACCAGCAGGCTCCGCCCGGTCCCGGCGGCGTTCCCGGCCGGCCGGCGGCCGCGGCCGGGCAGCCGGCGCACGGTCCACGGCCGCGGTCGCCGATCGTGCAGACGATGAGCGGCCAGTACCGCGAGCCCACGCAGATCCGCCGGCTCGACGGCTCGCGGGTGGTGCGCATCGGCCGCGGCCCCGAGAACGACATGGTCATCGCGGACCTGCGGGTGTCACGTCAGCACGCCGAGCTGCGCTCCACCGGCGGAACGTACGAGATCGTCGACCTGGGCAGCCGGAGCGGCACCTACGTCAACGGACGGCTGGTGCAGCGGGCGCCGATCGGCCCGCAGGACATCATCGGCATCGGACCCTCGACGTTCCACCTCGTCGACGACGTCCTCATGGAGTACGTCGACGCCGGCGCGGTGCGGCTCAGCGCGCACGACCTCACCGTCACCGTCGACAAGGGCAAGGTGCTGCTCGACCACGTGACGTTCCCGCTCGGGGAGAAGTGCCTCGTCGCGGTCATCGGGCCCAGCGGCTCGGGCAAGTCGACGCTGCTGCGCGCCCTCACCGGTCTGCGCCCCGCCGACCAGGGTGTGGTGTCCTACGACGGGCGCGACCTGTACCGCGACTACGCCGAGCTGCGCTCCCGGATCGGGCTCGTGCCCCAGGACGACATCCTGCACACCCAGCTGACGGTGCGCCGGGCGCTCCTGTACGCCGCGGAGCTGCGGTTCCCCGACGACACCCGGCAGAGCGAGCGCAAGGCGCGCGTCGACGAGGTGCTCAAGGAACTCGCGCTGGACCACCGCAGGGACAACAAGGTCTCCGCGCTGTCCGGCGGCCAGCGCAAGCGCGTCAGCGTCGCCCTGGAGCTGCTGACCAAGCCGTCGCTGCTCTTCCTCGACGAGCCGACCTCCGGTCTGGACCCGGGCCTGGACAAGTCGGTGATGCAGATGCTGCGCGGCCTGGCCGACGACGGCCGTACGGTCGCGGTGGTCACCCACAGCGTCGCGAACCTCGACATCTGCGACCGCCTGCTCGTCATGGCGCCGGGTGGCCGGATCGCCTACTTCGGCCCGCCGAAGGAGGCGCTGCCGTTCCTGGGCTTCGACGACTGGGCGGACGTCTTCCAGGCGTTCGACGACCCGTCCATCGACTGGGGCGGCCGCTACCTGCGGTCCGCCGAGCACCAGCGGTACGTCCAGTCGGAGCTGGTCCAGCCGGCCGCCCCGCAGACCGGGCCGGTCACGACGTACCAGCCGACGCCCAAGCCGCAGAGCTGGCCGGAGCAGCTCAGCACGCTGATCCGCCGGTATGTGCGGGGCATCGTCGCGGACCCGATGTTCCTCGGCATCACCGTGCTGCTCCCGATCATCATGGGTCTGCTGGCCCGGGTGGTGCCCACCGGCGACCTGCTCGCACGCCCGGGCACGAACGGTCAGGCGGCCAACCTCCTGCTCATCCTGTGCATCGGCGGATGCCTCACCGGGGCCGCCAACGCGGTGCGCGAACTCGTCAAGGAAAGACCGATCTATCAGCGAGAACGCGCGGTCGGGCTGTCCAGATCCGCGTATCTCGCCTCGAAGCTGCTGGTGCTCGGCCTGATCACCATCGGGCAGGGGATCGTCCTGACCCTGGTGGCCATGCTCGGCGTGAAGACGCACGACAAGGGCGTGCTCACGACTCCGCTCATCGAGCTGGTGCTCGCGATCGCCCTGTTGTCCTTCACCGCGATGACGATGGGCCTGCTGATCTCCGCGCTGGTCAAGACCAGCGAGATGACGATGCCGCTCCTGGTCATGTCGACGCTGGTCCAGGTGGTCTTCTGCGGCGCCCTCGTCCACCTGGACGGCAAGCCGGTGCTGGAGCAGATCTCGTGGCTGGTGCCCGCCCGATGGGCGCTCGCCGCGATGGCCGGCACGCTCGACGCCGGTCAGCTGATCCCCCACCGCGACAACCCGCCGGACCCGCTGTGGAAGCAGGACCTCGGCACCTGGAGCCTGGACATGGGTGTCATGCTCCTGCAGGTGGTCGTGCTGTCCTTCCTGGTCGCCCGCATGCTCCGCCGCCAGGAGCCGGAGGTCATGCGCAAGTGAGCGGACCCGCTCGGGAACGCCACGTCGCGGCGTGATCGTGCGGCGCGCGTCGTCGTATCCTTGATCACCGCGCCGGATCCGTGGTGATGTGAAGCTGGAGGTGCCATGGCGTCCGACTCCGCGAGGCCCGGGGACTCGTCGCCCGCCGACGCCGACGCGCACGCCCGCCGGGGCCCCGGCCTCGACACCTCGGTGCCGCACACGGCTCGCATGTACGACTACCTGCTGGGCGGCAAGGACAACTTCGCGGTCGACCGGGCGGCCGTGAAGAAGGTGCTCGAGGCGATGCCGGACATGCCGCAGAGCATCCGGCTGAGCCGGCTGTTCCTGCGCCGCGCGGTCCGGTACGCCGTGCGCCGGGGCGTCACCCAGTTCCTCGACATCGGCACCGGGATCCCGACCGCCGGCAACGTGCACGAGGTCGCCCACGAACTGGCGCCCGACGCCCGCATCGCCTACGTCGACCATGACCCGATCGTGCTGACCCACGCCCGGGCCCTGCTGTCCGGCGAGCACCGGGACCGCGTCACCATCGTCCTGGCCGACCTGCGCGAGCCGGAGAAGATCCTCGCGACTCCCGAGATACGGGACGTCATCGACTTCGACCGGCCGGTCGCGCTGATGCTGGTGTCGGTGCTGCACTTCGTCCGCGACGACGAGGACCCGTACGGCCTGGTGAAGCGGCTCTGGGCCGGCCTCGCGCCCGGCAGCATGCTCATCCTGACGCACGCGTCACTGGACCCGGACCCGGAGACCGGCCTGGCCGCCTCCGCCGGCTGGGCCAACGCCTCGTCGACGATGAACATGCGGACCTACGACGAGATCCTGCGATTCTTCGACGGCCTGGACCTGGTCGAGCCCGGACTGGCCGCCACCTGGAACCCCGACGGGGAGCCCACGGAGATTCTGGAACGCGCCGTCCGGAACATCTGGGGATACGGCGGCGTCGCGGTCAAGCCGCCCGCTGGAGCGGTCCCCGAGCGCTGAACCGGGTGGGTCACCGCCGACGGACCGCGTGCGCGGGCCACCGCGGGGACGGGGACGCGACCGGCCGATCGGGGTGAGCGAGTCGGGACGACCGCGGCCGGATCAGGCCCCTCCCGTGCGTGTCGTCACGAGCCTTACCATCATGGGGCCGAAAGGGGATGTGGAATGCCGGAGACGTGGGTGGTCGTCGGGTTGGACAACGGCGGGACCAGCAACAACGCGACGGTGCTGGACGCCGAGGGGAACTTCCTCGTCGACCGTCTCGTGGAAGCCCCCAGCCGGGTGCTGGAAGGGCCCGAGGTGGCCGTGGAGGCCCTGGCCGCGTCCCTGGCGGGGGTCCTCGAGGTGACCGGTGTAGACCCGGCGCGGGTACGCGCCGTCGGCCTGGACACCCCGGGCCCGGCGAGCGCGACCGGCGTGATCTCGAGTAAGGGCGCCACCAACTTCCCCCAGCCCGAGTGGTGGGGCTTCGACATCCGCACCGCTCTCGAGGAGCGCCTGCGGCTGCCGGTCGTCTACAACAACGACGGGAACGCCGCGGCGCTGTACGCCCACCACGCCCACTTCGGGGCCGACGCGTTCCGGCACTCGTCGGTCTCCGCGATCGTCGGCACGGGCCTGGGCGGCGGCGTGGTCGAGGCCGGGAAGGTCGTCAAGGGCGCCGCCGGGATGGCCGGTGAGCTCGGGCACGTCCACATCCCGATGCACGGGCTGCTGGAGGACGCCCAGCCGATGCCCGCCTGCAACTGCGGCTTCTCCGCCGACGCCGAGAGCGTGGCCTCGCTCACCGGCATCGCCAACAACCTGCTGCCGTACTGGCTCACGCGGTTCGAGGGGCATCCGCTGGCGGACGAGACACCGGGCAAGGCGGCCAAGCTCGTACGGGGGTACGCCGAGAAGGAGGACCCGCTCGCCCTGAAGATCTTCGAGCAGCAGGCGATCGCGCTCGGCCGCCTCTTCACGATCGCCGCGAACTTCACCGACCCGAGCGCGTACTTCGTCGGCGGGGGCGTCGTCGAGACCGGCCCGAAGTTCCGCGAGTGGTTCCTGGACAAGGTCCGCGAGCACACGGTGCTCCGGGACGAGCAGGCCCGCGCCGCGCGATTCTCCCTGGTCCCCGACCTCGACATGGCCGGGGCCCGCGGCGCCGCGATCGCCGCGCGCGACGCCCTGCCGGCGTGACGCCGGCCACCGCGGGCGACGCTCCGCGGGCGTAACGCGGGCCACCGCGGGCGAAGCTCCACGGGCGCGGCGCGTCGGCCGCCCCGCGCGACGCCTGCTGGCGTGGAGGGCTGCCGCGCTCCTCGCGGTTCCGGCCATCGTCGCAGGTCACATAGCCTTTGCGGCGTGGTGGGACGCTGGAGCGCGGCAGGCGGCTGGGTCGTCGAGGCGATCGTCCTCGACGACCGTCCCTGCTATCGCGTCAGCCGGTGGGGCTACCTGGTCGGCGACGGCTACTGCTATCACCTGGTCGAGCTGGAACGGCTGCTGCGGCGGCACGGGATCGGCCTGCACGACCTGAGCGAGGACGGGCCGCCCGCCGCGCCCGGCCGGTAGGCGGCCCTGGCAGGCCGGGCGCGGTCGCTCAGGACGCGGTCGCAGGACGCGGTCGCTCAGGACGCGGTCGCTCAGGGCGCGGTCGTGGGCGTGCGTCGACCGAACAGGCCGTCGACGCTGAGGCGGCCTGCGCCCACCGCCGCGAAGGCCAGGGTGACGGCGGCGAGGGTGAGGACGAGCTCGTAGCCGCCCTTGTCCACGAACAGGCCCTTGTCGACGTGCACCGTCAGGAACGCGCCGACCATGTCGAGGAAGAGCAGCACGCCGGCGATGGGCGTCAGGAGCCCGAGGATCAGCAACAGCCCCGCGCCGAGCTCGACGAAGGTGGCGTAGTAGGCCGACAGCGTCGGCGCGGGGACGCCCATCATCTTGAACGCGTGCCCGGTCGCGGTCAGGCCGTTGGTGTGCAGCTTCTGCCAGCCGTGCGCGACGAAGACGACGCCGATCGCGACACGGGCGACGAGCAGGGCCACGTCGACCACGGGTGAGGGAATGCGACGGGACATGAGTCGGGACTCCTCCGGAAAGGCGATTACTTGAACGTTCAAGGAATCTAGCAGCTACTTGAAAGCTCAACAACAGGACTAGACTCGTCCGGATGAGCGAGACCCGATGGCTGAGCCCCGATGAGCAGCGCACCTGGCGTGCGTACCTGACGGCGCACCGCCTGCTGCTTGACGAGATCGACGCGCAGTTGCGCCGCGACTCGGGCATCCCACACGCCTACTACGAGATCCTGGTGCGCCTCTCGGAGACGCCCGGTCGTACGCTGCGGATGTCCGTGCTCGCCGAGGGCACCCGTGTCTCCGCGAGCCGGCTGTCCCACGCGATCACCCGGCTCGAGGAACGCGGCTGGGTGCGCCGGGAGGACTGCCCCACCGACCGGCGCGGTCAGCTCGCCGTCCTCACCGACGAGGGGTTCGCCGCACTGGCCGCCGCGGCACCGGGGCACGTCGAGGCCGTCCGCCGGGCGCTGTTCGACGCGCTCGACGCCGAACAGGTCCAGTCGCTCGGCGCGATCAGCCGGATCCTCGCGGACCACCTGGACGCGACCGGTGGGGAGACGGCGTCTCCAGAGGTGTGATCAGGGGTCTTTGAACCGCAGGGCGAGGGCGGGGCACATCTCGATCGCCTGATGGGCCTGACGGAGCAGTCGCCGCGGCACCGACGTGCTCTCGACGACCGGGAAGCCGTGTTCGTCGAGGCTCACGAGGCCGGGGACGAGGTGCCCGCACAGGCCGTGCCCGGCGCAGCGGGTCCAGTCCACGGTCAGCCGCAGTCCGGTGTCCTCGGACTTCTCCGCGGCCGCCTCCTCGCCGTCGATCGGCAGCAGCCCGCGTACCGGGCGGCCGCAGCCTCCGGCGGCCAGGTGGGCGGCGACGTCCTCCTCGAAGACCTCGAGCGCCGAGGCGATGAACCGGGACGTGCCGTCCGGATGGTGGCAGGCTCCGCGTCCCTTGACGACCTGCATGCCCTGCCGTACGGCCGCGAGGGCCTCGGAGCGCGAGTCGCCCTCCGCGAGCGCGCGGAGCGACCGGGCGAGGGCCGGCAGCCCCAGGCGGCAGGGACCGCACTGCCCGGCGGTCTCCATGCCCATGTAGACGGCGACCCGGGCGACCTCGCCCAGCGGGCAGACGTCCGCGGCGAGCGGCAGGATGATGCCGGCCCCGAGGGCGGCGCCCGCCCGGGCGATGTCCGCGCGGGAGACGCGGGCCCGGTTCGCGGCGGTGGGAGTGAGCCACGCGCCGTGGTAGCCGCCCATCAGGACGCCCTGGCCGACGTCCGCCCGGCCCAGGTCGAGCACCTGGAACAGCGGGGTGCCGGCCGGTGCCTCGACGACGACGGGCCGGCCGCTCGGCCCCCAGACGGTGAGGAGGACGGTGCCCGGTTCCTCGGGTGTTCCGATCGCCCGGTAGAGGTCCGCGCCGAGCTGGGACAACAGCGCCAGCTGGGCGAACGTCTCGGCGTTCGACAGCAGGGTGGGCAGCCCGTCCACGCCGCGTTCCGCGGCCCGCACCTTGCGGCCCGGAGGCAGGGCCGGGGCGCCGTTGACGCCGTTGACCAGCGCGCCGCCCTCCCCGGTGACGAACCGCTCCGGGAGGCGGACGACGCGGACGAACCCGCCGAGGTTGCTCTCCACGACCGCGCTGCGGATGGACCGGCCGGCCCGGCCGCCGTCGGTCACGCCGATGACCACCTCGCGGGCGCCGAGCGCGAGGGCGGCGAGCATCGCCCCGTCGAGGATGAGGTGCGGGGCGCGGGACATCAGCAGCTTGTCCTTGGCGCTGGCCGGCTCGCCCTCGGTGGCGTTGACCAGGACGACGGTCTGGGCGTCCTGACGGCGGGCCGCCGACACGACCGCCTTCAGCTTGCGGGCGAAGGGGAAGGCCGCGCCGCCGCGGCCGCGCAGGTCGACCTCTTCGGCCAGTGCCAGCAGTTCGCGCAGGCCGCGCCGCCGGAACTCCCCGTGCACCGCGCGGTGGGCCGTCTGGTCGATGCGCTGGTGCCGGTCCAGTCCGCGGCCGAGGCGTGGCGGCCCCACGTACCGGAAGTCCGTCATCTCCGGTCACCGAGCCATGGGGCGGTCTCGGCGCGCAGCGCCGCCCAGAACTGTTCGTCGGGCAGGTCGCCGGTCTCCGCGGCGGCCCGGGCCTCCGCGCTCACCCGGTCGCGGGGGTCGGCGGCGCCGTGACGCGTCCCGGTTCCCGTCACCCGGCCGTCGCCTCTGGCCTTGCGCGCGCGCAGCATGCGACGGTCACGGGCCAGGCGCGGGAGCCGGCTCGTCGCCGCGACCAGTACCAGGGCGGCGCAGACCAGGTAGCTCCAGGTGACCCAGGCCTTGGGAGCGCGGCCGGCCGTCAGGCCGTGGCCGATCGCCACGGCCCACATGACGTACGCGAGCGCGTGCACCGTGCGCCACAGCCATGGCCGGGAGCCGGTGACGAACCGGCCGCGCAGCACGCCGGTGGCGACGACGACGATCAGCAGGTCACCGGCGATGGTGCCCAGGCCGACCAGGACGGCGCGCCGCCCGTGGCCGGTGAAGGGCAGGAACGCGTCGAAGACGGTCGCGTGCGCCTCCATGACCTTCAAGGCGATGTGCGTGACCAGGAAGCCGACGGCCATGACCGCGGTCGCGCGGTGGGCGCCCTGGGCGAGGATGCGCAGTCCGATCGGCAGGGTCCGCTGCGCGGCGGCCACCCCGGCGACGACCGCCGCGGTCGCCGCCAGCAGGGTGAACACGCCGACGTAGAACTCCAGGAACCGCCGCAGCCGCTCGATCTCCACCGCTCCCCACGAGGTCCGGCCGACGACGAGGACGACCGCGAGGAGCACCAGCGTCAGGAAGGTCGCCCGGGTACGCCCGGGTCTTCGGGAGGGGCGGCGCCGCGCCCGCCTCCGTGCCCCGGGCTCCCTGGGAGCGTGACGCGGGGCGGTGGCCCGCTCAGACGACGGCACCGGGGCTCCCGCCGGGCAGGGGGACGTTGGGAACGCGCACGCTCGGCGGACCCGACTTGGGCGTACGGCCAGGGGAGGGGCTCCCGGACGGCGCGGGGGTGGGAGACGGGGGCGCGGCCCCGAAGTTCAGCAGCGGGTTGCCGGCGTCGACGCGGACGCCGGCGCGCTCGGCGAACGTCGCGGCCGCCGTCTCGCGCAGTGTCCAGCCGCCCAGCTGGAAGTGGTCGAGCCGCATCGTGCCGGTCGCGTCGGTGACCGCGAACCGCACCATCCGCTGCGGCGCCTCCCCGCCTCCGCACGGCTGTTCCGTACCGGTTCGGCCGAGGTAGTCGCCGCGCTTCACGAGGCCGCCGTCGCGGACCTTCGTCACGTCGGACATCTGGTAGTACTCGGTGGCCAGGCCGTTCGGGTGGATGAGGAGCACGAGCCCGTGACCGGCGGCGGAGGAGCAGAGCCGGTAGATCCGGCCGTCACCCGGGGCGAGGACCCGCCCGTCACCGCCGTCGAAGCCCGACACGCCGTCGTCCGTGGCCAGGAGGGTCCAGGACTGGCCGACTCCCCAGGGGAGCATCAGGCCGGTGTCCAGCGGCGGGTCGGCCGCGGCGCTGAACCTCTCGAGCACCGGTCGTTCGCCGGCCGGAACGACCGCGGCGGGCGCCTTGCGCAGGAGCGTGGTGAACTGCGGGGTGCCGGCCAGGGCCACCTGCCAGCCGGCGCGGGTGCGCTGCGCGACATAGAGCGAGGACTCCGGCATGACCGTCATCCCGCGCGGGGGCGGGATCGTCTCGGTGCCGAACGCCCAGGTGCGCGCGCGGTCCATCCTGGTCAGCCGCACGATGGGGGTCGGCAGCGCCCCGACTCCGTAGTCCCGCCGGGCCACGCGGCTGCGCTCGGCGAGGACGACCGTCTCGACCTTCCGGCTGAGCTGGACGGCCGGGCTCACCGGAGCCGGCGACGGCGAGGACCGGGACGGGGCCGGACGCGGCGTGCGCGAGTGCCTGACGCGCACGGGGCGGCGGTCGGCGACCGCGTGCCGGGCGACCGGCGGCATGACGGCCTGCTCGACGATGGCGGCCAGCGCGAGACCCACCGCGATGACGACCACTCCGCCCAGCGCGGAGATCCTGTCGCCCAGCGACGCCGTCAGCCTCCGGCGCCGCGGGGGGTCGAGCCGTCCTTGCCTGTGGTGCGTCCTCGGCATCGACCTGCCTCTCCAGAGGGCGATCGCATGGTGATCGAGACCGGATTGCGAGAGGAGTGTAGGGCGGTACGGACATTTAAAGTGCCGAAAAATGAAAAGTCGTCACGTGCACCGTAATGATGAGCGGAGCGGGACGAAACGGTTACGCGGTGCCGCCGATCGCGCGGATGGGCGGCCATCGGGCCATTTCCCGAAGGGGACGCGAAGGAGCGCCCGGGGCGCGATCCGGCCGGGCGGACGGCCTTCGAGGCCGCCTTTCCGTCGAACACGCGCCACCGGGCGGCGTCAATTGTCCGGATCCGGTCATGGTTCCGGACCTGTGAAAAAGGAGCGAAAGGGCGTCAGCCCCGTACGGGGACGGTGAGACCGGCGAGGTTCCAGCCGGTGATCCCGACGACCGGCGCCGCGCCCCGCAGGTCCGCGACGCGATAGTGCGCGGTCAGCGTCTGGCTCTGCCCCGGCCAGAGCGTGACGGCGTTGTCGCTCCACTCGATCGGCAGGACCTGGTCGTCGCCGCCCAGCGCGCGGCCGTCCGAGGTGCCCCGGCGGACGTCGGCACGGGTGAACACCGCGGGCACCGGCTTGGAACCCACGTTGCGGACGGTCACCGTGGTGGTCGCCTCTCCGCCGCTCCGGCGCGTCGACGCGGACACCTTGACGTTCGCGGCGGGCAGGCTCTGTAGACCCGTGAGATCGGCGTAACCGTCGGGCTTGAACACCGCGCCGCTGCCCTGGCCGAGCGACTTGGGCCAGTCGACCTCGTCCGTCTTCGTGGAGAGCCAGTAGACGTTACGGCTCACCGTGGCGCCCGGACGCGTCAGCGTCAGCTCCAGGAAGTACGTGCGGGAGATGCCCGCCGGCACCTTCGGCGTCAGCACGGTCCGTACGTCCTGGCTCGCCAGCGCGGGCACCGCCTGCCGGGCCGTCGCCCTGACCGTGCCGTTCAGGTCGATGAACCGCGCGGTGGCGGTCAGGCCGGACTGCCGGGCGTTCGTCAGGTTGGCGACCCTGATCGAGCCGTCGGCGTAGTCGTACATCACGTGGACGGGCTCGCCGGCCTTCTGCGCGCCGAAGTACACGCCGGGCTGGTCGAAATCGTCGTTGTAGAGGTTCCAGTGCAATGACGGCCAGGCCTTGTTCAGCATCCAGTAGATGACGCCGGTGCTGGGATTGGCCGGGTCCTTGGAATGGCCGAGGTACGCCTCGAACTGCGCCCGGGTGACCTCGTACCCGCCCATCTGCGCGATCCGCTGGTAGGACGCCATGTCGGACCAGTGGCCGTAGCGGTTCCACAGCGGGGTGTTGTACTGCCCCATCCGGGCGGTCTTCGTGTAGCTGTTGTACTTCGGGTACACGTGGAACAGGTCCGGTCCGGTCCCCGGCCCGTTCGTGGTGCTCAGGTCCCAGATCTTCTTCTGCTCCTCCGGTGTCAGGAACCGGTTGAGGGAGTCCTGGGTCGGCACCGTGTTGCCGGCGCTCGTCTCGGTGCCGTACGCCCAGGCGCTCCCCTGGTTGGTGAAGGTCGGGTCGCCGGGATCGACCGTCTCCGGCCCGTTCGCCCACCAGTAGCCCGGCGGGACGTAGTTGTACGGGCCCTCCTTGGAACCGGACGGCCCGAGCTGCGGCGACGACTTGTACTCCGCGGCGGCGACCTGCGGCGTCGGCCAGTCGGCCGCCGCGAACGCCTTCAGGTAGATGGCCTCCTTGACCGCGTCGGGCGCCTCGTCACTGCCCTGGAAGAAGGTGAAGACGCTCGGGTGGTCGCGCAGCCACTGCGCCACGTGCGTCGCCTGGACGCCGGCGTTCGCCTTCAGGGCGTCCGGCCACTTGGAGGACGGGTCCTCCCACCGGTCGCAGCACTGCCAGCCGGGCATGGCCAGGATCCCGGCGCGGTCCATCTCGGCGAACATGTCGTCGGGCGGCAGGTTCCCCTCGAACCGCAGGGTGTTCAGTCCCAGGTTCTTGACGTAGGCGAGCTGGTCGCGGATGTTCTGCGGCGAGTAGCGCATGAACATGTCCGGCGACCATCCGCCGCCGCGGATCACCAGCGGGACGCCGTTGATCACGAACTGCCGCCCACCGTGCGTGGTGTGGGTGCCCGGCTTGACCGGCGTCAGGTACGAGGTGACGGTACGGATGCCGAAGTCCTCGTCGGTGCGGTCGGAGACCCGGCCGCCGGCGTTCGCGCTCACGGTCAGGTGGTAGAGCGGCTGCGCGCCGAGCTGGTACGGCCACCAGACGGCCGGGTGCGCCAGGTGGAGCGCCCGGTGGTCCGCCGGCGTCAGCGTCACCGTCCGGGTCGACTTGGCGGGGACGTTCGCGTTCGCCGACACGGCGATCCGCGTCCCGGCCCGGGTGATCGTGGCGTCCAGCCGCGCCTTCTGCGCGGTGTCCGTGTCGTTGCGCAGGTCGGCCTTCACGGTGAGGTCCGAGCTGCCGAGGTTCGCGGCGTTGTGCTGGTCGACGTGCACGTTGCGCAACGCGACCGGGCCGGCCTGGGCGAGCTGGGGCGCGAAGCGCAGACCGGTGTTACGGTCCGGCGCCGGCGGGTTCCAGTCGAGCAGGCTGTCGGTCAGGTACGTCTTCGGGTCGTTCTTGGCGACGTCGAGCGCGATGGCGTTCTGGCCGTCCCGGACGTACGGCGTGATGTCGTACTCGAACCGGGAGTACGCGCCCTGGAGCTGTGACCGGTCGGCGACCTTGGTGCCGTTGACCCACAGGTCCGCGGTGCCGAGCACCCCGTTCATGATCAGGACGGTGCGGCCGTCACGTCGCGGGTGGACGGTGAGCTGCGTGCGGTACCACCAGTTCGCGTTGAACTGGTCGGTGGGGACCTTGGCCAGGTTGTCGGAGTAGAAGATGTTCGGGTAGCGCCCGTTCTCCAGCAGCCCCGCCATCAGCGTCTCCGGGCGGCTGATCGCCAGCCAGCCCGTGGTCGCGTAGTCGGGGCGGGAGATCGTCGCGCCCGACCCGCCCGCGACGGCCGAGGACTGGATCTTCCAGCCGGAGCTCAGGTCGGCGGCGGAGGAGGGGGTGGCCGAGGTCGTGACCGAGGCGGTGCCGGGCGGTGGTGTGGGCGTGACGGCGAGCACGCCGGCCCGGTCCGCCGCGCCGCCGGTGCGGGAGGAGGGGCGGGCGGCCGCCGACGCGGGCGCGGCCAGGGCGAGCACGGCGCATGCCGCCAGGATGATCGGATGTGACCTCAACCTGGTCACGGTGCCTCCTGAAGATCGTCGAATCGCATCCGGCAGGGATCTCCTGCGATGATCGTTAACCACATTAACATTATTTGTTAATCACATTAACGATGGCCGGAAGCGGCCAGCGCCCGGTCGTGCGGATCTCGGTCCGGGCGGTTTCGGCCGACGGGTGCGGCCCTGTCGCGGGGTCCGCGCCGTCGCGCTCCTCGAGTCGGGGCGACGGCGGGCCCGGGCCCGGAGCGTCGCCGCGTGTCCTGTCAGCGTACCCAGTGCGGTCCGGCCGGCCCGACGCCCGGTTCCGCGAGGTCTCCGGCGTGAACGGCGATGAAAGGGTCTTTCCCGGCTTCGGTCCCCGGGGTTACCTTCGGGCAGCTTGGGAGCGCTCCCACACTTCTCCCACAACCCGCCATGGAGCCGTCAATGCGACCTCGACGCGTGATCCCGTTTCTCGTGGCCTTCCTGCTCAGCGTCTGCGGGGTCGGCCTCGTCACCGGCACCGGCACCGCGCACGCCGCCGTTTCCTGCGACGTCGGCTACGCGAAGAACGACTGGGGGTCGGGCTTCAGCGCCACCATCACGCTGAAGAACCTCGGTGAGTCGCTGAACGGATGGACGCTGACCTACGCCTACACCGGCGACCAGAAGCTGACCCAGGGCTGGAGCGGCACGTGGTCCCAGAGCGGTAAGAACATCACCGTCACCAACGCGAGCTGGAACGGCACGCTGGCGAGCGGCGCCAGCGCCCAGATCGGCGCCAACTTCACCTACACCGGCGCGAACACCGACCCGGCGTCCTTCTCGATCAACGGCACCGTGTGCACCGGCTCGGGATCCGGCGGCGGTGGCGGGGGAGGCGGCGGTGGCGGGACGACCGGGCCCGCGCCCGCGCTGCACGTCTCGGGGAACAAACTCGTCACCGCGAGCGGCACGACCGTACGCCTTCGCGGGGCGAACCGCTCCGGCGGCGAGTTCATGTGCGTCCAGGGCCGGGGCATCTGGGACGGTCCGGTCGACGACGCGTCGATCAACGCCATGGCCGCGTGGAAGATCACGGCGGTCCGCGTCCCGCTGAACGAGGAGTGCTGGCTCGGCCTGAGCAACATCGACTCGCGGTACGGCGGCACGGCGTACCAGACCGAGGTCAAGTCCTTCGTGTCGCGGCTCGAGGCGCACGGCATGACCCCGATCCTCGAGATGCACTGGAACTACGGCACCTACACCGGTCCCTCGTCCGGCTGCTCGGACGTCCACGCCACCTGCCAGAAGCCGATGCCGGACGCCCAGTACGCGCCGTCGTTCTGGACGGGTGTCGCGGGCGCCTTCAAGGGTGACGACGCGGTGGTCTTCGACCTGTTCAACGAGCCGTACCCGGAGCGCGCGACCGGCAGTGAGACCTCCGGCTGGACCTGCTGGCGGGACGGCGGGACCTGCTCCGGCATCCCTTACCAGGTGGCCGGCTTCCAGAGCCTGGTGAACGCCGTACGGGCGACCGGCGCCGGCAACGTGATCCTCGTGGGCGGGCTGGCGTACTCCAACGACCTGACGCAGTGGCTGCAGTACCGGCCGACCGACCCGAAGAACAACCTCGCCGCGTTCGCGCACATCTACAACTTCAACACCTGCTCGAGCACGTCCTGCTACGACGGTCAGCTCGGGCCGGTCGCGGCGCAGGTGCCGCTGACGCTCAGCGAGATCGGTGAGAACGACTGCTCGCACGGCTTCATCGACACCCTGATGAACTGGGCCGACTCGCACTCCGTCGGCTACCTGGGGTGGACGTGGAACACCTGGGACTGCAGCAGCGGCCCGTCGCTGATCAGCTCGTACGACGGCACGCCCACGTCGTACGGCGTCGGCCTCCGGGACCACCTGGTGGCCACCAACTGAGGCAGGACGCGTCCGCGGACCCGCGCGGGCCGGCAGGCGGCCGGCCCG
>NZ_JBFAUT010000058.1:0-58346 GCF_040679475.1 Actinoallomurus sp. NPDC052274
AGTTAAGCCCTTCAGCGCCGATGGTACTGCACTGGAGACGGTGTGGGAGAGTAGGACGCCGCCGGACACTTACATAGATCAGGAAAGCCCGCCAGATATCTGGCGGGCTTTCCTGCGTTTACCGGCAGATTCACCGCAGGCGTCGCGCCCGCAGAACGGTGTCGTGGGTATGGTGCGTGCCGGCCGGGGCCGGGACGGTTCGCGGGCGGGATTCGTTGATGACAACGACCCAGTCGCCTCCGAGAAGCCCGGCGATGTCGCCGGGCTGGTAATAGTCGCCGGGGTCGAAGCCGTGTCCCTGCTGTGGGGACAGGCCGGCGAGGTCATGGCCGACGAAGAGCAGCGTCCCACCGGGCGCCACGGCCTTCAGCAGACCGTGCAGCGCCGTGTGGTCCGGCTGATGGCGAAGCGGGACGTACTGAGCGGACACCAGGTCGAATGCGCCCGCTGGAGGAGGCGTGACGGTTACGTCGGCGCATGCCCATGCCACGCGGCCGGCGACGTCCGTGGCTGCCGCGGCGGCGCGTTCCAGGGCGGTCCGGGAGACGTCGACCGCGGTGACCTGCCAGCCCTGTCGGGCCAGCCAGACCGCGTCGGCGCCTTCACCGCATCCGACGTCGAGCGCCTGCCCCGGCGGTAGGCCGGTGACCTCGGTGACGAGCACTCCGTTGGGTGCGCCGCTGAAGACCTGGTCGCGGCTGCGATACATCTCTTCCCAGAATCGAACGTCCATTGTCCGCTGTTCTCTCCTCGTCAGTGGGCGGCGGGCGTCCCCGGCGATGAGGCCGACCGCCGATCGCTCCCGCGTCCGATGATCGCCTCCGCCACCAACCTGCCCCTACTGCCCACAACCTGACAAAGTTCTTTGCGAAAAGCGCAAAAGCGTGGGCACAGTGAACGGATGAGCGATGAGCTCGATGCCGTACCGGCCGCGGTCGGACCACGGCTGCGCGAGTTGCGGCGCCGCAGCGGAGCGACGCTGACCGCGCTGTCGGAGACGACCGGCATTCCGGTCAGCACCCTGTCCCGGCTGGAGTCCGGGCACCGCAAGCCGGGCCTGGAGCTCCTGTTGCCACTGGCCAAGGCGTACCGGGCGCCGCTCGACGAACTCGTCGGGGCTCCGGTCGGCGGCGCCCCCGGGTGGACCCCCAGCCGTTCACTCACAAGGGCATGACCATCGTCCCGCTGACCCGCTGACCCGCTGACCCGCTGACCCGCTGACCCGCAGGCCCGCTGACCCGCAGGCCCGCTGACCCGCAGGCCCGCAGGCCCGCAGGCCCGGCGGGCTGCAGGCGTCCAAGCAGATCCTTCCCGCCGGCCTGGCCGATGGGGACCCCGATCCCCGGCCGCACGAGGGGTGGTACCACTGGCTGTACGTCCTCAGCGGACGACTACGCCTCGTTCTCGGCGACCGGGACCTCGTCCTCACGTCCGGCGAGGTCGCCGACTTCGACACCCACCTCCCGCACTGGTTCGGCAACGCCGACGCGCGGCGGGTGGAGTTCCTCAGCCTCCTCGGTCCCCCGGGGTGAACGCCTCCACATCAGAGCCCGCTATCGGCCCGTCTGACGGCCTGGGACGCTCGCTCGGTGGAGATGTGCCGCCTCGGACGCGGATCCCGGCCCGGACGGGCTCCTACCGGCTCAGGGGTGGGGACGGAGCGTGTCGATCGCCGTGCGCAGCTCCTCGACGCGCTGTTCGAGGGTGGCGACCGCCTTGGCGGCCTCCTCGTCCTGCGCCACCCACTGGCCGAGCGCGCCGACCTGCTCCTCGACCGCGGCGACGCGCCGGCCGAGCTCGGCCGTGAACTCCTCCGAGGGCGCCGCCGCGAACTGCGTGCGCAGCAGCTCCGACTGCTCACGGAGCTGCTGGTTCTTCCGGTACAGCTCGACGAAGACCGAGACCTTCGTGCGCAGCACCCAGGGGTCGAACGGCTTGGAGATGTAGTCGACGGCGCCGGCGGCGTACCCCCGGAAGGCGTAGTCCGGATCGGCGTCCGCGGCGGTCAGGAAGATGATCGGCACTTCGCGGGTCTTCCGGCGCCGTTTGATCGCGCGGGCGATCTCGAAGCCGTCCATCCCGGGCATGACGATATCGAGAAGGATCACCGCGAAGTCGTTCGTCAGCAAGGCTCGCAGAGCCTCTTCCCCCGAACGCGCGCGGATCATGTTCTGGTCGAGTGAACTGAGGATCGCCTCCAGTGCTACGAGGTTCTCCTCACGGTCATCGACCAGAAGAATGTTCGCCTTCTCGGCCACAGTCAGCCCTCCATCACGTGCGTGGCCGGTTGAGCCACGCCCTCATGATGTCAAGAAGGTGGTCGGCGTCGACAGGCTTGGGTACGTAGTCCGACGCACCGGACTCGATGCTCTTCTCCCGATCGCCCTTCATGGCCTTGGCCGTCAGGGCGATGATCGGCAGGTCGGCGAACTGCGGCATCCGCCGGATGGCCTCCGTCGTGGCGTAGCCGTCCAGCTCCGGCATCATCACGTCCATGAGGACGAGATCGACGTCCTCGTTGCGGTCGAGCGTGTCGATGCCCTCCCGGCCGTTCTCGGCGTACAGGACCTCGATGCCGTACTGCTCCAGCACGCAGGTCAACGCGAAGATGTTGCGGACGTCGTCGTCGACGATGAGGATCTTGCGGCCGGACAGCACCTCGTCGTCGATGGGCGAGGACTCGTACTCCTCGTCCTGCTCGAGGACGTCGAACGACGGCGCCTCGACGGGCGGGGCCGGCAGCGGCCGCCGCCGTTCCTCGCGTACGGGCGCGGCCGTGTCGGCGGCGTTCTCGAGGTAGCGGGCCGGCAGGTAGAAGGTGAACGTGCTCCCCTCACCCGGACGGCTGGCGACGTGGATCTCCCCGCCGAGCAACTGGGCGATGTCGCGGCTGATGGACAGGCCCAGGCCGGTTCCGCCGTACCGGCGGCTCGTCGTGCCGTCGGCCTGCTGGAACGCCTCGAAGATGGCCCGCAGGTTGTGCTCGTCGATGCCGATGCCCGTGTCGCTGACGGCGAACCCGAGGACCTCGGGGGCGCGGGCGAGGACCGGGTCGATGAACTCGACTCCGTTCGCCCGCCGGATGGTCAGCCGCACCTCGCCGGTGGCGGTGAACTTCACCGCGTTCGACAGCAGGTTCCGCAGCACCTGCTGGATCCGCTGCTCGTCGGTGTAGAGGTGCTCGGGCAGCCCGGGCTCGGCGTACACGTCGAAGCCGAGGCCCTTGTCGGCGGCCAGCGGCCGGAAGTTCGCGTCGACGAAGTCGACGAGCTCGCCGAGCGACACCCGCTGCGGGACCAGCTCCATCTTGCCCGCCTCGACCTTCGACAGGTCGAGGATGTCGTTGATGAGGCGCAGCAGGTCGCTGCCCGACTCGTGGATCGTCTTGATCAGCTCGACCTGCTTGGGCGTCAGGTTCTTGTCCGGGTTGCCGGCCAGGAGCTTGGCGAGCACGAGCAGGCTGTTGAGCGGAGTGCGCAGCTCGTGTGACATGTTCGTCAGGAACTCGGACTTGTACCGCGAGGACTGGGCGAGCTGTTCGGCGCGCTCCTCGAGCGTGCGGCGGGCCTGCTCGATCTGGAAGTTCTGCATCTCGATCGCGCGGTTCTGCTTCGCCAGCAGCGCCGCCTTCTCTTCCAGCTCGGCGTTGGAGCGCTGCAGCTCCTCCTGCTGGCGCTGCAGCTCGCTGGAACGGTCCTGCAGCTCGGCCGTGAGCCGCTGGGACTCGCCCAGGAGCGCCTCCGTACGGGAGTTCGCCGTGATCGTGTTGATCGTGACGCCGATCGTCTCCACGAACTGGTCGAAGAACGCCAGGTGCACCTCGCTGAACGGGCTGAACGAGGCCAGCTCGATCGCCCCGAGGACGCGGCTCTCGAACAGGATCGGCAGCACGATCAGATTGAGCGGGGACGCCTGCCCCAGGCCCGTACCGACGGTGATGTAACCGGCCGGCAGGTCGTGCACGAAGATCGGTTTGTGTTCCATGGCGGCCTGGCCGACGAGGCCGTCGCCCAGGCGGAACCGCACCTTCTCGATCTTGTCCTGGCTGAGGCCGTACCCGGTCTTCAGCACGAGCTCCGGCGCGCCGTCATCGGCCTCCTCGACGAGGTAGAACGCGCCGTACTGGGCGGAGGACAGCGGTGTGACCTCACTCATGATCAGCCGGGCGACCTCCATCAGGTCGCGGTGGCCCTGCATCAGGCCGGCGATCCGGGCGAGGTTGGTCTTCAGCCAGTCCTGCTGCTGGTTCGCGCGGGTGGTTTCGCGGAGGTTCGCCACCATGAGGTTGACGTTGTCCTTGAGCTCGGCGACCTCGCCGCGCGCCTCCACCGAGACGGACCCGGTGAGGTCGCCGCGGGCGACCGCGCTCGCCACCGACGCGATCGCGCGTACCTGACGGGTCAGGTTTCCGGCCAGCTCGTTCACGCTCTCGGTCAGGCGCTTCCAGGTGCCCGAGACGCCCTCGACCTCGGCCTGTCCGCCGAGCCGCCCCTCGCTGCCGACCTCGCGCGCCACTCGGGTCACCTCGTCGGCGAACGACGAGAGCTGGTCGACCATCGTGTTGATCGTCGTCTTGAGCTCCAGGATCTCGCCCTGCGCGTCGACGTCGATCTTCTTGGACAGGTCGCCGTTCGCGACCGCCGTGGTGACCTGGGCGATGTTGCGGACCTGACTGGTCAGGTTGTCCGCCATGGAGTTGACGTTGTCGGTGAGGTCCTTCCAGACGCCGCTGACGCCGCTGACCTTGGCGCGCCCGCCGAGGCGGCCCTCGGTACCGACCTCGCGGGCCACCCGCGTGACCTCGTCGGCGAACGAGGACAGCTGGCCCACCATCGTGTTGAGGGTGTCCTTGAGCTGGAGGATCTCGCCCTGCGCGTCGACCGTGATCTTCTTGGTGAGGTCCCCGCCGGCGACGGAGGTGGCGACCTGGGCGATGTTGCGGACCTGACTGGTCAGGTTGCCCGCCATGGAGTTGACGTTGTCGGTGAGGTCCTTCCAGACGCCGCTGACGCCGCTGACGCGGGCCTGGCCGCCCAGCCGGCCCTCCGTGCCCACCTCGCGGGCCACGCGGGTCACCTCGTTCGCGAAGGCCGACAGCTGGTCGACCATCGTGTTGAGGGTGTCCTTGAGCTGGAGGATCTCGCCCTGCGCGTCGACCGTGATCTTCTTGGACAGGTCACCGTTGGCGACGGAGGTGGCGACCTGGGCGATGCTGCGCACCTGGGCGGTGAGATTGCCCGCCATGGAGTTGACGTTGTCGGTGAGGTCCTTCCAGACGCCGCTGACGCCGCTGACGCGGGCCTGGCCGCCCAGTCGGCCCTCCGTGCCCACCTCGCGGGCCACCCGCGTGACCTCGTCGGCGAACGACGAGAGCTGGTCGACCATCGTGTTGACGGTCTCCTTCAGCTCCAGGAGCTCACCGGTCGCCTCGACCGTCACCTTCCGGGTCAGGTCACCCCGCGCCACCGCCGTCGTCACGAGGGCGATGTCGCGCACCTGACCGGTCAGCCGGCTCGCCATCGCGTTGACCGCGCCGGTGACGTCCCGCCAGCGGCCGGACATCTCCCGCGGCGCCGCCTGCCCGCCGAGCCGGCCCTCCGCGCCGACCTCCCGGGCGAGTTGCGTCACCTCCGCGGCGAACTCGTCGAGGTGCTCGACCATGCGGTTGACGCCCGACCCCATCCGCAGCAGCTCGCCGCGCCAGGGTCGCGTGCCGGTGTCGAGCTCGATGCGCTGGCTCAGATCGCCGTCGGCCACCGCGTCGACGACGCGCGCCATCGCGGTCGTGGACTGCACGAGCGTGTCGATCAGCGCGTTGGCCGCGGCGTTGCCCGTCGCCCAGGTGCCCTCGCCGCCCGCTCTCAGCCGCTCGTCGATCCGTCCTTCGTGGCGAACCTCACGTTGCACCCGTACGAGCTCGCCGGTGAGATGAGCGGCGCGCTCCTGAGCGTCGTTGAAGGCTCCGGCGATCTCGCCGAGTATGCCGTCACGCGAGGGATCGAGCCGCACGTCGAAGTCGCCGTCGCGCAGCGAGCACAACGCGTCGAGCACCGACCGCAGATCGGTCTCCGCGTACCTGGCGCGGGTCGGCGAATGGGACGTGCTTCGAGGCATTGATTCCTCCTAGCCTTCCACGCGTCGTGGCCGGGGGTCTGTACAGTCCACCCAGTGCATCTGCCACGATGGCAGCGTCCTGCATCCCCGAGACGAATCCAAGTGGCCGTGGAGAGCAACCAAAAGACGTACACGACCTTTCCGCCGGAGGTCGCTTCTGTCGCGGCCGCACGGCGCTTCGTGGGGAAGACACTCAGGGGCTGGGGCGTCGATGACGTGGACGACGCCATGCTACTCACCAGCGAACTCGTTACGAACGCAATCGTTCACGCCGGTACCGAGGTCGAGGTGGTCTGCGAGCTCATCGGCGGCCAGGTCAGGGTCGAGGTCCACGACCGGCACCAGGCCCGGCGCGTGCCCGTGCCGGGCGACCAGGTGAGCGGCCGCGGCCTGCTGTTCCCCGAGACGCTCGCGACATCCTGGGGCGTGACGTACGGCTCCGGCGGCAAGCACGTCTGGTTCACCGTCCCCGGCACCGGCGCCGCGGAGCAGACGCCGCCCCCCACGCCCCCCGAGGAGCTCGTCACCGCGCCGCAGTCCGCCCGCCCCACCGTCGACCAGCTCGCCCAGCGCGCGGCACAGGCCGCGCAGGACGCCATGGGCGCCGACTGCGTGTACGTCCTGCTCGCCGACGACGACGCCGAGCTGAGCCTGCGGGCGACGGCCGGCGTACGCCCCGAGGGCGCGGCGCTGGAGATCGGCCTGGAGGGCGCGCCGGTCGGCGGCCGGGGCGTGTACGCGGACCTGGGCGGCAGCCCGTACAACCTGCCGGCGCTCCAGGCCGCCGGGATCCGCTCGCTCGTCACCGCGCCGTTCACCGTCGACGGACGGGCGATCGGGCTGCTGATCGCCGCCTCCCGCGACGCCGGGCACTTCACCGAGGACGACGTCGAACACCTCCAGCGGATCGCCGACCGCCAGGCGCCCCCGCTCGAACGCGCCCGCCTCATGGAGCTCGAACGCGCCCGCCGGGGCTGGCTGGGCTTCCTCGCCGAGGCGAGCAGCATGCTCGCCGGCACGCTCGACCAGCAGATGACGATGGCGCTGGTCGCCCAGCTCATCGTTCCCCGCCTGGCCACCTGGGCCGCGGTGTTCACCGTCCGCGACACGGGTCTGGCGCTGCCCGCGTACGCCTGGCACGCCGACGAGACGATGGTCGCCGACCTGCGTACGCTGCTCGACCTGCTGCCGCCCGCGCCGCCGCCCGCCGAGCCCGGCCCCTGGGAGGGGTTCACGCCGGCGCCGTCCGGCGACCTGCCCCCGACCGCGCACCGGGTGACCGGCGACGTCGCCCACGTCTTCCCGCTGCTGGCGCGGGGCCGCAGCATCGGAACGCTCGTCGTCGGCGGCCCGAAGGGAGCGCGCTTCACCCGCGACGCGCTCGAACTCACCGAGGACCTCGCGGGCCGGGCCGCCCTCGCCATCGACAACGCCCGCCTGTACGAGGAGCAGGCGGCCATGAGCCGCACCCTTCAGCGCAGCCTCCTGCCGCCCGGCATCCCCACGATCCCCGGCCTGGACGTCGCGGTCGTGTACGACCCGGCCGGCGAGCACAGCGAGGTCGGCGGCGACTTCTACGACGTCTTCAACGTCGGCACGCGCTGGCGGTTCGCCATCGGCGACGTGTGCGGCACCGGCCCCGAGGCCGCCGCGGTCACCGGGCTCGCCCGGCAGGGCCTGCGGATCCTCGGCCGGGAGGGGCACTCGATCCCCGAGGTGCTCGAACGCCTCAACGCGCTGATCCTGGAGGAGGCGACCCGCGCCCCGTTCCTCACCCTCCTGCACGGCGAGCTGGAGCCGCTCGGCGACGGCCGGCTCCGTGTGACGTACGCCACGGCCGGCCACCCGCCGCCGCTGTTCCTCAGCCCGAGCGGCATCGTCAAGGGCGAGGACCACTCCGACCTGATGCTCGGCGTCTTCCCCGAGGCGACGTTCGAGGTGAAGACCACGATCCTCAAACCCGGGCACGTCCTGCTCGGCTTCACCGACGGCGTGACCGAGCGACGCAACGGCGACCGGCTCCTGGGCGACGACGGCGGTCTCGAACGCATCCTCGCGGGCTGCGTCGACCTGAACGCCGGCGCGGTCGCGGCCAAGGTCATGCGCGCCGTCCGGAGCTTCTCCCCGGAGCCCTCCCACGACGACACCGCCCTGATCGTCCTCCGCGTCGAGGAGTGACCCCGGCCGGCCGGTAGAACGTGTCCGGGAGCGGCTCGTACGGCCGCGGACCGAAGCCACCGGCCATCCCGCGGACACCGGCCGGTTCAACGGCTGTCCGCAGGCGCCAGCCGGTTCAGCGGCGCTTCCCGCCGGCACCCACCGTCCCGTCTGCGGTCGCCGGCGCGCTGCCCGCCCTGAGCAGGCGGCCGTGTCGTCCGGGGGCAGCCCGAGCACCGGACGGCCGAAGGTGTGGTCGATGGACAGCAGATCCGACTCGGCAACGGATCACCACGCCCGGTCCCGGCTCCGCTTCAGGCCCCGGCGGTCCCGTCCGCACCGGCCTCCGCCGCACCGGCGGTCTCGTCTGTCCCGTGAGCACCGGCAGCGCTCGCCGGGCGGGCGGACGGTCGGCGTCGGTGGTGGTGGGGGGCGGCCTCGTACCCGCCGAGGTGCGCGTCGAGGTCGAGGCGGTCGCGCATCGCCTCAACACGACCCGCGGCGGCAGCGCCGATCCGGGGCGTTCAGCGCACGACATCCCAGCGACCGGGGCCGTTCGCGGGTCAGTGCCGGCGCAGACCTTCGCGGATGGCGATCTCGACGGGGGAGTACGCGCCGTCGGCGCGCTCCAGCTCATTGGGTACAGCCGGGTGCAGCGGTGGCTGCGCCATGAAGCGGGGCCGTTTCCCGTGATGCGGCTGGGCGGCGTGGACGAGGAACGGGTGGCACAGGTAGACGTCGCCGGGCCGCCCCGTCGCGTACGCGAGGGGCCGGTGCGCGGACGCCGCCTCGACCTCGGCCGCGACCGCGAACATGGACACGCCCTCCTCGCCGTACGGCTCAAGGATCGGCGGGACGTCCAGGTGCGAGCCGACGCGGACGCGGGTGGGCGCATCCTGTTCCCCGACCTCGCTGAACAGGAACAGCATGAGCAGCGCGCGGTCCTTCGACCGCACGTTCACGTGATTCCAGGTGACCCCGTCCAGCGAGTAGCTCGACTCGATGTGCCACCCGGCGTCGTCCGGCTCGTCCTCGTGCGGGAACCGCAGCGGGAACGTCCCCAGCGACCGGCGTGGCACCCAGCGTCCCGGCCCGACGAGCCGGTCGAACGCGTCGTGCAGGACGGGGGTGTTCGCCGCCTCGACGAACGGCTCGGCGGCCATGTCCCCGACCCGGTACACCGGCTCGGCCCAGGTCGCGGGGTCATCCGGGGCATAGCCCGTCTCCGCCCAGAGCAGCTCCGCACACGCCCGCGCCGTACCCTCCGGAACCGCCTGCTCGATCTTCACGAACCCGTCCCGCAGGAACGTCTCGACCATCACATCACTCACGACCCGCCATTCTCCGCAACGAAGATCCGGAAAGCACCCGGTTTTCCTGGTGGCGCCCGGACACACGTAGATCCCTGGCGATCGCAGCGCTCTAGCGTCACCGGACGCCAGGGATCAGCGACGTGCCGGGCACGCCGGCATCCCGATCTCGGGTCATGCCATCTCTGCGATGTGGCGGAGGAGACAGCCGGGGCGAGGGCAGGGGCGGGGCCGGCCGGTCCAGCCGTTCCTGCGCAGGACGAGAGCGACCTGGGCGGCGACGTGACACGGGCGCTCGGTGACGTCGCGCCAGCCGTAGCGGAGCGGATCACGACCCTCGACGACGGCCGCGTTGTCCCGGCGCATGTCCCGGAACATCGTCTCCTGCCGGTGGACGCGGCCGTCCAGGTGGACGACCGTCGCGGGCCCGCCATAGTCGACGTCGTCGTAGATCGTTCCTTCCCCGATCACCCGCCGGAGCTGACGGCTGCCCTTGGGCAGTCCATGCGCGCGCTCGACCTCCCGGTAGTAGCGAAGCTCGAACGAGTTGTGCGCGCCGTCGGCGGCGTCCTCCAGGGCGTACTGGAGCTCGCGCCGGTGCCGGACCTTTCTCCGCGCCCGTAAGGCCGCCGCCAGTCGCTCCGGAGTGGTCAGACGGCCGCCGCAGGCACGGCTGAGCCAGTCGATGGCCGTGTCGAGGTCCGGAGCGGTCTGGGTGAGGTCCAGAACGGTGTCCTCGACGCGCGTGCGCGGCGGCGCCTGGGCGGGATGCCGCCTGTCGGAGAGATGCGCCGAGAAGTGCACGCGAATCCCCGGCGCCGCCACCGGACGACGCCGCCCGTCCGGAACCGTCACATGGATGACCGCGGAGGGCCGATCGGCCAGACCGTACAGCTCGGCGGCGGTCTCATGGCTGAGGACGGCATCGGGGGAGTGCCGCACCCCGGGTTCGAGACGCGGCCTGCGGCTGCACGCCAGGACCGCCGCCCACAGCTCGGCCGCCCGCGCGAGGTCGCCGTTGAACGTCGCGCACACCCCCGGATACCGGACCGCCCACCGGCCGGCCTGGATGAGGGTGCGCACCGCGCTATCCGGCGTCCCGTGCTCGCGGAGCTGCCACCGCGCCACCACCCCGGCCTGCGCCCGGATGAGCAGGACGAGGTCGGGATCCATAGGCGGACGACGTCTCGGCATGCCCACAACGTTGGCGGCCTCGCGAGCCGTCCACGAGCCCCGAAGGTGGTTCTGTGGACGACGGCCTGCCCGCAGGCACGACCCTCTGGCGATCGCTGCGTTCTATCGGCTGCGATCGCCAGGGATCAGACTTCGTCGCCCGCTGCTACGCGTCGATCGTGGGATCGCAGTGAAGATCCGCTACTTCTACGCAGTTGCCGTTCTGGTAGGTGTGAGAGCTCGTGCGCCACTCCGCGCGAGACAGGTCGGGGGTCATCTCGCGCCTCCCTCCACCGTCAGGTCAGGTTCTTAAGTGCTGATTCGATCATAATCCGGCTGCGATCGGTGTTCTCGGCCTCGGCCATGAGGTGATCGAAGGAGTTGGCGTACGGGAGGACCTCCATGGGATCGGCGACGTAGAGGTTCCCGCCGATCGTCTCCACGTTCACCACATCCAAGTCCGTGTGCTGGTGGAAGCCCAGGATGCTGAACGACCCGACCATCCCGGGATGGGCGCCCCGGCGGTAGGGGATCACTTGGACCGAGGTCTTCGGGTGTTCGGAGACGTCCAGTAGGTGGTGCAGTTGGGCACGCATGACCTCGGATCCGCCTACGGACCGTTGGATGACGGACTCGTCGATCACCACCCAGAGTTGGGGCCGATCCGCCTTGTCCAGGATCTTCTGTCGGATCATTCGTACTTCGACGCGACGAGAGATCTCCTCATCGTTGAGATCTTGAGGTCCGCCCTGGATCAGGGCGTGGGCATAGTCGGCCGTTTGCAGCAGCCCTGGCACGGACGCGAGGTCGAAGTTGCGTACGGACGTGGCCTCTGATTCGAGGCCGATGTAGATCTCGTACTGGTGAGGGACGACGTCTCGGTAGGCGTACCACCATCCCCGCTTGCGGGCGTCCTTGGCGAGTTGCACGAGGCCGTCCCGTCGGCCGGGTTCGGTGACGCCGTACAGCTCGACCATCAGGCGGACGTCGTTCGGGTGCGGGGTCGTGCGCCCGGTCTCGATGCGGAAGACCTTCGTCTGATGCCAGTCCAGGCGTTCGGCCACCTGCTCCTGAGTGAGCTGTGCGGCTTCGCGGAGGCGCTTCAATTCGGCGATGAGTTGGCGGCCCCGAATGCTCGGGCTGTGACCTGCGGGCATGAATTGTTCCTCCGGTCATGATCCTTTGACGGTCTCCGTTGTGCAGGGCTGCACGGTGGTGCTATCCATTGGAGTGCTCTGTAACAGTGTGTCATTAATCGATCTCTCTACGTGAGGGAACGAAAGAACCGGAGGATGCGCGATGACGGCTGACGCGACGCGTTATCGGCTGCTGACCGCACTCGCCTGGCACCTCGCCGCGCTGAGACGCACGTCGCTGATCGTCGTACCGAGCCATGGAGAGCCGGTCCTGTACCTGCCGAGACGGGATGGAACCAAGCTCGGCATCGCGGCGGGGCAGCGGGACGACGGCGCGTGGGACTTCCTCTGGGGCCGCACGGGCAGGGCGGGAGCCGAGCCTGTCATCGCGGCCGCCCACCTGATCGCCAAGGCGGCCGCGTGATGGCCCCCGGCATGCTGGGAGCGATCACCATTCAGGGCCGTCCCGAAGAGGTCGCCACGGCGCGCTGGTTCGTCGCCCGTGTCCTGCGGGGGCATCCGCACGCCGACACGGCGATCCTGCTGACCAGCGAGGCGGTGACCAACGCCGTCGTCCACACCGCCTCCGGCGATGGCGGAACCGTCTCGGTCAGGCTGACCGAGGGCTCAGGCGGCCTGCGTGTCGAAATCGCCGACGACGGCGGGCCGACGATTCCGACCCCACGCTTGGCCGACCAGCTCTCCGAGGGCAGCCGGGGCCTGTTCCTGATCGCGGAACTCGCCGTCCGAAGCGGCTACACGCCGACCGGTCGCGGCGGCATGTACTGGTTCGAGCTCTGAGTGATTCCAGCCTGATCCCTGGCGATCGCTGCGTTCTATCGGCTGCGATCGCCAGGGATCAGGTTTCGCGGCTCGTTGCCACGCGGCGATCGTCGGGGGATCTGGGGTCAGGCCTCGAACAAATGCTCTGTTTCGGCGGCTACGAGGTTCAGCAGGTGGGCGGTGAAGTAGACCGTTCCCAGGCCCACGATCCGCTCGCCCAGAGAGGCGAGGCGCTCTCGGGTCAGCTCCGTGTCGTCCATGACCGTCCAATGGGGCGGCAGCGGGTGGGTGAATCGCAGGTGCCGGTACTCCGGCAGCCGTACGTAGGTCACGGGGAGGTCGGCCAGCTCGGCGATGACGCCGGCGACGTCCTTGTGGTCGGGCAGGCAGACGAGGACGTGATCGACGCGGCCCCAGCGTCCGTACGCCTCGGTCAGCGCCGTGGCGGCGCCCGACCGGTCGATCGCCGAATCGATCAGGATCATGGTGCCGGGCAGCCGATGCCAGGACAGGCGGCCGGGGAGCCGTACGGAGGACAGCACCCGGCGCAGCCGGTCGGGCGGCGGCTGCGGGCGTCCCACCGCGTCGAGCAGGCGCTCGGCGGCGGCGCAGCCGAGCTCCGCGTTCCGCCGGCCGTACGCGGCGGGCAGGACCGCCTGAGGCAGATCGCTCGGGCCGATCACCTCCGGTTTCACCCGGTCGTGGGTGCGGGCGGCGACGGTCGCGGCGATCGACTCGGTGACGGGTGGGCTCTGCGGGAGGGAGACGACGGCGGAGGTGGTCGCGGCCGTGACGCCCGCCTTGTTCGCCGCGATCTCGGCGGGAGAGTCGCCGAGGACGCCGACGTGCTCGGCGAAGACCTCGGTCATGGCGACGACGTCCGGGGCGAACAGGCTGACCTCGTCGGAGACGCCGCCCATGCCGGCCTCGAGGACGATGACGTCGGCGCCGACGGCTCGCGCGTGCAGCACACCCGCGATCGTGAACAGGCCGCTCGGTGACAGGTAGCCCTCGCCGCTCCGCCGTTCGGGCAGGCGCCGGGCCGCGTCGCGGACGCGCTCGCCGAGCCGGGCCAGGTCGGCGTCGGAGATCGCGGCGCCGTCGACGCGGATGCGTTCGCGCTCCCGGCGCAGGGCCGGGCTGGTGACCGTGACGACGCGGCGCCCGGCCGCGGCGAGGGCCGCGGAGGCGTAGGTGGCGGCCGTGCCCTTGCCCTTGGAACCGACCACGGTCAGCAGCGGGATCCCGGCGGTGCCGGCGTCCAGCGCGCGCACGAGGAGGCCCGCGCGCTCGACGCTCCGCTTGGCACCGGGGCCGCGCCGGTCCCACTCCGCGAAGAACGCGTCGCTCCCATCGGTCACCCTCCGACCATAGCGACGAGCGGAGTCCTGATCATCGGCCGGCGTGGCGGACCGATGACGCCATCGCGCCGCCCGGCGGGCACAGTGCTCGGTGAAAGCCCGACCTGCCGGGTGGATCGTCCCGATGGCGGGCCTGCTTCCAGCGGCTTCGCCGAGCGTTACGCCCGCCGCGACGCCGACCGCACCACCGGTGGCGAGACGCCGGCTCGTGACCCCGCATACCGGTGATGAGGGCGGCCGGCTCGCGCGGACGGGGCCGGGGATCATGCCGGTCTGACTCAAGCGCGGCGCGTTAGTAGGCTGCTGGGGTGAGTGCGACCAGGTATGAGGAGGCCGTCAAGGGCATCAGGGCCCGGGGGGTCGAATGGGACATCGATCCCACGTTGGACCGGATGCGTGATCTGGCGGACGTTCTCGGGTCGCCGCAGCGGGCGTACCCCGTCATCCACATCACCGGGACGAACGGCAAGTCCAGCACGGCCCGGATGATCGAGGCGCTGTTGCGGGAGCGGGGGCTGCGGGTCGGCCTGTACACCAGTCCCGAGCTGCACTCGATGCGCGAGCGGATCGCGATCGACGGGGCGCCGGTGAGCGAGGAGCGGTTCGCCGAGCTGTACGCGGACGTCCTGCCGTTCATCGAGCTGACCGACGCCAAGCATGACGTCAAGGTGTCGTTCTTCGAGACGCTGACCGCGATGGCGTTCGCCGCGTTCGCCGACGCGCCGGTCGACGTCGCCGTCGTCGAGGTGGGCATGGGCGGCACCTGGGACGCGACCAACATCGCCGATGGGGCGGTGGCGGTGATCACGCCGATCGGTCTCGACCACACCCGCTGGCTCGGGTCCACGGTGGAGGAGATCGCGACGGAGAAGGCCGGGATCATCAAGCCCGACTCGATCGCCGTGCTCGCCCAGCAGCCGGTCGAGGCGGCGCAGGTGCTGGTGCGGCGCGCCACCGAGGTCGGGGCGACCGTCGCCCGCGAGGGGCTGGAGTTCGGCGTCCTGGGCCGCGAGATGGCGGTGGGCGGTCAGCTCGTGCGGCTGCAGGGGCTGCACGGCGTGTACGACGAGGTGTTCCTGCCGTTCTTCGGCGCGCACCAGGCGGGCAACGCGGCGTGCGCGCTGGCCGCGGTGGAGGCGTTCGCGCGGGGCCGGGCGACCGGTGAGTCGGAGACCGACAGCGACCAGCTCGATCCCGAGCTCGTGCGCCAGGCGTTCGTCAACGCGACGTCGCCGGGGCGGCTGGAGGTCGTACGGACGGGACCGACCGTGCTGGTCGACGCCGCGCACAACCCGGCCGGCATGGCGGCCACCGTCGAGGCTCTGACGGAGGAGTTCGGGTTCACCCGGTTGGTCGGCGTGCTGGCGGTGATGGCCGACAAGGACGTGACCGGCCTGCTCGAGGAGCTCGAGCCGGTGCTGGAGGAGGTCATCGTCGCCCGCAACTCCTCCGCCCGGTCGATGCCGGCCCAGGAGTTGGCGGACCTGGCGCAGGACGTCTTCGGCGAGGACCGCGTGCGCCTGGTGCCCCGGCTGGACGACGCGATCGACCAGGCCATCGCGCTGGCCGACGAGTCCGGGGAGTTCGCGGGCGCCGGTGTGCTGATCACCGGGTCGGTCACGACGGCGGGCGACGCCCGCGTGCTGCTGCGGGTGGGCGAGTGACCCGCCGTACGGGTGCGGGGAAGAAGGGGGCCGGCCGGTGAGGAGACTGTGCGCCGTCATGCTCACGCTGCAGGCGGTGGTGACCTTGCTGGCGATCCCTGTGGCGATCTCGGTCGCGCACACGGACGCGACGACGGCCGGGATCGTGGGAGGCGCCCTGGCCCTCGCGGGGCTGCTGATCGCCGGGCTGCTGCGGTACCGCTGGGCCTACGTCGCGGGCAGTGTGTTGCAGATTCTGGTCATTGCGACGGGATTCGTGGTTCCGGTGATGTTTTTCCTCGGTGTCATATTCGGCGCTCTCTGGGCGGCGTCGATTTGGGTCGGTCGCCGGGTGGAAGGCGCGCAATCGCGCTAATCTCACGGGTGGCCTTTCCAATCGTCCCGTATCGCTAATCTTTACAAATGCCAAAAAATCGACATTTGGCGTAAGGCGCATCTTTGGCGGGCGGGACCGATGATCTCCCGAGGAGATTCCGGATGTCCATGCCCCCCGGAAAGATGTCCACGCCTCCCGGAAGACGGGACGCCGCCGGGTTCGCCGTGCTGCTGGTCGTCGTCGTCACGGCGGTCCCCGCGGCGGTCGTCATGCTGCCCGACACGGCGTCGTACGTGATGCCGCAGGCGCTCCGCGACCTCGGCCTGTCCGACGGCCGGGCGGCCGGGCTGGTCCGTGCCTGCGGCCTGGCGCTGCCCGCCCTCCTTCTCGCGACGCCGCCCGCGACCGCGCTGGTCCGCCGCGTGCCCGCCTGGCTCGTGCTGTTCGCGGGGCTCGCCGCCCTGCTCGGCGCCCAGGCGCTCTCGGTGCACGCGACGTCCGTCCCGGAGGTCGCCGCCGTGCGGCTGGCCGAGGGCGCCGGTGGCGGAGTCGTCTTACCGGCCACCCTGGCACTGGCCCGGGAGCAGCGGCGCCGCCGCACGGCGTCCTCCGTCTGGGCCGGCGTGCTCGTCGCGGCGCTGCTGCTGGCCACGCCGCTCGCGCTGGCCGCGACGGCCGGCTCGGACCCCGACGGGGTGGAGTGGCGGGCGATCCTGCGCCCGTACTGGTGGCTGAGCGCGATCGCCCTGGTCGGCACCGCCCTGCTCGGGCTGCTGAGAGCGGGTTCGGACACCCGCCGCGCCGTCCCGCCGCCCGCCTCGCGCGCGGAGCGCGTGCAACTGCTGCTGCCGGTCGTTCCCGCGGCCGGCTTCGCCTTCCTGGCGGTGGTCACGACGTACGACTGGTCGCCGGGGGCGCAGTTGCTGCTGGCGGCCTGCGGGATCGCCGGGCTGCTCGGGCTCGCCGTGGTCGGCTCCCGCGACGCGACCACCGGCAGCCCGCTCGGGTACGCCGTCGTCATGCTGGCCGCGGGCCTGCTGACCATGCCGGTGACCGGGCCGCTCGCCGGGCTGGTCGGCGGCCGGGCCGTGCCGCTGACGGCCTTCCTGGCGGGCGCGGCGGGGGCGCTGGCCGCCGCCCTCCTGGCGGGTTCGCTCGGCCGGAGCGCGGGCCGCGGCGCGGTGTTGTGCGGGTACGGCCTGGGCATCGTCGCGATCTTTCTCCTGCTGACCATGGGGGCGGCGGCGAGCCTGTGGACGCTGCTGACCGCGCTGTGCGCGCTCGGCGCGGGAACGGGCCTGGCGGTCGGGGCCGCGCTGCGCCACACCGAGGCGGGCCCGGCCCTGTTCGGCCTGTCGCTGTGCTTCCCGGCGGTGCTCGGCGGCCACCTCGTCGTCGGGCCGCTGCAGATCGCGAAGGTCGGCGCCGTCACCCGGGCGGGCGGCGGGCCGATGGCGGCGCTGTACGCCCTGACCGCGGCGTACCGGCTGTGGCTGGTGGCGGCGGGCGTCATCGTGGTGGTCCTCGCGGCCGTGACCGCGTGGGTGAGCCGGACCCGCGCGGGAGCCTCCCCGGCCGGCCCCGCGGACTCGGACGGAGCGGCGCTGCCGGCCGGGTAAGATCGCACCGATATGCGGCAGCCCGGCCGTGGCGACCTGCGCGGATACGGTCAGGGCCCCGGCCGGCCGGTGGCCTCCCGCCGCGGCGGGCGGGCCGTGGCCCACGCTGAAGATCGCACCCGGTAGACCAAGGAGAATCATCCGTGTCCGAACGCACTCTTGTCCTCGTCAAGCCCGACGGCGTGCGCCGCGGCCTCGTCGGGGACGTCATCGCGCGCATCGAGCGCAAGGGCCTCAAGCTCGCCGCCCTGGAGCTCCGTACGCTGGAGCGCGAGGTCGCCGAGACGCACTACGAGGAGCACCGGGAGAAGCCGTTCTTCGGCTCGCTGGTGGAGTTCATCACCGGCGGTCCGCTCGTCGCGATGGTGGTCGAGGGGCCGCGCGCGATCGAGGCGTTCCGCGCCCTGGCCGGCGCCACCGACCCGGTCGTCGCCGCGCCCGGAACGATCCGCGGGGACCACGCGTTGGAGATCCAGGAGAACGTCGTGCACGGCTCCGACTCGCCCGCGTCCGCCGAGCGCGAGATCAAGCTGTTCTTCCCCGACCTTTTCTGAACATTGGTCGCATAACCGCGCGGGCCGGGTACCTACGGCCCGCGCGTTTGTTTTCCCAGGCCCGGCACCCGGCACGGACCTGACCCGGAGCACGACGCGCGGGATCGGGTCTGCGTCAACCGGGATCTCTCGCGTTACCATGAGAATGCGTTCCGCACGCCCGCCAATCCGGAAGGGCTCCCTTTCTTCATGGGTAACAAGCTGTCGTTCCTGGGCCGTGACATGGCAGTCGATCTGGGTACGGCGAACACCTTGGTCTATGTGCGCGGCCGGGGCATCGTTCTGAACGAGCCGTCGGTCGTCGCGATCAACACCAACACGGGCAAGATCGTGGCGGTGGGCATCGAGGCCAAGCGGATGATCGGCCGTACCCCGGGCAACATCGTCGCGGTCCGTCCGCTCAAGGACGGTGTGATCGCCGACTTCGACGTCACTGAACGCATGCTGCGGTACTTCATCCAGAAGGTCCATAAACGCCGACATTTCGCCAAGCCGCGGATCGTCGTGGCCGTGCCCAGCGGGATCACGGGTGTTGAGCAGCGCGCCGTGAAGGAGGCCGGCTACCAGGCCGGCGCCCGGCGGGTGTACATCATCGAGGAGCCCATGGCCGCCGCGATCGGCGCCGGCCTGCCCGTGCACGAGCCGACGGGCAACATGGTCGTCGACATCGGGGGCGGCACCACCGAGGTCGCGATCATCTCGCTCGGCGGCATCGTGACGAGCCAGTCGATCCGGGTGGGCGGCGACGAACTCGACCAGGCGATCATCTCCTACGCGAAGAAGGAGTACTCCCTGATGCTCGGGGAGCGCACCGCGGAGGAGATCAAGATGGCGATCGGGTCGGCGTACCCGTTCGACGACGAGCCGCACGCCGAGATCCGCGGCCGCGACCTCGTCAGCGGCCTGCCGAAGACGATCGTCATCTCCGCCGAGGAGATCCGCCGCGCCATCGAGGAGCCGGTCAACTCGGTCGTCGACGCGGTCAAGACCACGCTCGACAAGTGCCCGCCCGAGCTGTCCGGCGACATCATGGACCGCGGCATCGCGCTCACCGGCGGCGGCGCCCTGCTGAAGAACATCGACGAACGGCTCCGGGAAGAGACCGGCATGCCGATCCACATGGTCGACAACCCGCTCGACTCGGTCGTCCTCGGCTCCGGTAAGTGTGTCGAGGACTTCGAGGCGCTGCGCCAGGTCCTCGTGCCCGAACCGCGACGTTAGGGAACCGGCCGGTGAACGACACCCGGCGAACGCGCGCCGTCCTCGGGATCCTGCTGCTGATCTCCCTGGCCATGATCACCGTCGACTACCGCGGGGGCGAGGACTCACCGTTGCGCGGGCTGCGTTCCTTCGGCGAGGCGATCTTCGGGCCGATCGAGGACGCGTCGGCGGCCGTCATCACGCCGGTCGGGCACGCGCTGGACACGATCATCGGCAGCCCGGACGCCCACCGGCGCATCAACCGGCTCGAACGCGAGAACCAGCGGCTGCGCCAGCAACTGCGGACGACGCAGATCGACAAGAGCCGTGCCGAGCAGCTCCACCGGCTGCTCGGCACCGCCGGTCTGGGCGGCTACCGGATCGTCGCCGCGCAGGTCATCTCGGCCGGAGAGGGCGTCGAGGAGACCGTCACCATCGACGCCGGCAGCGGCGACGGCGTCCGTACCGACATGACGGTGATCACCGGAGACGGCCTCGTCGGACGGATCACCCAGGTCGGGCCGACCACCTCGACGGTGCTGCTGGCCACCGACGCGGCCTCCTCGGTCGGCGGGCGGCTCGAGGGCTCGGGGGAGATCGGCGTCGTACGCGGGACCGGCCGGCGCAGCGGCTCCCCCCTCACCTTCGAGCTTCTGGACTCCACCGTGCAGATCAAACCGGGCCAGCGCATCGTCTCGTTCGGCTCGCAGGGCAACCGGCCGTACGTCCCGGGGGTCCCGATCGGCACCGTCATCCGCATCGAGCGGACGCCGGGATCGCTGACCCGCACCGCCGTCGTCCGCCCCTTCACGCACTTCACCGGCCTCGACGTCGTGGGCGTGGTCGTGGCGCCGCCGAAGAAGAACCCGCGCGACGCCGTCCTGCCCCCGGCCCCGCCCAAGCCGCCGCCCAGCCCGTCCCCGTCGCCGTCCAACCCGGGACCGGCCACCCCGACCCCGCCGCGACACGGGTCCTCGCCCCCGCAGGCGATGCCGAGCGCGGAGGAGTCCGCGTCCGCCGGGCCGTCCAGAGCGCGCAGGTCGTCCACGTCGACCGAGGCACCGAGATCGCGCAGGACGCTGACGTCCACCGAAGAACCGAGGCAGCGCAGGCCGCGCACGCCGCACTCGCCGGGAGACTGATCCATGTCACGCAACGTCCTGGCCGCGATCGCCGTCACCGCCGCGCTCCTGCTGCAGGTGACGGTCGCCAACCGGCTGCCGCTGCCCGGCTCGGTCAGCCCCAACCTCGTGCTCCTGACCGTGGTGGCGCTGGCACTGGTCAACGGCTCGATGACCGGCCTGGTCACCGGGTTCTTCGCCGGGCTGGCCAGCGACATCGTGCCGCCCGCCGACCACACCATCGGACGCTACGCCTTCGTGTACTGCCTGATCGGTTACGTCTGCGGGCAGGCCGCCGACGAGCTCGAGCGCTCGCCCGTGCTGCCGTTCGTCGCGGTGGCCGCCGGCGCGCTCGCCGGGTCGGTGCTGTACGCGATGGTCGGCATGCTGCTCGGCGACCCCCGCACGCGCTGGCCGGTGGTGTCCCACCAACTGCCGATCCAGGTGCTCTACGACGTGATCGCCAGCCCGTTCGTGGTCTGGGCCGTGCTGCGGCTGACCAGGCGGGCCGAACGCCAGCACGACCCGGGGGGACTCGACGCGGTTCCCGGTTTCTATCGGGCGCGCTAGACGGAGGAGGGGATTTGGGTCCGCGTTCGCACGTGCGGCTCGTCGTCCTGCACGTGCTCGTCATGTCGCTGCTGCTGTCGCTCGGCGGGCGGCTGTGGTACCTGCAGGTCATGAACGGCGCGCACTACAAGAAGGTCGCCGCCGACAACCGGATCCGCGACATCGTGGTGCCCGCCGTTCGCGGGCAGATCCTCGACGACGTCGGGCGGCCGCTCGTACGGAACCGGACCGCCCTGGTCGTCTCGGTCGACCGGACGGCGCTGATGCGCCAGCGCGACGGCGGCAAGGCGGTGCTGAAGCGCCTGGCGGCCCTGCTCGGCACTCCGTACGACCAGGTCGCCCTGAAGGTCCGGCTGTGCGCCCCGGGGATCAAGCGGCCCTGCTGGCCGGGCTCGCCGTATCAGCCGATCCCCATCGACGACCGCGTCGACTCCCGCAAGGCTCTGCAGATCATGGAGCGCCAGGAGGACTTCCCCGGCGTGACCGCCCAGCTCGAACCGGTGCGCGACTACCCGCGCACCGAGGGGGCCACCGCCGCGCAGGCGCTCGGCTACCTCCAGCCGATCACCCAGGAGGAGCTGAACAGCCGCAAGGGCCTGAAGGTCACCGGGTTCAGCGGCGTCGACCTGATCGGCCGTGACGGGCTGGAGGCCACCTACGACAGCGACCTGCGCGGCGTTCCGGGCGACCGGCGGCTCCTCGTCGACAACCGCGGCCGCGTGACCGGGACCGCCTCCGAACAGCCGCCGGTCGGCGGCGGCACCCTCGTCACCAGCATCGACGCCAAGGTGCAGGGGATCGTCGAGAAGGCGCTCGATCAGGCCATGAAGGACGCCCGCCACCGCGGCACCCCGGCCGACTCGGCGGCGAGCGTGGTCATGGACGTCCGCACCGGGCGGATCATCGCGCTCGCCAGCTTCCCGACCTACGACCCGTCCGTGTGGACCGGCGGCATCTCCCAGGACGAGTACGACGCGCTGCTCAGCAAGCAGCACGGCCAGCCGCTGGTCTCCCGGGCGACGGACGGTCAGTTCGCCCCCGGATCGACGTTCAAGATCTCCTCACTGCCGGCGGCCATCAAGGACGGGTACTCCCTGCACGGCATCTACCCCTGCCCGTCGTCGTACATGGTCGGGGCCCGGGCGTTCAGCAACTTCGAGGGCGAGTCGGGCGGCGACATCGACCTGCACCGCGCCCTCGTCATGTCCTGCGACACGATCTTCTACAAGTTCGCGTACGAGGAATGGCTGCGCGACGGCGGCATGCACCCGGTGAAGAACCCCAAGGACCCGATGGAGAAGATGGCCAGGGCGTACGGCTTCGGCAAGCGCACCGGCATCGACCTGCCAGGGGAGGCGCCCGGCCGGATCCCGGACCGCGGCTGGAAGCTCTCCTACTGGAACGACACCAAGAAGACGGACTGCAAACGGGCCAAGACCGGCTACCCGGAGATCGCCAAGTCCGATCCGGCCCGCGCCGCGTACCTCAAGTCGATCTCCTCGGAGAACTGCGTCGACGGGTACGTCTTCCGCGCCGGTGACGCCGCCAACTTCTCCGTCGGCCAGGGCGACGTGCTCGTCACCCCGCTGCAACTGGCCCGCGCGTACGCCGCGCTCGCCAACGGCGGCACGCTGTGGAGTCCGCGGGTCGGCAAGGCGGTCATCGCCCCGGACGGGTCGGTGGCCCGCCGCATCGACCCGGTGAAGGCGGGACGGCTGCCCGTGCCGTCCAAGGTGCTCTCCTACATCAGGAACGCGCTCGCGGACGTGCCGAAGCAGGGCACGGCCGCCGGCGCCTTCGGCGGCTTCCCCTTCGACAAGCTGGCCGTCGCCGGCAAGACCGGCACCGCCGAGGTGTACGGCAAGAAGGACACCTCATGGTTCGCGTCCTTCGCCCCGGCGAACAAGCCGCGCTACGTCGTCGTCGCCATGGTCACCCAGGCGGGCACCGGCGCCACCACGGCGGCGCCCGCCGTCCGCCAGATCTGGGAGGGCATGTACGGCCTCACCGGGAAGCCCGCGGCGCTGCCCGACGGCAACGTCCCGGACCGGCTGCCGACCCTCGCGCCCGACGGCACGGTGAACGCCCCGCCCGGATTCGCCGTGACCTCGGCGGACAGGCAGCCGGCGACCGAGACCCGCCGGCGGAGACCACGATGACCGGGCGGCGACATGATCAGTGAGTACGGCGGGGCGCTCGGCCGGCGGCGCTCCCTGCCGGCCCGGCTGCTGGCCTCACCCGCGCGGCGACTCGACTGGCTCCTCCTCCTCGCCGTGCTCGCGCTGTCCGTCATCGGCTCGCTCCTCGTGTACTCCGCGACCCGCGCCGACGGCTCCGACGGCTCCGACGGCTTCCTGAAGAAGCACCTCCTCAACCTGGCGATCGGGTTGGCCCTCGGCGGTGTGACGACGGCCCTGGACTACCGGCTGCTGCGCGCGTACGCGCCGATCGTCTACGGCGCGGCCTGCCTCGGCCTGGCCGTCGTCCTCACGCCGATCGGCGCCACCGTGAACGGCTCGCACTCGTGGATCGTGGTCGGCGGCGGGTTCCAGGTCCAGCCGTCGGAGTTCGCCAAGGTCGGCATGGTCGTGCTGCTGGCGATGATCCTGGGTGAGCCGCGCGACGGAGAGATCGGGCCGGGCCGGCGCGACATCCTGCTCGCCCTGGCGCTGGCCGCGCTGCCCGCCGGGCTGGTGATGCTGCAGCCGGACCTCGGCACCACCCTGGTGTTCGCCACCGTGATCATCGGTGTGCTGGCGATGTCCGGGGCGCCGAAACGGTGGGTCGGCGGGCTCGTCGGGGCCGCGCTGTCACTCGCGCTGACGGTCTGGTCGCTGCACCTGCTCAAGCCCTACCAGGTCCACCGGTTCACCGCCTTCGCCGACCCGTCGGCCGATCCGCAGGGCGCCGGGTACAACGCCCGGCAGGCCCGCATCGCCGTCGGATCCGGCGGCGTCTTCGGCAACGGGCTGTTCCACGGCGAGCAGACCAACGGCCACTTCGTCCCCGAGCAGCACACCGACTTCATCTTCACCGTCGCGGGGGAGGAGCTCGGATTCGTCGGCGCGGCACTGATCATCGGGTTGCTGGGCGTGGTGCTGTGGCGCGGACTGCGCATCGCCCGCGAGGCCGCCGACCTGTTCGGCGGGCTGGTGGCCACCGGCGTCGTGTGCTGGCTGGCGTTCCAGGCGTTCGAGAACATCGGCATGACCGTCGGCATCATGCCGATCACGGGCCTGCCCCTGCCCTTCGTCTCGTACGGCGGCTCGGCCTCCTTCGCCAACTTCATCGCCGTCGGCCTCCTCCAGACCGTCCACCTCCGCCACAACCCGTACGACTGAGCGGCGGGCGGACGGTCTGCCGGAGGGGCCCGCGCCGGTAAGGTGGGGGGAATCCCATATTCGTCTTCGGAGGCGTTCCGTCATGGCCGTCGAGTCGCTGTTCACCCGGTTGGAGCCGCTGCTCCCCAAGGTGCAAAAGCCGATTCAGTACGTCGGCGGGGAGCTGAACTCCTCCGTCAAGGACTGGGACTCCTGCGACGTCCGCTGGGCGCTGATGTACCCGGACGCGTACGAGGTGGGCCAGCCCAACCAGGGCGTGCAGATTCTCTACGAGGTGCTGAACGAGCGCGAGGGCGTGCTCGCCGAGCGCACCTACAGCGTGTGGCCGGATCTCGAGGCGCTGATGCGCGAGCACGGCGTCCCGCAGTTCACGGTGGACGCGCACCGGCCGGTCGGCGCGTTCGATGTGCTGGGAGTGAGCTTCTCCACCGAGCTCGGGTACACCAACATGCTCACCGCCCTGGACCTGGCCGGGATCCCGCTGCGCGCGACGGAGCGGTCCGACGAGCACCCGATCGTGATGGCCGGCGGGCACGCGGCGTTCAACCCGGAGCCGATCGCCGACTTCCTCGACGCCGCCGTGCTGGGCGACGGCGAGGAGATCGTCCTGGCGGTCACCGAGGTGATCCGCGAGTGGAAGGCCGAGGGGCGGCCCGGCGGCCGGGACGAGCTGCTGATGCGGCTCGCGAAGTCCGGCGGCGTCTACGTCCCGAAGTTCTACGACGTCGGCTACCTGCCGGACGGCCGGATCCAGCGCGTCGCGCCCAACCGTCCCGGCGTGCCGTGGCGGGTCGCCAAGCACACGGTCATGGACCTCGACCAGTGGCCGTACCCGAAGAAGCCCCTCGTTCCGCTGGCCGAGACCGTGCACGAGCGGTACAGCGTCGAGATCTTCCGTGGCTGCACGCGCGGCTGCCGGTTCTGCCAGGCGGGCATGATCACCCGGCCGGTGCGCGAGCGGTCGATCACGACGATCGGCGCGATGGTCGACACCGGGCTGAAGGAGTCCGGCTTCCAGGAGGTCGGCCTGCTGAGCCTGTCCAGCGCCGACCACTCCGAGATCGCCGACATCGCCAAGGGCCTCGGCGACCGGTACGAGGGCACCAACACGTCGCTGTCGCTGCCGTCGACCCGCGTCGACGCCTTCAACATCACGCTCGCCAACGAGTTCTCCCGCAACGGGCGCCGGTCCGGGCTGACGTTCGCCCCGGAGGGCGGGTCGGAGCGGATGCGCAAGGTCATCAACAAGATGGTCAGCGAGGACGACCTGATCCGCACCGTCACGACGGCGTACGAGAACGGCTGGCGGCAGGTGAAGCTCTACTTCATGTGCGGGCTGCCCACCGAGGAGGACGAGGACGTCCTCGCGATCGCCGACATGGCCAAGCGCGTCATCCAGGCGGGCCGGCAGGCCACCGGCCGCCGCGACATCCGCTGCACCGTCTCCATCGGCGGGTTCGTGCCCAAGCCGCACACGCCGTTCCAGTGGGCGGCCCAGTGCGACCACGAGACCGTCGACCGGCGCCTGCGGGCGCTGAAGGACGCGCTGCGGCGCGACAAGGAGTACGGCCGCGCCATCGGCCTGCGCTACCACGACGGCCAGCCGTCGATCATCGAGGGGCTGCTGTCCCGCGGTGACCGCCGCGTCGGGAAGATCATCCAGGCGGTCTGGGAGGACGGCGGCCGGTTCGACGGGTGGAGCGAGCACTTCTCGTACGAACGCTGGACGGCCTGCGCGGACAAGGCGCTCGCCGACGACGCGGTCGACCTTGACTGGTACACCGTCCGGGAGCGCGACGAGGTCGAGGTGCTGCCCTGGGACCACCTCGACGCCGGTCTCGACCGCGAGTGGCTGTGGCAGGACTGGCAGGACGCGCTCGACGAGACCGAGGTCGAGGACTGCCGCTGGACGCCGTGCTACGACTGCGGCGTCTGCCCGACCATGGACACCGAGATCCAGATCGGCCCGACCGGCAAAAAGCTTCTTCCCCTGACGGTGGTCTGAGGACCCGGCTCCCGGACGCCACCGGGTCGTCGAGGATCAGGATCCGGCGGCCCGGGGTCTGGGGTCCGCTCGATCCGGCGGATGCGCCCGTCGGGCGCCGGCCTGCCGAACAGGGCCGCGGCGGTCACGCGAGCAAAAAAGATCCGGCGGGCCCGAGGGGGCCCGCCGGATCGCGCGGGGTCGGCGTTCGCCGTGGCCGGCGGAACGCGCTCGATGGTCACCGTCATCCCACCGACGGCTCCAGGCGGGGGTCGACGCGGTCGGCGGTGCGGCGGAGCAGCCCGGCGAGGGCGGTGCGGACGACCGGCGTGCGGGGCTCGTCGGGCACGTAGGGGATCTTGGGGGCGTCGGGCAGCGCCGAGCGCGCCTCGGCGCGCATCGTGTCGTGCGCCGCGATGAACGTGACGACCTGCAGCGGAGTCATGCTGTCTCCTTCCGAGACATCTTTATCGATTCAGTTACCTCCTCAAGAGTACGTCGTGTCCCCTTCTTAATCAATTCAGAACTAGGGTGGCATCTCGTGCAACGCGTCACACTGCAGACGATCGCCGATCGGGTCGGCGTCTCGCGTACGACCGTGTCCAACGCCTTCTCCCGGCCCGACCAGCTCAACGAGGAGTTGCGCCGGCGGATCCTCGAGGTGGCGGGAGAACTCGGCTACCCCGGCCCCCACCCGGCGGCCCGTACGCTCCGGCGGGGCCGGGCCGGCGTGATCGGCGTGATCTTCACCGAGGAGCTGTCGTACGCCTTCGCCGACTCCTACGCGGTCGGCTTCCTGCGGGGCCTGGCCAGGGTGGCCGAGCAGTCCGGCACCGGCCTCCACCTCATCGGCTGGCCGTCCCCGGACCTCGCCGAGGAGGTGATCGCGGACGCCGTGGTGGACGGCTTCTGCCTGTTCTCCCCCGAGGGACACCCGCTCGTCGAGACGGTGCTGCGCCGTCGCCTGCCCGTCGTCACCGTCGACTATCCGTACGTCGAGGGCGTGCCGTTCGTGGGGATCGAGGACCGGGCCGCCGCGCGCGCCGCCGCCGAGCACGTCCTCGGCCTCGGGCACCGGCGCGTCGCCGTGCTGGGCGTGCAGCCCGCGCCGGGCCGGACCGACCGCGACTGGCTGGACCTGGACCGACCGGGGGACCTGCGGTTCGGCGCGGGTCGTGCCCGGCTCGCCGGCTACCACGACGCCTGCGTGGGGGCGGGGCTGGAGTGGAAGGACGTCGTCCTCGACCGGACGGCGAACGACCGGGAGCTCGCCCGCCAGGCCGCCGTCCGGATCCTCGACCGGAGCCCGCGGCCGACCGCGATCCTGGCGCCGACGGACGAGGTGGCGTTCGCGGTCCTGGACGTCGCGGCGCATCGGGGGATCGAGGTTCCCCGGGAGCTGTCGGTCGTCGGCTTCGACGACGTGCCCGCCGCCGCCCCGGCCGGGCTGACCACCGTACGCCAGCCGATCACCGAGAAGGGCACCACGGCGGGGCGGCTGCTCCTCGAGCCCGCCCGTGAGCCCGCCCCCTGCGTGCTCATGCCGACCGAGCTCGTCGTCCGCCGTACGACCGCGCCACCGGCCGACGTCGGCGTGTGACTCGATAAAAGGACGTGACGGAATAAACGGCGGGTGACAGGGCGAAACCAGAACGAACGATCGTGCGTCGTACAGGCGTGAACGAAGCGCCAGGCTGCATCACCGTGCCCATCATGATCGTCGTGGTGCCGATCCGGCTGCTCTGGGAGCTGGTCGCCCTGATCGGGAGGCTCGTCGGCAGGTACGTCCTCCGGCCGATCGGCTGGCTGGTGTACCAGGTCCTGATCCGGCCCGTCGCGTGGCTGTTCCGGGTGCTGGTCGTCCTCCCGCTGCGCTGGGTGGCCGAGGCGATCCTGGTGCCGCTCGGCCGGGCGGTATACCGCTACCTCCTGCGGCCGGTCGGACGGGCCCTGGCCTGGTGCCTGGCTATGCTCCTCGTGCCCGTCGCGTACGCGGCGCGCTGGATCGGCCGCGGCCTCGCCGCCCTGTGGCGCGCCGTGTGGCCGCTGTTGGCCGCCTTGGGCCGCGCCATCGCGTACTTCTGGCGGCTCGCCGGGATCGTGCTCTTCCACCTCCTCGTACGGCCCGTACGGTGGATCTGGCGGACGTTCGCGCTGCCGGTCCTGCGCGTCGTCGCCTGGATATGGCGCGTCACCGTGCTGACACCTGCGAGATGGGTGCGCGTCAACGTCCTGAAACCCGCCGGGGCGGCCGTTCGTTCGGTGTTCCGGGCACTGGGGCTGGATACGCGGCGCCCGTGACCCCGTACTCTTAGAGGACAGAGACTTTTGGATTGGCACGAGTAGGAAGGACCGAAACCCTGGCACCCATGCCGGAGGGCCCGGCGCCGGCCCCCGTGACCCAACGCCTGCGCGTGCGGTACGCCAAGCGCGGCAGGATGCGGTTCACCAGCCACCGTGACATCTCCCGGGCCGTGGAACGCGCCGTACGGCGTGCCGGGATCCCGGTGGCCTTCAGCGCCGGATTCTCTCCGCACCCGAAGATCTCCTACACGGGTGCGGCGGCAACCGGGGTCGCCAGTGAGGCGGAGTATCTCGAGATCGGGCTCACCACCCATCGCGATCCAGACCAGGTGCGGACCGCCCTCGACGCAGTTCTGCCCGACGGACTCGACATCGTCGAGGTCGTCGAGGCGGGAGCCGGGGCTCTGGCGGAGCGCCTGGAGGCATCGCGGTGGCTCGTGCGCCTGGACGGCGTCGCCCCCGACGTCGCCGACGCGGCCGTCCGTGCGTTCATGGCGGCCGGTGAGATCGAGGTCGAGCGCCTCACGAAGAAGGGACGCCGGCGTTTCGACGCTCGCGCCGCGGTAATCGCGTGCGAGATCGACCGGCGCGCCACCCAGGACACGGATGTCGAATGTGCCATACTTCGAATGGTTGTTCGGCACACGACGCCCGCTGTTCGACCGGACGACGTCCTCACCGGCCTTCGTCAGGTGGCCGACCTCGCGCCGCCGTCACCGCCCATGGTGACGCGGCTGGCGCAGGGGCCGCTCGACGATTCCACCGGTGAGCTCACCGACCCGCTGGCCTCCGACCGGCAGACCGCACCGGCAGGCGATGACGCCGCCGCGAGCGCGGACGCCGTACGAGCCACGGCGCCGGACGCCGTCGGCGCTCAGTCGTAAACGGATCCGTGCGGCGCATGGATTCTCGGGGACGGCCGGGCGCACCCCTGATGACTTTGTCGGCACGACCCGCCAGGGCCATGCCGGCGACAACGACAAACGGAGAGCTCCTGTGCGGCGCACCCTTCGCGGGTCGCGCCCGGGAGCCTGACGGGAGACAGCCCGCATGCTTGACAAGAATTACGGTGACGCCACCGGCGGCACCGGGGACCACAGCATCGAAACCGACGAACAGCCCAAGAAGACCACCCGCCCGCGGCGCGCGAGCCGCCCGGCGGGCCCTCCGCCGGAGTTCGAGGAGGAGACCAGCCCGCGGCCGGTGACGAGGCCCGCGTCGGCGGTGTCAGCGGAGCCGGCCACGGCCGCCGCTCCGCCGCCGGCGGACAAGAGCGACGCGGCGACCGGCACGCGGAGCGAGGGCGGCCCCAGCGCCAAGGACAAGGCCGCCGCGAGCGCGAAGGGGCAGGCCACCGCGAGCGCGAAGGGCGAGGACGCCGCGAGCACGGCCAAGCCCGCGCGTACCCGCCGGACCCGCAAGACCGCCACCGCGCCCGCGCCCGAACCGGAGCCCGCATCGGAGCCGCAGTCCGCGCCGGAGCCGTTCGCGGCCGCCGCGTCGGAGCCGGCCGGGGCGGCGACCAGGCCCGCCGGGCCGCCGCCGGCCGTTCCCGAGGCCGCGTTCCAGCCGCCGATGGTCGTCTTCCAGCCGCCGCAGCTGCCCGAGGAGGAGGCGGCGCCGCGGTCGCGGGCCCGGGCCGAGGCGCAGCCGAAGGCCGAGGCGAAGGCCAAGCCCAAGGCCGACGTCAAGGAGAAGGTCGAGACCCCGCCGGCCCCCGAGGAGCCGGAGGACGAGCAGGGCGAGGACGAGGACGGTTCGGACCGTTCCGGGCGTCGGCGCCGCCGTCGTGGCGGCCGGGGCCGGGGCAAGGCGCGTGACGGCCAGGAGGCCGAGGAGACCGACCGGACCGAGGACGAGGCCGAGCAGGGGCAGGCCGAGGAGGAGCCGGAGCAGGACGCGGCCGACGACGAGCAGGCCGACGGCGGCTCCACCCGCCGCCGGCGCCGTCGGCGCCGCCGTAGCGTCGGGGCCGACGGCGAGGACATCTCGCCGGACGACCCGCCGAACACGGTCGTCCACGTCCGTGAGCCGCGCGTCGTCGAGGACGAGGTGCAGGCCGTCAAGGGCTCGACCCGGCTGGAGGCCAAGAAGCAGCGCCGCCGCGAGGGCCGCGAGCAGGGCCGCCGTCGCCCGCCGATCGTGACCGAGTCGGAGTTCCTGGCCCGGCGTGAGTCGGTCGAGCGCGTCATGGTGATCCGCTCGGAGGGCGAGCGCACCCAGATCGGCGTGCTGGAGGACAAGGTCCTGGTCGAGCACTACGTCGACCGGTCCAGCCACCAGTCCTACATCGGCAACGTCTACCTCGGGAAGGTGCAGAACGTCCTGCCGTCGATGGAGGCGGCGTTCGTCGACATCGGCAAGGGGCGCAACGCCGTCCTGTACGCCGGCGAGGTCAACTGGGACATCGCGGGCCTGGAGGGCCAGCCGCGCCGCATCGAGTCGGCGCTGAAGTCCGGCCAGTCGGTGCTGGTGCAGGTCACGAAGGACCCCGTCGGCCATAAGGGCGCCCGGCTGACCAGCCAGATCTCGCTGCCCGGCCGCTACCTGGTGTACGTCCCGGACGGCTCGATGACCGGCATCAGCCGCAAGCTGCCCGACAAGGAGCGCTCGCGGCTCAAGCAGATCCTCAAGAAGGTCATGCCCGAGAACGCCGGTGTGATCGTGCGCACCGCCGCGGAGGGCGCCACCGAGGACGAGCTGTCCCGCGACGTCTCCCGCCTGTCCGCCCAGTGGGAGAACATCAAGCGCCAGTCCAAGACCGCGTCCGCGCCGGCGATGCTGTACGGCGAGCCGGACCTGACCATCCGCGTGGTCCGCGACATCTTCAACGAGGACTTCACCCGGCTCGTCGTCCAGGGCGACGACGCGTGGGACATGGTCCAGGAGTACGTCGGCTACGTCGCACCGCACCTGGCCGACCGGCTGCAGAAGTGGACCGACGACGAGGACGTCTTCACCTCGTACCGGATCGACGAGCAGATGGCCAAGGCGCTCGACCGCAAGGTCTGGCTGCCCAGCGGCGGCTCGCTGGTGATCGACCGGACCGAGGCGATGACCGTCGTCGACGTCAACACCGGCAAGTTCACCGGGCAGGGCGGCAACCTCGAGGAGACGGTCACCCGCAACAACCTCGAGGCTGCCGAGGAGATCGTGCACCAGCTGCGGCTGCGTGACATCGGCGGGATCATCGTCGTCGACTTCATCGACATGGTGCTCGAGAGCAACCGCGAGCTGGTGCTGCGCCGGATGCTCGAGTGCCTGTCGCGGGACCGCACCAAGCATCAGGTCGCCGAGGTGACCTCGCTCGGCCTCGTCCAGATGACCCGCAAGCGGGTCGGCGGGGGGCTCCTGGAGTCGTTCTCCGAGCCGTGCGACTGCTGCAACGGCCGAGGCATCCACGTCACCCTCTCGCCGGTCGAGCCGAAGGCGGAGAAGGCGGCGACGCCCAGTCGTCGCAAGAAGCGCAAGGGCGAGGTCGAGAAGGCCGTCGAGGACAAGCTGGCGCGCGCCGAGCGGCGCGCCGCCCGTGCGGACGCCGCCAAGGCCGCGGCCGAGACGAAGGCCGACGCCGAGCCCGAGGTCACGGCGGCGGGAGCCGAGGCGCCCGCGGAGGCCGTGTCCGGCCCGGCGGCGGGCGAGGGGGTGGCCGACGACGTACGGCCCGCCGAGGCCCTCGAGACGGCCGAGGAGGCCGGGCAGGAGACCGCCGACGCCGAGCCCTCGGCCAACGGCCGTCGCCGGCGCACGCGGCGCTCCCCGCGGGCCCGGTCCGAGGCCACCGCGGAGTGACGTGCGGTTCCCGGCCGTCCCCTCCGGACGGCCGGGTGCCCGCCGGTTCGACCTTCGGTAGGGGAATCCGGTACTCTAGGTGTCCGGCGCTTTCCCGCGCCGTTGTTAGCGCGCCTGAGGCCCCCGGTTTCGGTGGGTGCGGGCAGCAGCTTCCGAAATGAGCTTGTTCGATTAGTCGTGCCCGAGGCACGCAAAGGAAAGGTTCCGCGGTGTACGCGATCGTCCGTTGCGGCGGCAGGCAGGAGAAGGTGGCCGTCGACGATGTGCTCACCGTCGACAAGGTGGCCGGTGAGGTCGGCTCGACGGTGACGCTCCCGGCCGTGCTCGTCGTTGACGGCGACAACGTCGTCAGCGCGCCCGGCGAGGTGGCCAAGTACGAGGTCACCGCCGAGATCCTTGGTGCGACCAAGGGCCCGAAGATCAACATCATGCACTACCGGAACAAGACCGGGTACAAGCGGCGCATGGGTCACCGCCAGCCGTACACCCAGGTCAAGGTCACCGGTATCAAGGCCGGAAAGTAGGTCGCAGACATGGCACACAAGAAGGGCGCGTCCTCCAGCCGTAACGGTCGTGACTCCAACGCCCAGCGGCTCGGCGTCAAGCGCTTCGGCGGTCAGCTCGTGAACGCGGGCGAGATCATCGTCCGGCAGCGTGGCACCCACTTCCACCCGGGTCCGGGCGTGGGCCGTGGCGGCGACGACACGCTGTTCGCGCTGGTCGCTGGTTCGGTGGAGTTCGGCCGCTACCGCGGTCGTCGCGCCGTGAGCATCGTTCCGCCGGCGGAGTAGGTCCGCCGACGCGACAGGTTTTCAGACGAGGGCGGGCCGTTGATCGGCCCGCCCTCGTCTTTTTTCTGGATGAAGGGTGAGGACATGCCGGACGAGATGCCACAGGCGCCGGCGCGGCGCGGTCACGCCGGGCCGCCGGGGGCGCAGTTCATCGACCGGGTCGTCCTGCACGTCCAGGCCGGCAACGGGGGCCACGGCTGCGCCTCGGTGCACCGGGAGAAGTTCAAGCCGCTCGGCGGGCCGGACGGCGGCAATGGCGGACGTGGCGGCGACGTCATCCTGGAGGTCGACCCGAACACCGCCAGCCTCCTCGACTACCACCACCGGCCCAGCCGCAAGGCGACCGGCGGCAAGCAGGGCCAGGGGTCGCACAAGAACGGCGCGAACGGCACGGACCTCGTGCTCCCCGTCCCGAACGGCACGGTCGTCAAGACCCGTGACGGCGAGGTCCTGGCCGACCTCGTCGGGTCCGGCACCCGGTTCGTCATCGCCAAGGGCGGCCACGGCGGGCTGGGCAACGCCGCCCTGGCCAGCGCCCGGCGCAAGGCGCCCGGGTTCGCCCTGCTCGGCGAGCCGGGCGACGAGCTCGACGTCGTGCTGGAGCTGAAGACCGTCGCGGACGTCGCGCTGGTCGGGTTCCCGAGCGCGGGCAAGTCCTCGCTGATCGCGGCGCTCTCCGCGGCGAAACCGAAGATCGCCGACTACCCGTTCACCACCCTCACCCCGAACCTCGGGGTGGTCAGCGCCGGCGAGATCGTCTACACGGTCGCCGACGTGCCGGGCCTGATCGAGGGCGCCAGCCAGGGCCGGGGCCTGGGCCTGCAGTTCCTGCGCCACATCGAGCGGGCCTCCACGCTCGTCCACGTCCTCGACTGCGCGACCCTCGAGCCGGGCCGCGACCCGCTGTCGGACTTCGAGGTGATCGAGGCGGAGCTCGCGGCGTACGACGCCCTGGGCGACGAGCCGCTGTCGGACCGCCTCCGGTTGGTCGTGCTCAACAAGGTCGACGTGCCGGACGCCCGCGACCTGGCCGAGTTGGTCCGCCCGGAGTTCGAGAAGCGCGGGCTGAAGGTCTTCGAGGTGTCCGCCGCCACCCACGAGAGCCTGCGCGAGCTGAGCTTCGCGATGGCCGAGATGGTGGCCGCCCACCGCGCCGCGCAGCCGGTGGAGGAGCCCACCCGGCTGGTCATCCGGCCCGCGCCCGTCGGCGGCGCCGACTTCGAGGTGCGCGCCATGCCCGACGGCGCCTACCTCGTCACCGGCGAGAAGCCGGTGCGCTGGCTGCGGCAGACCGACTTCACCAACGACGAGGCGGTCGGCTACCTCGCCGACCGGCTCGCCCGGCTCGGCGTCGAGGAGCGGCTGGCCGAGGCGGGTGCCGAGCCCGGCGCCACGGTGTACATCGGCTCCGAGGACGAGTCGATCGTCTTCGACTGGGAGCCCGAGGTGCTGGCCGGCTCCGACAACGTCCTCGGCCGCCGCGGCACCGACCTGCGCCTGGAGGGCCGCTGATGATGGTGGATCGGGGGGTTCGCCGTGCGTGAGGCGGTCGTCCGCGCGCGCCGGATCGTCGTCAAGGCGGGGTCGTCCTCGCTGACCACTCCGGACGGGTCGATCGACGCCGCCCGGATCGACGCGCTCGTCGACGTGCTGGCCGGCTGGCGCGGCACCGACGGCCGGCCGGGCGCGGCGAAGGGCCGCGAGGTCGTGTTCGTCTCCTCCGGCGCGATCGCCGCCGGGCTCGGCCCGCTCGGCCTGCCCGCCCGGCCCCACGACCTGGCGCTGCAGCAGGCGGCGGCCAGCGTGGGGCAGGGACTGCTGGTGGCCCGTTACACCGCGTCCTTCGCGCGGTACGGCCTGGGCGTCGGGCAGGTGCTGCTGACCGCCGACGACATGATGCGCCGCTCGCACCACCGCAACGCCCAGCGCACCCTCGAACAGCTCCTCACCTTCGGCGTCGTGCCGATCGTCAACGAGAACGACACGGTCGCCACCGACGAGATCCGGTTCGGCGACAACGACCGGCTCGCCGCCCTCGTCGCGCACCTCGTCCGCGCGGACGCGCTGATCCTGCTGTCCGACGTGGACGCCCTCTACACCGGCGACCCGCGAGAGCCGGGCGCGCGGCGCATCCAGGACGTCCGGGAGCCCGCCGACCTGGACGGCGTGCGTCTCGGCGGCTCGGGCCGGGTCGGCACCGGCGGCATGGTCACCAAGGTGGAGGCGGCCCGCATCGCCGGCGTCCCGGTCGTCCTGACGAACGCCGACTCGGCCGGCCCCGCGCTCGCGGGCGAGAACGTCGGAACGTACTTCCACCCGGCCGGTGCCCAGCCGTCGACCCGGCGCCTGTGGCTGGCGCACGCGACGACCGGGCAGGGCCGGGTGCGCCTGGACCCTGGAGCGGTCGAGGCCGTGGTCCGGCACCGCAAGTCGCTGCTGCCCGCCGGCGTGACCGGGGTGGAGGGCGACTTCAGCGCGGGCGACCCCGTGGACCTGTGCGACGACGAGGGCCGGGTCGTCGCGCGCGGGCTGGTCAACTACGACGCGGCGGAGATCCCGGACCTGATGGGCAGGTCGACGCGCTGGCTGGCGCGGGAGCTCGGCCCGGAGTACGAACGCGAGATCATTCACCGGGACGGCCTGGTCGTCCTGGTCGGCGAGCAGGCAGCGAGCCCCCGGCACTGAGACCAGGCGGGCCAGGAGGAGGACAGATGGGCAGTCAGGAGCAGGTTCTCGAGGTGGCGCGGCGCGCCAGGCAGGCCGCCGCAGAGCTGGCCCCGCTGCCGCGCGCCGTCAAGGACGCCGCGCTGCACGCCATCGCGGACGCCCTCGTGGCCCGCTCCGGGGAGATCGTCGAGGCGAACGCCGGCGACGTCGCCCGCGCCCGCGAGGCCGGCACCTCCGAGTACATGATCGACCGGCTGAGCCTGACCGAGGACCGGGTCGCCGCGATCGCCGCCGCGCTCCGCCACGTGGCGTCCCTGCCGGACCCGGTGGGGGAGTCCGTCCGCGGCTATACGCTGCCCAACGGGCTGGAGCTGCGGCAGATCCGGGTTCCCCTCGGCGTGGTCGGCATCATCTACGAGGGCCGCCCGAACGTCACGGTCGACGCCGCCGCGCTGACCCTCAAGAGCGGCAACGCGGTGCTGCTGCGCGGATCCTCCTCGGCGTACGACTCCAACACCGCGCTGGTCGAGGTCATGCGCGGGGCGCTGGCCGACGTCGCGGGCGGCGTGCCGGCCGACGCGATCCAGCTCGTGCCGGGCCGCGACCGCGACTCCGTCAAGCACCTGATGCGGGCCCGCGGCCTGGTCGACGTGCTGATCCCGCGCGGCGGCGCCTCGCTGATCAACTCGGTGGTCGAGGAGTCGACGGTCCCGGTCATCGAGACGGGGACCGGCAACTGCCACGTGTACGTCGACGCGGCCGCCGACGTGGACATGGCCGTGGACATCCTCGTCAACGCCAAGACCCAGCGCCCGTCGGTGTGCAACGCGGCCGAGACGGTGCTCGTGCACCGCGACATCGCGGACGCGTTCCTGCCGCGCGCGCTGCGGGCCCTGGGGGAGAAGGGCGTCACCGTGCACGGCGACGCGGCGGTCCGCGCGCACGCGGGGGAGGGGGCGACCGTCGTCGAGGCGACCGAGGAGGACTGGGGCACCGAGTACCTCTCCCTCGACCTCGCCGCCGCCGTCGTCGACTCGCTCGACGCCGCCGTCGCGCACATCCGGCGGTACGGCTCGGCGCACACCGAGGCGATCGTGACGACCTCCCAGTCCGCCGCCCGGCGCTTCACGGCGCTCGTCGACTCCGCCGCCGTCATGGTCAACGCCTCGACGCGGTTCACCGACGGCGAGGAGTTCGGGTTCGGCGCGGAGATCGGCATCTCCACCCAGAAACTCCACGCCCGCGGCCCCATGGGCCTGCCCGAGCTGACCTCCACCAAGTACGTCGTCACCGGCGAGGGCCACCTCAAGGGCGTCTGACCACCGCGGTCGACCAGCCGAGCGGCGCGGCGGCGGTACGGGACCGGGATCCGTCAGGCGGTGTCCTCATCGTCCCGTCCCGGCGGCTGCCGCGTCCGAGCCGGTCGCGATGTGATCGGCTCGGTGAGCCGCGAGGGCTACGGCGTCAGCACGATCCTGCCGAACACCTCGCCGGCGTCCATCTTCCGGTGCGCCAGCACGGCCTGCTCCAATGGCAGCAGCTCGTGCACGACCGTGTGCAGTTCGCCGCGGCTCGCGGCGGCGAACTGCGCGGTCCGCACGGCACGTCGCTCGGCTTCGGCCACGGTGGCGGCGCTGAAGGTGGCGAACGACATCGACTTCTGGAAGTCCGCCATCATCGTCGTGCCGAAGTCCGCCGGTGGTCGGCCGCCGACCGCGCCGACGGCCACCATGCGACCGTTCGGGTTGAGCCTGGCGAAGAATGAGGGCATGTCCGCACCGGCGACGACGTCGATGATGACGTCGTAGCCCGCGGGAGCGTCCTCGCCTCCCTCGCCGGAGCGGTCCAGCACGTGGGTCGCGCCGAGCCCGCGCAGGCGATCGCCGCGCTCGGCCGAGGACGTCGTGACCGCCACCGCGCCGGCGCCACCACGAGCCGCGAGCTGGACCGTCATGATCCCGATGCTGCCGGCCGCGCCGCGTACCAGCACCGACTCGCCAGGAGCGAAGTGGGCGTGGGAAAGCCCGAAGTGGGCCACCACACCAGCGCTCCCGAGCGTCACGGCGTCGACGGCGGACAGGTTCGCGGGGAGGGGGAGGACCTCCTCGACCGGGGCGATCGCCTGTTCGACGTAGCCGCCGCCGACGCCGGTGAACGCCCATACGCGCCGACCGATCCAGGACGCGTCGACGCCGTCACCGACCGCGGTCACGGTGCCCGCCACCTCGCCGCCGGGGACATGGCCCTCCTTGAACCCGTAGTCGGCGAGAGCACCGCTTCGGATCACGGCGTCGACGCCGCCCACGCCGATCGCCTCAGCGGCGATCAGCACCTGTCCATCGGCGGGAGCCGGGGCAGGGAGGTCGATGACCGTCAGACCTTCGGGACTTCCGAACGTCTGGATCGCGACTGCCTTCAATGTCGTCTCCGTGGTCTGGGATCGATCGGGACCGGTCCGGGCACGCCGGAGGCCGGTGGTCCGTCGCGGTTTCGGCGCGGGCGGGCACGGTCGTGGTCCGCACGAATGGGTGTGGCCGTCGCATGAGGAGCCGCACTCGGAAAGCGCAACGTTCCCGTGCCTTCGGACGCTAACGGACGCGGCCGTCCACTTAGCTAAAGTGAGAGCGGTGACGGACCGTTTGCCTCACTCCCTGCGCTCCGACGCCCTCGACAACCGTGAACGCATCCTCGACGCGGCCCGTGCGCTGTTCGCCGCCGAAGGTCTGAACGTGCCGATGCGGGAGATCGCCCGGCGCGCCGGCGTGGGCCCCGCCACCCTGTACCGCCGCTTCCCGACCAAGCAGATGCTGGTCACCGAAGCCTTCATGGACGAGATGCGCGCGTGTCACGCCATCGTCGACGAGGGATGTGCCGATCCGGATCCGTGGCGAGGCCTCTGCTTCGTGATCGAAAGAATCTGTGAGCTGCACGCGCGCAACCGAGGTTTCACCGACGCCTTCATGTCGACCATCCCCGACGGGATGAATCTCGCCGCAGGCCGTGACCGAACGCTGAACTCGATCTCCGTACTCGCCCGCCGTGCCAAGGACGCCGGCCGCCTACGCTCGGACTTCGTCCTGGACGACCTGATCCTCATGCTCATGGCCAACAGGGGCATCCGCGCCGTGTCGATGGCCGCCCAGGTCACGGCCTCCCGGCGCTTCGCCGCGCTCGTGATCCAGGCGTTCCAAGCCTCCGGGAAGCACTCCCCGCTACCGCCGGTGGCACGATTGGCGCCCGCGGCACCAGGCGAGCGTGTAGTCAGCGGTGGCCCTGCGGGTGGCTTGGGCGATGACCGGGGCTGAGGGGCCGATGCCGGTGACGTGGGCGCAGTCCGCTCAGTGCGGTCTCGACGATGCTGTCGGCGTATTCGGGAGTGAGCGCTCCGCTGCGCTGCAGCCATCGGTTGAGGAGCGGTCCCCACACCATCTCCACGGCCACGTCGAGATCGAGTCCCTCGGCGAGCTGCCCGGCCCGCTGAGCACTGCGGAGCCGTCGTTTCTTCATCTCTCTCATCGGACCGTCCAGTCGTTCTGAGTAGAGCGCGGCCAGTGCCGGATCGTGCATGATCTCGGTGTTCAAGGCGCGCATCGGCTCGTCGTAGCGCGGATCGTTCAGTTCCTCGATCGTGGCCCGCAGGACCGTCTTCAGGTCTGCCTCCAGGTCTCCGGTGTCGGGCAGAGCGGCCTCGCCGCCGTCCGGTGATTCGCCGAGCATGAGAAGGAAGGCATCGAAGAGGACCGCGCCCTTGGAGGGCCACCAGCGGTAGATCGTCTGCTTGCCGACACCGGCTCGGGCCGCGATGCCCTCGATGCTCAGTTTGGCGTAGCCCACCTCCTGTACCAGCTCGAACGCTGCGGTGAGGATGGCCCGCCGGGACGTCTCGTTCCGGCGGGACGCGTTCGAGGAGGGCATCCGCTGTGTCGTCATGCCGTCGAATCTAACAGAGGTGAGACGAGACGGTCCGTCTTGACAGTGTCGAACAGGGGTCGCTACGGTCCCGTCACGAGACGAGACGGATCGTCTCGGTCGCTACGGGCGAAACTGACAGGAGCCGCATGCGCACCCCGACGACGACTTCTTCCCGCACCTGGTTCATCACCGGAGCCAGCCGCGGTCTGGGCCGCGCGTTCGCCCTCGCCGCCCTGGAGCGCGGCGACCGGGTGGTCGCCGCCGCCCGCACGATCAAGGAACAGGACTTCGACGACCGTTACGGAGATCGGCTCCTCGCCCTCGTCCTCGACGTGACCGACCGCGCCGCGGTGTTCGCCGCCGTGAACACCGTCGTCGAGCGTTTCGGGCGCCTCGACATCGTGGTCAACAACGCCGGGACCATGTCCTCGGGCATGGTCGAGGAGTTCACCGAGGCCGAGGCGCGCGCTCAGCTGGAGGTCAACCTCTTCGGGGCCATGTGGGTCTGCCAGGCCGTCCTGCCGCACCTGCGTGCGCAGAGATCCGGTCACATCGTGCAGATCTCCAGCATCGCCGCCCTCGGTGGCTTCCCGAGCACCGGACTGTACAGCGCGAGCAAGTTCGCGCTGGAGGGCATGAGCGAGGCCCTGGCCATGGAGGTCGCGCCGTTCGGCGTCAAGCTGAGCATGGTGCAGCCCGGCGGCTACTGGACCGACCTGTACTCCTCCATGGCCATGACCTCCCCCATGGAGGAGTACGCCCCTCTGCGCGCCGAGGTGGAGAGGCAGTGGGCCGAGGGCTCGGTCGACAGCGAGCCGCGCCTGGCCGCCGAAGCGCTGCTGAAGCTCGTCGACAGCGAGGATCCGCCGCTGCGGTTGCTGCTCGGCGGCATGGTCTACGATCTGGCCTTCGACATCGCCCGGCAGCGGATGCGGACCTGGGCCGCCTGGGAGCAGGTCAGCCGCGCCGCCGAACACGCCGTCCCCGCCCCCGGAACGACCGGCTGACCCGCGCGCCGGCGTCGACAGGGCCTTGCCAGGCGCTCGAGCGAGCGGCGTGGCGGCGGTACGGAGATCAGTTCGCCGCCGCTGCCGCCCGCGTGCCTCCTGCCGGGGCCGACGCGTCGCGGGCGCCGTCGGCCACCGCGTACAGCAGCTCTCGGACGGCGTCCTCGCGGTCGGCCCGCCAGACGAGGCGCAGCGCGACGTCGGGCGTCACGACCGGATGATCGACGAGGGCGCCCGAGCGCAGATCCTCGGCGACGGCGAACTCCGGCAGCAGGGCCGCGCCGAGGCCCCGGCGCACCCAGCCGTGGATGACGGTGACCGAGCCCAGCTCCGTTCGCTCGCCGTCGCTGCCCAGCACCCGGTCGGCGATCATGCGGAACGAGCAGCCCGGCGGCGTGACGAGGAGGCGGTCCGGGGCGGCCCCGGGCGCGGTGACGAACACCAGCGGCACGGCCTCCACGTCGAGGAAGTCCAGCCGCGGCGGCGCCTCGAACCCCAGGTCGCCCACTGCCGGACCGCTGTCCAGGAGCAGCCCGGCGTCGAGTGAGCCGGCCTCGACGCCGGCGAGAACGTCCCTGCGGTTGAGCGGCGCCACCTCGATGCCGAGGTCCGGGCGGCGCGCCGAGAGTCGTTCGACGATGTCGGGGACCAGCGTGGCGGCGAGCGTCTCCAGGGCCCCGAGCCGTACGACGGCCGGCCTGCCGGTCACCTCACGGCGCGCTTGATCGGCCTGGTCGAGCAGCCGCCGGGCCCACGTCGCCATCCGCCGCCCGGCCTCGGTGAGACGCATGCCGTCCGGCGTCCGGTCGAACAGGGCGACACCCAGCGACCGCTCCAGCGCCCGTACCTGCTCCGAGACGGACGACGGCGCGAGGTCCACGACGATCGCCGCGTCGGTCACCGTGCCCTCGGCGACGACGGCGAGGAACGTGCGCAACTGCCGAAACTCCACGCTGACCTGGCCTTTCGGTTCTACCGAACGGGGCGTTCGCCGCCGCCGGTGGAGGGGAGCGGGCGGGTGCCGCGACTGTGGGGTCATCCCATTCTCCTGGAGTCTTACGTGTCAACCGAAACCCTGCCGATCTCTTCCCGGGCGAGCCGGCTGTTCGGTCTCTCGCTCGGCTACTTCCTGGTGCTGCTGGACACCACCGTCCTGACCGTCGCCCTGCCCGATCTGCGCGCCTCGCTGGGCGGCGGGGTCGCCGGGCTGCAGTGGGCGGTCACCGGCTACACGGTGACGTTCGCCGCGCTGCTGCCGTCCGCCGGCGCGGTTTCGGACCGGTTCGGCGCGCACCGGGTGTTCGCCGCGGGCGTCGCCGCGTTCGGCCTGGTGTCCCTGCTCAGCGCGGCGGCGCCGAACCTGTCCGTCCTCGTCGTGCTGCGCGCCGTGCTCGGCGCTGCGGGCGCGCTGTGCCTGCCGAGCTCGCTGGCGATCATCACCCGCCTGTACCCCGTTCCGGCCGAGCGCGGCCGTGCCCTCGGCGCCTGGGCGGCGATCACGGGATGCGCGCTGGCGGCCGGTCCGGTCGCGGGCGGCCTGCTGGTGTCGATCGGCGGCTGGCGGGCGGTGTTCCTCGTGAACGTCCCGGTCGCGTTGCTGAGCCTCGCGCTCGTCCGCGGCATCCGGGTGCCCGCGACCGGGCGCGACATCGACTGGCGGGCACAGCTCGTGGCCTGCGCCTTCCTGGCCGTGCTCACCGACGCCATCGTCGACCGGCGCGTCGTCTCGGCGATCGCGGCGGCCGTCCTCGCCGTGGTCATGGTCGTCGTGGAGCGGCGCAGCGCGTCCCCGGCCGTCCCCGGCGCGGTGGTCGCCGAGCCGGGCGTGCGCCGGGGCCTGATCGCGGGCGCGGCGGTCAACTTCGCGCTGTCGGGCGGCCTGTTCGTGCTGACCCTGTCCCTCCAGCGTCACCTGGGACCGGTCGCCACCGGCCTGGCGTTCCTGCCGCTGACGCTGCCGACCGCGTTCAACCCGATCGTCACCGGCCGGCTGGTCGCGCGGTACGGGCCGCGCCCGCCGGTCCTGGCCGGACTGAGCCTGCTCACCCTCGGCTGCCTCGCCGCGACCCCGGTGCCGTGGCTCGGCATGCTCCTGATCGGCTTCGGTGTGTCCTTCTCCCTGCCCGCCCTGGTCACGGGCGTCGTGCAGGCGGCGCCGGAGGGCGCGGCCGGCGTCGCGAGCGGCCTGCTGAACGCGGTCCGCCAGGTCGGCGCCACGCTGGGCGTCGCCGTGATGGGCGGCCTCGCGGCCGGCACGGCCTTCACCGTAGCGGCGGCCCTCTGCCTGGCAGCAGGCCTGATCCTGGCCCTGGGCGGCCGCCGTTCCTGACGCCAGAGAGAACCCACGACTCAGCGGTCGTGGGTTCCTTATTCCCAACGATCAGCCGGATTCGGAATCCACCATTTTGACTTCTACGCAAGCGCCACCTATGTCGCGTGTCTGGCCGCCGACGGCCGTGCCTCAGATGGTGAAGTGCCGCCCTGGGGCGCGGTTCGGGCGTAATGCTCGGTGAGGCGGCCAGGATCGGCTCCCTTAACGGGACGAATTACCTGGTACCGCGGACCTTCACCGAGTCTTGAACTCGGTCCATCCGAACTTCGAGGCCATCCGAATGGCTCACCCTTGATCCCTGGCATTCACTGCGCCGTAGCAGCGGCAATCACCAGCGAGCAGGGCGCGGAGGGCGAACCCGAGGGGATCGGTCGAGGTGCGGAGAAGTGGTCGCCGCTGGGACGCGTGGGTCATTACTCTCGGCCAGATGAGTGAGGATCTTTTGACCGCCTATGACGAGCATCTGCGCGGGACGGGCGTTCCCGCGCTGGGCGCATGGACCGAGCGGGACGGTCCGCTGCTGCGGGTCGTCGGAGAGCACCGCGGATTCGTCACCGGTCCGCGCGACCTGTCCGGCCACGACGTCGACGCTCTCATCGCCGCGCAGATCGCCTTCTTCAGCGCCCGCGGCGAGGCCGTGGAGTGGAAGACGCGCGGCCACGACCTCCCCAGTGACCTGCCCGACCGGCTGCGAGCGGCGGGATTCGTCGCCGAGCCCACCGAGACGGTCGTGATCGGCCGTATCACCGACATGCCGGCCGCACCTCCCGCCTCCGACGGCGTGGTGATCCGCCGGGTCGGCGCCGAGGCGATCCCCGCCATCGTGGCGATGGAGTCACAGGTGTGGGAGCGCGACTGCGGCTTCATCGGCGACCATCTGGCCGGGGGACTGGCCGCCGATTCCGGCCGGCTGGCGATCTTCACGGCGGAGGCCGCCGGCCAGGTCGTCGCGGCCGCCTGGGTGGCACTCCGCGAGGACGGGGTATTCGCGTCCCTGTGGGGCGGGTCGACCCTGAAGGCGTGGCGAGGCCGCGGTATCTATCGGGCGCTCGTGGCCGTCCGGGCGCGCCTGGCCGCCGAGCACGGCTACCGATACCTGCAGGTCGACGCCTCTGACGACAGCCGCCCCATCTTGGAACGCCTTGGCTTCAACGCCGTCACCACCACGACCCCCTACGTCTGGTCACCGCCGACCGGGGGAGGCGGTAACTGAGAAATGTCGATCTTCCTGAAGACCGATCGCCTGACGCTGCGCCGTTTCACCGAGGCCGACGAGGACGACCTGGTCGAGCTCGACAGTGATCCTGAGGTCATGCGCTTCCTCAATGGCGGGCAACGGTCAATGTCGGCTCCCGGCGCGTGATGGAGAAGGCCGGTCTGACACTCGTGCGCAGCTTCCACCGCGACGGACTGGACGCCGTCGAGGGCTTCGAGCACGGCGTGGTCGAATACGCGCTGACCAAGGCCGATTAGAAGCGTGAGCTCCGAGGCATCGGCTGAGGCCACCTGCTCCTAGGCGTCCTGAGGTGAATGGGCCCGTCCTTGATCCCTGGCATCCACTGCGCCGTAGCAGCAGCATCGACCAGGGATCACGCTAGGAAATCCATCGTCGCGGCGTGCCGTGACACGTGCGAAGGCCGCGGGGGATCGGTGATCGCCCCGCGGCCGCCGCGTGGTCGGGTCCGGTCAGTTGATGGTCAGGCCGGCGGACTTGTCGCCGACGACGATCTTGTACTGGCCCGGGAGCACCGCGCGGGTGCTGGAGCCGTTGATGTCGCCCTGCGTCACCGCGAGCCGGGAGCGCGGGAAGGACAGCGACACGGTGGTCGACTGGCCCGCCTTGAGCGGCACCCGGGTGAAGGCGGCGAGGCGGTTCGGCGGGGTCAGGATCTGGCCGACCGGCAGCTGGGCGAAGACCGGCACGACGAAGTCGCCGTCACGGGACCCGGTGTTGGCGACCTTCACCGACACCTTCACCGTGCTGCCGCCGGAGACCGACACGCCCTGCACCGCGTACGTCGTGTACGACAGGCCCGCGCCGAAGGCGAACAGCGGGTCGTAGCCGGAGCTCGTGCCGCTGTTGGTGCCATTGAGCTGCTGGTAGAACATCGGCTCGTCGCCGGTGGTCTTCGGCCAGGAGACCGGCAGCCGGCCGCTCGGGTTGGCCTTGCCGAACAGGACGTTCGCCACGGCCGTGCCGCCCTCGCTGCCGGGCAGCCAGGACATGAGCAGCTGCTTCGCGTCGGCCGCGTTGCCGAGCACCAGCGGCCGGTCGGCGACGACCACCACGATCACCGGCTTGCCGGTGGCCTGCAGCCGGTCGACGAGACTCTGCTGGTCGGCGGACAGCTCGGGCAGCTCCTGGTCGTTGACGCCCTCGGCACCGGGCTTGTCGCCCACCACCACGATGGCCGCGTCGGCGCTCTTGGTCTGGTCGACCGCGTCGTCGGCGTTCGGCACGAGCTTGGCGTGGTCACCGACGACGTTCTTGATGCCCTGGTAGATCGTGACACCCGGGTCGTTGACGCCGTCGGGGATGCCCTGCCACTGGATCGTCCAGCCGCCGTTCTGGTTCGGGATCGAGTCGGCGCTCGGGCCGGTGACGACGACCTTGCCGATGCCCGTGGAGAGCGGCAGCACGTTGCCGTCGTTCTTCAGCAGGGTCTGCGACTCGGTCGCGGCCTTGACGGCGAGGTCCTTGTCCGCGCCGAGCACGGCCGCGTTGGCCTTGGACGCGTCGACGTACGGGTGCTCGAACAGGCCGAGCTTGAACTTCAGCGTCAGGATCCGGGACACCGCCTCGTCGAGGCGGCGCTTGCTGACCTTGCCGGTCTTCACGTCCTCCAGCAGGCCCTGGACGAACCCGTCGACCTCACCGGGCGGCAGCATGCCCATGTCGACGCCGGCGTTGACCGCGATGGCCACGGCACCCGCGTACGTGTCGGTCAGGTGGTACGACGTGCGCAGCGCGTCGACGTCGTTCCAGTCGCTGACCACCACGCCCTTGAACCCCCACTGGCGGCGCAGCAGGTCGGTGAGCAGGTAGTGCGAGGCATGCGCCGGGATGCCGTTGATCGACCCGGAGTTCACCATGACGGTGTCCGCGCCCGCGTCCACGGCCGCCTTGTACGACGGCAGGAACGTGTCCTGGAGGTAGCGCGGGTCGATGTGGGACTCGGTCCGGTCGTGGCCGTTGAACGGCGCGGAGTACCCGGCGAAGTGCTTCACCGTCGCGCTGACCTGCCCGGTCCTCTGCAGACCCTTGACGTTGGCGGCGCCGAGCTCACCGGCGAGGTACGGGTCCTCGGAGTAGGTCTCGTAGTAGCGGCCCCAGCGGGTGTCGCGCGAGATGTCCTGGACCGGCGCGAAGTCCCACTGCGGGCCGGTCGCCTTCACGGCGCGGGCCGTGGACTCGCCCATCGCCGCGGAGAGCTGCGGGTCCCAGGTCGCGCCGACCCCGATCTGCTGCGGGAACTTGGTCGCGCCGAGGACGTTGTTGTGCCCGTGTACGGCGTCCACGCCGTACACGATCGGGATGTGCAGCCGGGAGTGGTCGATCGCGTACTTCTGGACCGCGTTCACCATGTCGGCCCAGTCCTTGGGGGTGTTGTTGACCGGGGTCTCGCCACCCCCGGACAGCACCGAGCCGACCTTAAGGTCGCCGAGGACGTGCTGCATGCAGGACTCGACGAGGGCGCCGCCGGACCATTGGCAGTCGCCCTGCATGTTGACGACGGCGGGCTGGGCGAGCTGGCCGACCTTCTCCTCGGTGGTCATGCGCTTGAGGAGGTCGGCGACGCGGGAGGAGGTGGAGGCGTGCGGGTCGAGGTAGCGGACCTGGGCGCTGGCGCCCGTCGCGGTCAGGGCCAGCCCTGACACGGTGATCGCTACGGCCGTCCCGATACGGGCGGCCTTGATCCGGAGTCTCATGAAGCGTGCTCCAGGCGGAGGTCAGGAGGGACGAAGCCCTGTGATCAAAGACCGAACCCAGGACTTAAATCAAGACCTAAACGCAAATTTGGCCGGAGTCTGCCACCAGCGTTCAGGACTTAAACGATCTCCCAGGCGTTCATGACCAGCGCCAACGCGCCGAGGACCTCCGACCGGTCGCCGAGCACGCCGGGCACGATCGACACGAGCGCCGCGGCGCTGGCGACGGCCGAGCGCCGGACGGCCTCCATCATCGGCTCGGTCAGGAGGTCGCCCGCCCGCGCCAGGTCGCCGCCGACCACGACCAGGCGGGGATTGAGCAGGTTGCACAGGTTCGCCACGCCCGCCCCGGCGTACCGCCCGGCGTCGCCGACCGCGCGCCGGCACGGCGCGTCCCCGGCCAGTGCCAGCTCCACGATCCGTGCCGTCGTCAGGCCGTCGCCGTGAGTCGGCCGCAGCAGATCGGCGAGGTAGCGGCCGCCGGCGTATGTCTCCAGGCAGCCGCGGTTGCCGCACCGGCACATCGGGCCGTTCTCGTTCAGCGTGATGTGGCCGATCTCGCCGGCGGTGCCGCCCGGACCGTGGTAGACGTGGCCGCCGATGACGATGCCCGCCCCCACTCCGGAGCCGATCTTGATGTAGGCGGCGTCGGCGTGGCCGCGCGCCGCTCCCCAGGTGACCTCGGCCAATGCGCCGAGGTTGGCGTCGTTGTCCACGTGGACCGGGCGGCCGAGACGGCGACGGGCCTCCGCGGCGGCCTCGATGCCCGCCCAGCCGGGCAGGATCGTGCTCGACCCGAGCGTGGCGCTCGCCGCGGCGATCGGCCCGGGCACGCCGAGTCCGATGCCCAGGACGTCCGCCCTCGTCGCGCCGACGGTGGCCAGCAGCCCGTCCATCAGGCGTTCGGCCGCCGCGAGCCCGTCGGCGGCCGAGGCCCCGACGTCGAGGGGCATCGACTGCTCGGCGACGACCTCACGGGCCAGGTTGCCGATCGCCACGCGCAGGTGCGAGTGGCCGAAGTCGACGCCGACGGCCAGCCCGGCGGTGGGCGCCAGCGACACCGCGCGGGCCCGGCGGCCGCCCGCCGACGTGGGCGTCGTGGTCAGTACGCCTCCCGCCGCCAGCTCGCGCACGATGTTGGAGACGGTCGCCCGTGACAGGCCCGTGCTCCGGGCGATCTCGGCCTGGGTCGGCGCTCCGGCCTCGCGCACGGCCTGGATCACCCGACGCTGGTTCGCCTCCCGGAGCGACGACTGCGATCCCGGCGTCGCGGATGAGCCTGGCGTCGGCATGGGGTCCTCTCGCGTGTTCAAGAAGTGAACCCAAGATTACGCGGAAACCCTCCGCCGCTCGCGCCGAAGGCCGGGTGTGGTCTGTCCGAAGACCCCGTTCGGACCGGGGCTCAGTTCTCCCGGTCGTCGGTGCCGCGGGCGAACCGGCCGAACAGCCGCTCCCCGGCGTTGACGGCGCCCTCGGCGACTCCCTTGACCGTGCCGATGAACGGGTCCGCGCTGCGGTTCCAGGACTCCCGGTAGGCCTTCGCCGCGTTCTTGATCTCTTCGGAGATCGAGGCGCTGCCGTCGTCCGCGCGGCGCTCGTAGTCCCCGGCGAGGATCCGGGCGTACTCGCCGTCGCGGGCCCACCGGTCCAGCTCGGCGAACCGGATCACGGCGTACGGGTGCGAGCGGTTCAGCAGGTTGAGGAACTTCAGCAGCCCGTCGCGCACGTCACCGGCCGCGTCGTACTCCCGCGCCTGCTCCAGGAACGCCTCGTGGTCCATCTCCGACAGCCGCGCGCCGCCCGCCAGCTTCATCAGCGCCCGCTTGGCGGCCTCGGCGTCCTGGCCCGCCAGCAGGCCGGCCCGGTCCGCCGACAGCTCCGACTTGCGCTGCCACTCGTTGAGCCCCATCAGGATCGCCGCGATCGCGATGTTGCCGAGCGGCAGCCACGCGATCCGGGCGCCGAGGTTCGTCAGGATCATGGCCATCGTCCGGTACACCGCGTGCCCGGACAGGACGTGCCCGACCTCGTGGCCGATGACGAATCGCAGCTCCTCGTCGTCGAGGAGGTCGATCAGGCCGGTGTTGAGCACGATGAAGGGGGTGTCGACGCCGATCGTCATGGCGTTCGGCGTCGGGTCCTGCGTGACGTACACCTCCGGGACCTGCGGCAGGTCGAGGATGTAGGCGTTGTCCCGCACGATGTCGTAGATGTGGCGGTACTGGCTCTCGCCCGCGCGTACGGTGCCACCGAGGAACATCAGACGGATCGCGCGCTCGCTGAACAGTCCGGCGAGGCGCCGCAGCACCGTGTCGAAGCCGCTGAGCGATCGGAGGGCGACGAGCGCCGACCGGTCCGCGGGATGCTCATAGGCGCGGGAACTGATCCCGGGAAAGCGGGTGCGAGAACGGTCGGGAGTATTGCTCGTCATATTCGGCATGTTATGTCTGACGGCCCGTCAGAGCGCGGAGTTCCCTCGGCGCGATCCGGCCAGCTCCGTGCCGTTGACCCCGGAGAACCTCCCGCCGGACGGGCTCTTGCGCGGTGGGGCGCGGCGGGGGTCTACTCCCTCCATGGCGGAGGCGTACGGGCCGGGGCCCGCGGAGACGATGTCGCGCGACGAGCTGACCGCGGTCCGGCAACGCCGGTTGCGCGACCTGGTCGACCGCCTGATCGCGGCGGACGGCCTTCAGGGCCGGCGGCTGCGGGACGCCGGGGTCGCCGGCGGCCACGACGTCACGCTCGAAAATCTGCGCCGGCTGCCCTTCACCACCAAGCAGGACCTGTGGGACGCCTATCCGTACGGCATGCTCGCCGTGCCGATGGAGGAGGTGGCCGCCGTCCACGGGTCCAGCGGCACCGGCGGACGGCCCACCCTCGTCGCGTACACCCGGCGTGACCTGGCGCTCTGGTCGCAGATGTGCGCGCGGTCGCTGGCCTGCGCGGGCGCGGCGCCCGGCAGCGTGGTGCACAACGCGTACGGATACGGGCTGTTCACCGGCGGCCTCGGCATCCATCAGGGCGCGCTCGCCCTCGGCGTCACCGTCGTGCCGATGTCGGGCGGCATGACCGAACGCCAGCTCCGGCTGCTCGCCGACCTGCGTCCCGACATCCTGACCTGCACGCCGTCGTACGCGGTGCGGCTGGGGGAGGCGGCGCGCGCGGCCGGGATCGAGCTGCGCCTGAAGGCGGGCCTGTTCGGGGCCGAGCCCTGGTCGGAGGGGCTGCGGTCGACGATCGAGGAGCTCCTCGGCCTCGCCGCCCTGGACATCTACGGCCTCTCGGAGATCATCGGGCCGGGCGTGGCGACCGAGTGCCTCGAGCGTTCCGGGCTGCACGTGAACGAGGACCACTTCCTCGTGGAGGCGGTCGACGCCTCCGGCGAGCCGGTCCCGGACGGCACGCCGGGCGAGCTGGTGTTCAGCACGCCGAAGGAGGCCATGCCGCTGCTGCGGTACCGCACCGGCGACGTGGCGTCGCTGTCCCACGAGCCCTGCCCGTGCGGCCGCACGCTGGTCCGGATGAGCAAGGTGCTGGGCCGCCGCGACGACATGCTCGTGATCCGGGGCGTGAACGTCTTCCCGCGTCAGATCGAGTCCGTCGTCGTACGGCACGCCTCCCCGCACTACCAGGTGGTCGTCGACCGCCGCACCGCGATGCCGCGGCTCGTCGTGGCCTGCGAGGGCGCCGGACCGGGACTGACGTCGGCGCTCTCGGCGGAGCTGGGCCTGTCGTGCGACGTACGGGACCTGCCGGCCGGCACGATTCCGCGCGTCGAGGCCGGTAAGGCGATCCGGGTGGTGACCTGGGAATCGGGAGAACCACCGCTTCCCGGCCTCGACTAATGGTTCCGGGCGGTGACCGAATCGCTGTCAGGCGGCGGGAGATCAACCGGGGAAACGATCGATGACAGTGGCCCGAATCGGCCGATCAGTAGGGCGAGACCATGACCTGTGGGCAGGGCGGCGGGCCCGAGGACGGCGACTCCCGGACGTCGCTCGTCTTCGTCGGCATGTCCGCGGACGGCGTCCCGGAGCCGGCGACGGACCTGTGCTCCCGGTCGCCCTCGGAAGAGGTCGACGCCACGTTCACGGGTATGGGAATCAGCGAAACGAGCGACTTTCCGGTCGGGTCCCTCGGTGGCATCCCGCGCTGCGGTAGGACACCGACGGGAGGCGGCGCCGCCTGCGCGTGGGCCGACTGATCGGTCCCCGGGATGGGGCTGACGCCGCTGAGCTCGGATGTTGTTTCGTTCGGGGCGACGACGCTCGCTCTGCGGAATGTCGCGGAGCACTGATCCCCGCCCGGGAAGGAGGGGCGTGGTGAAACCCCCGACACCCGTGCTCACTAAGGTCGGCGCATGAGCGAGCGCAGCGAGCGAATCGAGGGCGCAGTGCTTCTGGTCTCTCGTCCGGCGGAGGAGGGCGCATGAGCGAGCGTAGCGAGCGAATCGAGGGCGCAGTGCTTCTGGTCTCTCGTCCGGCGGAGGAGGGCGCATGAGCGAGCGTAGCGAGCGAATCGGAAGCGCAGTGCCTCTGGTCTCTCCTCCGACGAAGGAGGACGCATGAGCGAGCGCAGTGCGAGCACCGCGCCGGAGCGCCGCCGCGTCGGGATCATGGGCGGCACGTTCGACCCCATCCACCACGGCCACCTGGTGGCCGCGAGCGAGGTCGCTCATCTGTTCCGGCTGGACGAGGTCGTCTTCGTGCCGACCGGCCAGCCGTGGATGAAGGAGGGCCGCAAGACCTCGGCCGCGGAGGACCGTTATCTGATGACGGTCATCGCGACCGCCTCGAACCCGCGCTTCTCGGTCAGCCGTGTCGACATCGAGCGACCCGGGCTGACCTACACCATCGACACGCTGCGCGAGATGCGCGAAATATACGGGCCTGACGTTGAGTTGTACTTCATCACGGGCGCCGACGCACTGGCCCAGATGTTGACGTGGCGTGACACGGATGAGCTGTTCAGGCTCGCGCATTTCATAGGGTGTACCCGTCCCGGCCACCACCTCGCCGATCCCGGCCTTCCGAGGGGTGGTGTCAGCCTGGTCGAGGTGCCCGCACTGGCGATCTCCTCGACCGAGTGCCGTGAGCGGGTACGAGCCGGAGAGCCGGTCTGGTACCTCGTCCCAGACGGAATCGTGCAGTACATAAACAAGCGGGGGCTTTATCGTGACGGTTGACGGTAACGCCCCACGAGGAGGAAAACGACCACACCGTGACCGCATCCGAGAGGGCCAACCAGCTGGTCCAGATCGCCGCCGAGGCCGCGGCCGAGAAGCTGGCTGACAACATCATCGCCTACGACGTGAGCGACCAGCTCGTCATCACGGACGCGTTCGTCCTGTGCTCGGCGGCCAACGACCGCCAGGTGCGCTCCATCGTCGACGAGATCGAGAAGAGGCTGCGCGAGGACGCCGGCGCCAAGCCCATCCGCCGCGAGGGGGAGCGCGAAGGCCGCTGGGTGCTCCTCGACTACTCCGACATCATCGTGCACGTCCAGCACGAGGAGGACCGCGTCTATTACGCGCTCGAGCGCCTGTGGAAGGACTGCCCCCCGGTGCCGCTGCCCGAGGACATCAACGCCCATTCGGAGCAGCGCGTACGGGCCGGTGACGGTAAGTGACCGAGGCGCGCAAGATCGTGCTGTGGCGGCACGGTCAAACGACCTGGAACGTCGAACGCCGCTTCCAGGGATCCACCGACATCCCGCTCGACGACACGGGACGGGAGCAGGCCGACCGGGCCGCACGGCTCCTCGCCGCGCTCCGCCCGACCGCCATCATCTCCTCCCCGCTGCAGCGCGCCGCCGACACGGCCCAGGCGCTCAGCGCGGTCACCGGCCTGCCCGTCACCTCCGACCGCGACCTCATCGAACGCGGCGGAGGGGCCTGGGAGGGCCTGACCAACGCCGAGATCCGGGCGAAGTACCCCACCGAGCACGCTCTCTGGCAGCCGCCCGGCGGCGAGACCACCGAGCAGGTGTCCAAGCGGGTCACGGCGGCCTTCGAGCGGGGCCTGTCCGGAGTCCCGGCGGGCGGCCTGCTCGTCGTCGCCTCTCACGGCGCCGCACTGCGGCTCGGCATGCTCCGGTGGCTCGGCTTCCCCGAGGAGCTCTGGGGCCGGTTCGGGGGCCTGTCCAACTGCTGCTGGTCCGTCCTCGAAGAGGGCCGCAGCGGCTGGCGCCTCGCCGAGCACAACGCCGGCACCCTGCCGGAACCCGTGCTCAGTGACGACCGTGCCGCCGAGGGCGATTCCTGAGGTTGCAGTAGGCGTTAAACCAGGTCAGGGCCGTGCCGGGCATTCGATTACAGGTCTGGTCGCGGATTCCTATAGACTGGCGCAGCACCGAGAGGGGGAAACCCCAATCGGAAAGCGCGGGGCTATGGCGCAGTTGGTAGCGCGCCTCCATGGCATGGAGGAGGTCTGGGGTTCGAATCCCCATAGCTCCACTCGGGCCGAGGGCCGGTGTGGTCGGAAGCTGACGCTTCCTCCCCATCGGCCCTCGTCATTTCTTTCGGGGGGCGACCCCCCGAGCCCCCCGGTTCGGGGGCTTCGCCCGCTACATCCCCGGTTCGGGGGCTTCGCCCCCTACACACCCGTTCGGGGGCTTCGCGCCTATACCCCCGTGCGGGGTTGGTCGAGGACTTGCCTGACCACGCTCGCTGGCGAGCGTGTAACCCCCCTGCGGCGCGTTCAGCAGGTTCAAGACGGGATGTAGGGCGGTCCGGGCCGAGGTCTCGGCGTTCGGTCTGCTCGACCTGGCGCTATAGGCGTGCGCGTACGTCGCGGACCCGCCGCAGCCGGGCTGTGATCTTTGTCTCTGGGCGGTCGGGATCGCCGATCAGGTCGAGGTAGTGAACTTCTTGAGCATCCGGCTTGGCGCGTGCCCCGCCTCTGATCAGCGGGAACTCGTGCGCTACGGCTGCGGACGCAACCAAGGCGCTGTTCTGCCCCCATGGCCGAGAGACTCTGGCGGAACGTGATGGCATCAGGCGGGAACCGCTCGCGGCCGGCTGGGCAACAACGGGTGTCCTGACCCGAAGCCGAGAGGCCAAAGAAGTGAGTGAGACGAATCGGGCGGAGGCCGATGACGCTTCCGCCATCGGACGGTCCCGGCGAGAGCTCGAGGCGTTCGCCGAGCTCTTCCGCCGGTGCGCCCCGGACATCGAGCGGTATGCCCACCGCGGGCCGGGAGGCGAGACCGCCGAGGACGTGGTGGCGCGGACCTTCCTGAAGGCGTTCGTGGCCGGCCGCGGCGACTGGCAAGGACTACCACCCCGGTCTGAACTCGCACGGCCGGATCTGCGAGAAGGAGCGTCCGTGCGGCGATCTCCCAACGACCTCACGCGGACGTGATGGTGGCACAGTCACGGGCGGCGACGTACCGCCAAGTGAGCACGGTCGTGGCCGCTTCGATGGTGTTCATGGTCGCGCTGGTGGGCTTCTTGCCCACGACGGCGGCCGCCGGGCGGGCAACGATGCCGAAGGGGCGCGTAGTCCTGGTCGGCGTGCCGGGTCTGCGATGGAGCGACGTCCGCGAAGGCGGCACCCCCAACCTGTGGAAACTGACCGGCCGAGGATCGGCGGCCGCGCTGTCGGTCAAGACGATCAGCTCGCGCACCTGCCCGATCGGCGGCTGGCTGACGGTATCCGCGGGTCAGCGAGCCTGGCCGCATCCTCGCAGTTGCGGCCTGCCGCCGGTGCCGGTTGACAACGCGATCTCGGGTTACAGCCGGATGCGAGACGACAACGCGCACAACAAATATGGTTCCGAGCTCGGGCTTCTCGGCGACGCGGTGCACCGCTCCGGGGCGTGCACGATGGCGGTGGGGCCCGGCGCCGTATTCGGCGCGGCCGACCGCGCCGGGCGGGTGGACGCGTACGCCCCGTCAGTCGCTCAGATGCCCGCCGACGGATGGTTCCGCTGCGCGCTCACGATGGTCGACGTCGATGACATATACCGCGCCGGCATCAACGCCGACGTCGCCACGGACCGCCGGCGGGCCCATGCCGCCGCTGAGCGACGCACGGTGGCGGTCGAACGCGCCGACGAGCAGGTCGGTCGGATCGTCGAGTCGGTGCCGCCGGGCACCACCGTGTTGGTGACCGGGATCTCCGACGACAGGAGCGGCGCTCACCTCCACGTCGCCCTCGCGGCCGGCCCCGGATATGACTTCCGCTACTTGACCGCTAACTCGACGCACGCCCGCGGGCTCGTCACGCTCACCGATGTCACCTCGACGATCCTGCACATCCTGCACATCAAACAACCAGCGGCCATGGTGGGCTCGCCCTGGTACGCCGATGGTGGAGTCCGGGCGGCCTCCACCCGCCGTGTCGTGCACACGCTGAACGACAAGGACGTGGCCGCGCGTGCATACCGACGTCTGGCCCACCCCTTCTATCTCACGTTCGTCATCGTGCAGATCGCGTTGTACGCCTTCGCCACCGTGACGCTCCGACGCAAGCGGTCGCGAGCGCTCGCCGTGACCAGGATCCTGGCACTGGCCACTGCGTCCCTTCCGGTGACGACCTACCTGGCCAACCTGGTTCCGTGGTGGTCGAGTGCTCACCCGGCCGCCGAGTTGGCGCTCACCATGCTCGCCGCCATCGCCGTGATCACGGCGATGGCGGCGGCCGGTCCGTGGCGCCGGTCCGTGACCGGATCCGGCGCGATCGTCGGCGGCGTGACTGCGCTGGTCCTCACCCTGGACGTGATGACCGGCAATCATCTGCAGACCTGCAGCATGCTCGGTTACACGCCGCTCATCGGCGGCCGCTTCTACGGCTTCGGCAACATCGCGTGGGCGCTTTGGATAACCGGCGTCATCGTCGCGACCGGCGCGGTGGCAGACCGTCTGCTTCACACCTCTCGCAACCGCCGCCTCCTGGCGACCACCCTGGTCGTCACCGCCGGGTTCGTGGCACTGGTGATCGATGGCGCCCCTGTGTGGGGGGCCGACTTCGGCGGCATCATCGCGACCTGCCCAGGGTTCGTCATATACGTGTTGATGGTGAGCGGGCAGCGGATTCGACTTTCGCGGCTACTCGCCGTGCCGATGATCGGTGCGGTGTTCGTGCTGGGTGTGGCCTTCTTGGATTCGCTTCGGTCCGAGCCGACTCACATCGGCGAGTTCTGGAACACCCTCACGAGCGGGGGCAGCGGGACCGTCGTCATTCGCAAGTTCCACGCGATGCAGTCCAGCTTCGACAACCCGAGACTCGCCTTCGTCACGGTAGCGTCCGTCGGCTTTCTCTTCTTCGCGCTGCTGCGGCCGCTCGCATGGCGTGCGGCCGCGCTGCACACGGCGTGTGAGCGTGCCCCCGCCCTGCGAGCCACGCTTACCACCGTCCTAGTGACGGCGGGGGTGGGAATGCTGGTCAACGACTCCGGCCTGACGATCCCGGCGCTGGCGTTCACGACCGCGATTCCGCTGGCACTCGCGGCCGGCATCCAGGGCCTGGGACTCGACGCGCGCGACTCGCCACGACCGTCGGAGCGATCAGAAAGAGCGTCAGCACCTAGTGCTTTGTAGGTGCCTGAGAGATCGCGCAGGTTGGTGAGACGGTGACCTGGCATGGCGAAGGCCCACCCTCCAACGGAGCGGTCAGGTAGGGATCACGTCTCTTCTCCAGGCCGTGCGTCGTAAGGGCGGCACGATCCGTGCCGCCCTTACCTCACCCCACCGGACGGTGGCGAAGAACATGCCGATCCGCACAGGCCGGGGTCTCCACAGACGCGCGGATATCGAGTACTCTTCGATTCAACATAAAAGAAACTTTCCTAATAGATCGATGAGCTTCCCAGCCGGTCCCCGCCAGGACGACGGCCCAGACCCGTACGTCAACCCCGAAGGAGAAGCGACATGCGATGGAAGACGACCATGCCCGGCCGCAGGCGCGGGCTCGTCGCCGCGATCGCCGCGGTGGCGGCGGTGCTCGGGACGGCCACGGCCGTCGCCGGAGTCGGCACTGCGGCCACGACCCCGGCGACACTCGGCGGCAACTGGTACGGCGCCGCGCCGTACGTGATGCCGTTCGACAACGACCCGCCGGACCTGGGCCCGGTGATGAGTGCGACAGGACAGAAGACCTTCCAGCTCGCCTTCATCCTCGCGCCGAGCGGCGGAGGCTGCCGGCCGACCTGGGACGGCACCCAGGACGTCTCCTCCGACACGCAGGCCGCGTCGGTCATCGCCGGTATCCGCGCGGCCGGCGGCGACGTTACGGTGTCGGCCGGCGGTTACAACGGCACCAAGCTCGGCCAGGCCTGCGGCGATCCGTCATCGACCGCCGCCGCGTACCAGCAGGTGATCAGCAAGTACGCGCTCAAGGCGATCGACCTCGACCTCGAAGAACCGGAGTACGAGAACTCGGCGGCGATCCACAACGAGATCGGCGCTGCGAAGATCCTGCAGCAGAACAATCCTGGCCTCTACGTCTCGATCACGACGGCCGGCACGACCGGCGGCGAGGGCACGGGCTGGTTCGGCAAGCAGCTCCTGGCCGAGGCGAAGAGCCAGGGGTTCACTCCCGCCAATTACGCGATCATGCCGTTCGATGGAGGCTTCGGCGGGTCCGCGGCGCAGATCAGCGCGCTGGAGGGCTTCCACACCACGCTGATGAGCACGTTCGGCTGGGACGCCACGACGGCGTACGCGCACGAGGGCGTGTCGATGATGAACGGCCGGTCCGACAGCGGCGAGATCTTCACCCAGTCCGACTTCCAGGCCGTGCTCGACTACGTCACCTCGCACAAGCTGTCGCGGTACACCTTCTGGTCGGTCAACAGGGACCGGCAGTGCAGCCCGCCGGACAACAACGGGCGCACCTCGGGAACCTGCTCCAGCGTGGCGCAGTCGGCCTGGGACTTCACCCGCTACACGGCGAAGTTCGGCGCCTCGCCGACGGTGCCCATCCCGACGCCGACTCCGCCCGCGCCCGGCTCCTGCTCGGCGCCGGCCTGGAGCGCCTCGGCGGTCTACACGGGCGGGAACCTGGTCACGTACGCCTCGCACACGTGGCAGGCCCGGTGGTGGACCCAGGGGGAGACTCCCGGAAAGGCCGACGTGTGGGCCGACCAGGGTCCGTGCGGCTGACCCCGCCTTGAGGCCGCGCGGCCGGTCGGCTGAGGGCCGTGCGGCGGATCGGGGGCCGGGCGAGCGGGGTGTCGCTCGCCCGGTACCGCGGGCACCCGCGCCAG
>NZ_JBFAUT010000059.1:0-58188 GCF_040679475.1 Actinoallomurus sp. NPDC052274
GACTTGTACGTCCGCAGCGACGCCGACCAGTTGGCGCGGCTGGTTGCACTGATCGACTCCGGCGAGCTGTGCGTCGACGTCGCCCAGCGCGTGCCCCTGGCGGAACTGCCGGCACTCCACGCCAGGGCCGCGACGCTGTCCGGCAAGGTCATCGTCCTTCCCGGCGCCTGAGGTCATCGCCCACCGACACCCCAACGACCCCTCAAAGAAGGTAGTCATGTCGTTGAACCTGGATCCCGAGATCGCCGAGGCCCTGGCCCCGATGGCCGGCGCGATGGCGGACGCCACCCCTCCGGCGGTGGGTGATGTCGCGGGCCGCCGCGCCATGTGGGAGCCGATCATCGGTGCGGCCGGCACCGCCCAGCCGATTCCGGCCGACGTGACCACCAGCGAGCACTACGCGACCGCGGACGACGGCGCGCAGATCACGATGCGCTGGTACGTCAAGGACGGTGCGACGCCGGGCCCGGCCGTCCTGTTCTTCCACGGCGGCGGGTACATCTTCGGCCACATCGACCTGTTCGACGGCCCGGTCTCCCGCTACGTGTCCGCCAGCGGCGTGCCCATGCTGTCGGTCGAGTACCGCCGCGCGCCCGAGCACCCCTTCCCGACCCCGCTCGAGGACGCCTACGCCGCGCTGCGCTGGCTGCACGAACACGCCTCCGAGCTGGGCGTCGACCCCGCCCGGATCGGCGTAATGGGCGACAGCGCCGGGGGCGGCATGGCCGCAGCCGTGTCGATCCTCGCCCGCGAGCGCGGCGGACCGAAGATCGCCCACCAGATCCTGCTCATGCCGATGCTCGACGACCGCACCACCACCCCCGACCCGCACATCGCGCCCTACGTGCTGTGGTCCTACGACGACAGCCGCACCGCGTGGCCGGCACTACTCGGCGCGGCCGTCGGCGGCCCCGACGTCCCGGCCACGGCGGCCCCGGCCCGGCTCGAGGACGCCACCGGCCTTCCCCCGGCCTACATCGAGGTCGGTCAGCTCGACGTCTTCCGCGACGAGGACCTCGCCTACGCGATGAAGCTCAGCCGCGCCGGCGTACCGGTGGAGTTCCACCTGCACCCCGGCGCGCCGCACGAGTTCGACTCCATCGCCTTCACCTCCGACGTCGCCCGGCGCGCCATCGCCGACCGCATCCGCGTGCTCTAGTCGATCTGAGCCCGCGGTTCATCACGAAACGAGAGATCACGTGACCCTCTGGACCCCCACCACCGTCGGTTCCATCGAGCTCCCGCACCGCCTCGCCATGGCGCCGATGACCCGCGACCGCTCCAGACCGGACGGCGTCCCGACCGACCTCAAGCGCGAGTACTACCGGCAGCGCGCGTCGATGGTCCTCATCATCACCGAAGGCACCCAGCCCTCCGATGACGGGCAGGGCTACCTGCTGACCCCCGGCATCCACACCGAGGCGCACATCGCCGGCTGGCAGGAGGCCACCAACGCGGTGCACGCCGCCGGCGGGCGCATCGTCGTCCAGCTCATGCACACCGGCCGCATCGCCCACCCCGACAACACGCCACACGGCCGGCGGCCGGTCGCCCCGTCGGCCGTCCAGCCCAAGGGCGCGATGTTCACGGCCTCGGGCCCGCAGGGCATGCCCACCCCCCGGGCCCTGACCACCGAAGAGGTCGCCGGCGTGATCGACGAGTTCCGCCACGCGGCGTCCGCCGCCGTCGCCGCAGGCTTCGACGGCGTCGAGATCCACGGCGCCAACGGCTACCTCGTCCACCAGTTCCTCTCCAGCAACGCCAACCAGCGCACCGACCGGTACGGCGGCTCGATCGACAACCGCATCCGCTTCGCGACCGAGGTCGTGTCGGCGGTCGCCGACGAGATCGGCGCCGACCGCACCGGCCTGCGCATCTCGCCGGGAAACCCGTACAACGACATCGTCGAGCACGACACCCACGACCAGCCCGCTGCCGTGACTGCCGGCTCGTGCACACGAGCCGGCAGTCGGCACGTCCGATGAAGCAGTGGCCTGACACGCGGTGTTGGTGCCCCGGCAGGACAGGCTGCCGGGGTCGGCCGCTGGACGGCCGCGTCGCCGTGGTCACCGGCGCCTCGAACCAGTCTCCGCGATCGACGGGGCTGCTCACCCAGAACGACCCGTTGCGCCCGGCGGACGTGGCCGAGACCGTGGCGTTCATCGCCGCCTCGGCCGATCAGCGGCGGGGGCTGGGTTCGGTCTGGTGCCGGGTGGTGTGAATGGAGCCGAGGAGATCGAGGGCCTGGGCGCCGGGGCCGCCCGGTTCGGCATGGTAGATGACGAGCTGCTGGCCGGGGGCGTCGCGTACGTCGAAGGCCTGGTAGGTGAGCGTGAGAGGGCCGACGTCGGGGTGCAGGAAGTGCTTGGCGTCCCGGGTCTTGCCTCGGACGGTGTGGGCGTTCCAGAGGCGGGCGAAGTCCGCGCTCTGATCGGTGAGGGTGCGGACGAGTTCGGCCAGCCGCGGGTCGTTCGGGTCGAAGCCGGTCGCCTGGCGAAGGTTGGCGACGGTGGCTTGGGCCGCCCGGTCCCAGTCCGTGTAGAAGGATCGGCCCGCGGGGTCGAGGAAGGTCATGCGGGCCAGATTGTCCGCCCGCTCGAACGGGGCGTAGAGGGCGTCGGCCAGAGCGTTGGTGGCGAGGATGTCCAGGGTCCGGTTCATGACGTACGCAGGAGTGTTGGGGTAGCCGTCCATCAGCTGGCGCAGCGCCGGGCTGACCTGGTCGGCGACGTGGGTGCGGGGCCGGTCGCCCTGCGCCGCCCCGGCCAGCCGGTACAGGTGCGCTTGAGCGTCCGCGTCCAGGCGGAGCGCGCGGCTGAGGGCGTCGAGCACCTGCGGTGAGGGGTGGCGCTCGCGCCCTTGTTCCAGGCGGGTGTAGTAGTCGGCGTTCACTCCGGCCAGGACGGCGACCTCCTCGCGGCGCAGCCCGGCGACCCTGCGGGCTCCGTAGCTCACCATGCCGACGTCCCCCGGCCGCAGCCCGGCGCGGCGTGCGCGCAGGAATCCTCCCAGGTGGTTGTCGTCCATGCGGCCAGGCTAAGGGGCGGCCGCGCGTGCTGCCTGGGTGCGCCGCACCCAGGCAGCGCACGTCCTGGTCAGTGTCGGCCGACCTGCACAGACTCGGGAGAGCAAGGCCGGACTGCTTGAGATGAGCGAAGGAGAGGAGCCTGCCATGCCGGAAAGAGCCGATGGCGAGAACGTCGACGTGGTCGGTATGTGGGTGACGGCGGACGGTCACATCCGTCAGGAACTGTTGCCGGACGGCCGCTACGACGAGGCCCGCGGCGAGCGGCGCAGCGCCTACACAGGCAGGTACACGGTGACCGGCAGCCACCTGGACTACATCGACGACACCGGGTTCACCGCGACGGGCGATATCCGGGACGGCGTCCTCTATCACGAGCACCTTGTGCTCTACCGCGAGGAGTAGCCGCGCTGATCGGCGAGGTGACGGCCCGCCGCGCGGCGGCAGGCGGCCTGACCGGCGTCCGCGCCGCGACCAGACAGAACCGAGCAAGACGACATCAACGAGAATCCGGGGGATCTCCCATGGCAGGACAACGACTCGCCGGCAAGGTCGCGCTGATCACCGGCGCGACCGGCGGCATCGGCACGGCGACCGCCGAGCTGTTCGCCCGCGAAGGCGCTCGGCTGGTGATCACCGATGTCGCAGAAGGGCCCCTGCGGGATCTGGCCCGCGGTATCGAGGCCCGTGGCGCCGAGGTCGTCGCCGCCCGCCTCGACGTCTCCTCCGCGCGGGAGTGGGAAAAGGTGATCGGCGTCGTGCGTGACCGCTTCGGCGCGCTGGACGTGCTGGTGAACCTCGCCGGCATCGTGGACTGGCCGGGCATCGAGGACACGCGGGAGGACGCGTGGGATCGCGTCATCGACGTGAACCAGAAGGGCACCTGGCTCGGCATGAGGGCGGCGTTGCCGCTCCTGCGCGCGAGCGGCAACGCGTCGGTGATCAACACCTCCTCGGTGCTCGGGCTCGTGGGAAGCGGCGCCGCCGCGGCCTATCAGGCGTCCAAGGGCGCGGTGCGACTGTTGAGCAAGACCGCAGCCGTCGAGTACGCGCGGCAGGGAGTGCGGGTGAACTCCGTGCATCCCGGGGTCATCGCGACGCCGATGATCCAGGAGATCCTGGACGAGCAGGGCGACCGGCAGCCGGACATCCAACGCACCCCGATGCGCCGAGCCGGGCGCGCCGACGAGGTCGCACCCGCCTTCCTCTTCCTCGCCTGCGATGACTCCTCCTTCGTCACCGGCTCGGAACTCGTGGTCGACGGCGGGCTCACCGCCTACTGAGCAGCGAGATCCGCAGAACGGCGTGTGCCGCCGCGCACCGTACGGCGATCCAGCGGCCTCGCGTCATCCGCCGCCTGATATGACCGGCCCAGGGAAGGGACCGGCCGTGATGACGATCGGCATCGACTTCACGTGTCTCATGGGGGCGCCGGGCGGTACCGGCGTCACGGGCGGCCCAGGGCGGAGAAGACCAGGCGGCCGCACTCGGCGATGAGGCCGGCGCCGTCGGTGGATCCTTCGGTCAGCACCGCGAGGACCACCGGCGGGCCGCCGGGCGGATAGACGATCCCGGCGTCGTGGCAGACGTGGCGCAGCTCACCGGTCTTGTGCGCCAGGCGGAACCCGGGCGGCAGGTGACGCGGCAGCCGGTCGTTGAACTGCTGCGCCTCCAGCGCCCGGACCGCGAACGGCGAATCCGCCAGCCGGCACAGCACCGACGCCGCGTCGGCGGCGCTGATGAGATTCTCCACGCCACGGTTTCGTGCCTCGGTGTCCATCATCCGCCGGGCCAGCACGGTGGCGGTCAGGCCGTGACGCGCGCACCAGGCGTTGACCCGTCCCATGCCGATCCGGTCGATGAGCACGTTCGTCGCCGTATTGTCGCTGACAATGATCATCAGTGTGAGCAGGTCGCGGACGCTCATGTCCGCGACATCGCCCAGATGAGCCAGCACGCCGGAGCCGGGGACCGCGGGCCGCACCGGCAGCCGCTCGTCGAAGGGCAGGCCCGAGTCGAGGGCGGCTGCCAGGATCGGAAGCTTGATCAAAGACGCGGCGGTGAAACGGTGATCCGCCGCGATCTCGATGGCCTCGCCGGCGCCGAGCGGGCGGACGACGACCGCCGCCCGTCCGGCCGCCAGCTCGGTCAGCGACTCGCGCAGGCTCATGTCAGGGCCAGGAACAGCACGGCGAAGAGCGCGGTGTTGGTGATGATGATGGCCCAGCCGTTGAACAACATCAGACGAAGGCTGGACGAGCGCGCCAAGCCCATCTGCCCGATCATGTCGGCACCCGGAAGCGGGCCGAGCTGGTCGATCTGGGAGGTGCCGAGCAGCGCCACCGCCCACACGCCGGGGGCGACGCCGAGTGCGGCGGCGACCGGACCGAACAGCTTGTTGACCAGCACCACCTGGGCGACGGCCGCGCCCGGTACCGCGTGGAGATAACCGAGGAAGACGATGAGCATCAGGAACACCCACGGGCCGGCGTGCGACAGCACCGGCTTGAGATCGGCGAAGACCGCGTTGAAGGCGCCGGTCTCACCGATCAGCGTGAGCATCGGATCGAGCATCCAGAACAGCAGGAACAGCCAGATCAGCCGCGCCGCGCCGACGTACATCGCGTCCAGGATCCGCTTCGGCGCCAGCCCACCGGCCAGGCCGGTCGCGATGGCGGTGACGATCATGACGACGACTGCGTACGAATACGTGGCCTTCTCCGCGATGCCGTAGACGGCCAGCGCCAGCAGCACGACCGCCAGGGCCAGCGCCGCCCGGCGGGCCTGTCGGGTGTCGGTCCCGGCGGTGGTGTCGGCCGCGTCCGCCGCGGTGTACTCCTGGTCGGTGTGGCGCTGGATCCAGCGCGCCATGAAGAAGCCCGTCACGATCGTCATGGCCGCGACCGGCAGGCCCGCGTGCAGCAGGTACGCGCCGTAGCTCAGCCGGGTCGCAGCCGTGATCGTCACCACGGGCGGGGTGAACGGGCCGGTCATCAGGCCCGCGGCCCCGGCCGCGTGCAGCATCGCCGCCACCGCGGGCGGACGCCAGCCGGTTCGCGCCGCGATCGGGATGATGATCGGCGCCAGGATCGCGTTACCGCCGGCCAGCGTGCCCAGTGCGCCCACGATGATGAGGGAGGAGACCATGATTCCGAGCTGCACCCGGGTGCGCGTGTTGAGCCCGATCCGGCCCATCACGAACCTGATGAGCGCCTGCGCGGCGCCGGTCTCCTGTGTCACCTGCCCGAGCGCCGATCCGAGCAGGATGATCACGCCGATGACCGCGACCAGCGACCCGAGCGACGTCGCCATCTGAGCCCCGAGGGGGATCGGGCCGGTCCGTGTCATGACCGCCGCGACGATGAGCGCGCCGGCGGTCGCCAACACCACATCGACGCCGAGGAGCGCGAGCACCGCGTAGAGGAAGATCGGTATCAGCCCCCACAGGCCCGCCTTGGCGCCGCCCACGGCGATCACGATGCCGATGACCAGCGCGACCGCGAAGGCTCCGGTGGCGATCATCGGCAGCCGCCGGGAGCGTTCCTCCGGGGGCACCTTCTCGATGGGGGTGGTCGTACTCATGGGGCTCCTCAGGGCCTGGGTCGCCGGAGCACGCGTCCGGGACGGTTGCCGGTCAGGGCCGTGTCACGCAGCGCCGCCGTACCGTTCACGACGACGTGGCGTATGCCCGTCGCCAGGTTCCAAGGGTCGTCGAAGGTCGAGGTGTCCCGGACGGTGCCGGGATCCAGGACGACCAGGTCGGCGGCCAGGCCCTCGCGGATCCGGCCGCGGTCGCTCAGCCCCGCCCGCGACGCGGGCAGCGAGGTCATCTTCCGCACCGCGTCGGCGAGCGTGAGCAGGCGCGCATCGCCCGCGTACCGCCCGAGCACCCGCGCGAACGTACCGAAGCTGCGCGGGTGCGGTCGTCCCGTACCGGAAGGGCGGAGCGTCCATCCGTCGCTGGCGACGCTGACCTGCGGATGCGACAGCACCACGCGCATGTCGTCCTCGGCCATCGCGTGGTTCACGATACCGGCCGAGCCGTTGTGCGCGGCGAGGACCTCCAGGGCCGTCTCCGCCCCGCCGAGGCCGAGTTCGCCGCCGAGCTCGGCGAGACTCCGGCCGATCCATGTCGAGTACGGCCCCGGTGGCAGTTGCGCGAGGACGGTGGCGTCGGGGTCGATCCTCGTTTCCGCGGCGATCCGGCGCCTGACCTCCGTGTCCGCGAGCCGGTCCAGCAACCGGTCGACGCCGCCGTCCAGCGCCCAGCCCGGGAGCCGAGACGTCAGCGTCGTGGACGAGGCGGTGTAGGGGTAGACGTCCGCGGTGACGTCCACGCCCTCCGCGCGGGCCTCGTCGATCAGCCGCAGTGCCTCATGCACCTTTCCATGGTTGGCCCGCCCCATCGCCTTGAGGTGCGAGATCTCCAGGCGTACGCCGGATTCACGCGCCGTGGCCAGTGCCTCGGTGACGGCGTCGATCAGCCTGTCGGCCTCGTTGCGCATGTGCGTGGAGTACAGCAGGCCGAGCCGTGCCGCGGTGCGCGCCAGTTCCGTCACCTCGTGCGGCGACGCGTAGCACCCGGGGGCGTAGATGAGGCCGGTGGAGAAGCCCGCCACGCCCTCCTCGGTGGCACGTTCGAGCAGGTGGCGCATTGCGGCGAGCTCATCCGGCGTGGCGGCCCGCTCGTCGTCGCCGAGGGCGGCGATGCGCAACGCGTTCAGCCCGACCTGGGCCACCAGGTTGACGGCCGGATGGGCGCGGTCGACGGAGTCGGCGTAGTCGCGGAAGCCGGTCCAGTCCCAGCTCAGCTCGTCCCGGCCCATGAAGCCGGCCGCCCTGCGCAGGCTCTCCGGGTCCTTGGCCGGGAACGGGGAGAAGCCGCAGTTACCGCCGACGAGTGTCGTAACGCCCTGGTAGAGGCAGGTGTCCGCGCCAGGGTGCCCCTGGATGGAGAAGTCGGCGTGGGAGTGGAGGTCGATGAAGCCCGGCGTCACCACGTGGCCGGTCGCGTCGAGGGTCTCAGCGCCGGACAACGCCCCGGGGGGCGCGATGGCGGCGATCCGATCACCTCGTACGCCCACGTCGGCCGGCACGGCCGCGGCGCCGGTGCCATCGAGCAGGCTTCCACCGGTGATGACGAGGTCGAGTTCGGTCATGATCCGGTACCAACCTCCGGTCTGGCCAGTAGGAGGGACGCTATCCCGTCATCTTCGCCCTGCCCGAAATATGGATTAACGGCAAACAGGTATCAATCGGACTTCTATCAAGATCGTCAACTGTCGTCAATAGACCGCGCCAGGCGGCGACGTGCTCCGCGAGACCTTGGCACCCTCGGACTCGGCATGCGTCGCCTGCCCGATCAGCCGGCGTCGAACAGGTCGTCGACGGCGAGCACGCCGATATCAGGACCCCCCGCCGGCCAACGCGGCTGGGGCCCAAGCGGCCCTGAACGCCTTTTCGAGATCACCTTCGAAGGCCAACTGCGCGATTCGGCGCCGGGCTGCGACCAACTCGGCGTGGTCGGCCGAGCTCAAGTCGGGTTCGAGGCCGGAATCGATCCGGTCCGCTTGCGCCAGGAGTAAAACGTCTGGTCGCTGATCTGCAGGTCAGCGGCGACCTGCTTCACCGACCTGCCGGCCTTGATCAGGTCCAGCACTTTGCGGCGGAACTCCGGGGGATAGCTCCGTCCTCTCCTCGTGATCAACATCATGAGGATCCCAGCAAGCAGACCCCACCGAGGCCGGGGGGGCATATCAGTCGGGTCTGGGGACCCGCGTGACACATCCTGCTCAGGAGGTTCGTGACATTCTGCCGAGTGCTGGTGGAGTTGAGCGTCGCGGAGCAGCGGTATCCCGCTGTGCTGGAAGTTCTGGCCGGGTGCCCGGTCACCGGGAGACGCGCTGGGCAGCCGCGCGAAAGACCACGGAAGCGAGATGGCGGGCGGTCAGCTGACGAGTTGCCAGGGGCGCATCATGTCGTTGTCCTCGTGCTCGAGAATGTGGCAGTGGTGGATGTAGTCCGCCGGGAAACTCGTGCCGGTGCCGTCGATGCCCGAGACGGGCGGTGCCGGCGTGTAGGTCGCGACGATCCGGTTGACCATCTTCGGCAGGGCCACGAAGCTGTCCCGCCAGCCCTGCTCCTGCGGGGCCGGCGGCACTGGCCGGCCGGCGAGATACCTGCCCAGCTCGGGCCCTCTGCCGGGAGGGCGGCCCGCGGTCACCCACCGGCCGTAGTCCCTTTTGTAGTCGTCGGCCCGGAACCTCTGCCGGTCGAGCAGGTGGAACTGCACGAGATGGACATGCATCGGGTGAGCGTCCCCGGTGGTGTTGACGTACTCCCACACCTCGGTCGCCCCGGCAGGAACGAAATCGTCGACCGGTTCGAAGAAGTAGCGTCCGTTGATCTGCATGTGGACGGAGTTGCCGTGCCGGTCGGTCAACTCGGTCAGGACGCGTTCTCGGCGCCTCGTTCCCGCGCCCGGCTCGATGGGCTCGAACGGCGGAAGAGCCAGTTCCTCGGGTGGCGGTGTGAGATCGCGAGCCCCCAGGCGCTCGGTCACCTGGAACCGCATGATCTCCGGGATGGCCGGACCGCCGCCTCCGCCTGGGTACGGCGCGGGGGCGTCGTTCATGAGGGTGACGCCGCCGCCGAAGGGCACCGGAGCGAAGTCGATGACGATGTCGGCCCGGTCCGCCGGGGCCATCAGCAGATCGGTGCAGCGCAGGACCTCACCGCGCAAGCCGCCGCCGATCCCGATGAGCCAGAACGGCAGCCGGGTCCGGCCTTCGCCGAACCACAGGTGGTAGAAACGGGAGTTGGACCCGTTAAGGATGCGCAGCCGGTAACGCCGCGGCTGGACTTCCAGGTACGGGTAGGCCTTGCCGTTGACGACGGGCGTGTCCCCGAAGAGTTCCGGGGACCAGAGGGGGTGGTAGGGGGTCACGCCCTTGGTCGGGTAGAAGAGCGAACCGGTTCGGGTGAACATGCGATCCTGCACGATCAACGGGACCTCGAAGCGCCCTGAGGGTAGACCGAGGGCATCCTCGGCCCGGTCCCGGATCATGTAGACCCCGGACAGGCCCGCGTAGTTGTTGAGCCGGGTGATCTCCATCCCGTGGTCGTGGTACCAGAGCATGGTCGCGTTCTGGCGGTTGCCATAGGCGTAGATCGCCTCGTTGGGTGCGGCTCCGGGCAGGGAGGCGTAAAGGGAGCCGTGATGTCCGTCGGGGCTGAACCAGGCGGCCGGGTTGCCGTCCGACTGCGGCGGGTTCCATCCGCCGTGAAGGTGGACGACGTTCCACACCATGGCACCGTTGGGCATGTCCATGTGACGGCCGCCGGGTGGATCGCCAGGCACGCCGGGCATCTGCATCCACAGGGTCTGATCGATCGAGCCGGCCAGCAGGTGTACGGCCGGCAGATGGTTGCGGTACCGGACGACGGCCGGGCGGTCGCGCCGTGCCACCAGGGTCGGGCCCAGACAACCGAGCCCGGCGGGCCCACTGCGGCCGGAGGGATCGGACGCCCAGTACCCCCAGGCCACGGTGGCACCGAGATCGGCGTGGAAGCGCCACGGCCGCTGACGCATGGTCAGCTCGTAGTAGTCGGCGTCCGGATACACCGACGTGTCGGCAACAGCGACGGGCAGACGAGGCAACCGATCGACGTACCTGCGGAGGCCCCGGGCCGGCATCCGCGCGCCCCACGCCCACGCCCCCGCGCCCGCCGCCACCGCGGACAGGCGTACGAAATCCCGTCGGGTCAACATCGCCGCGCCTCCGGAAAAGTCCGTGCCGGGCGGCCCACCAGGCCCTTTCCCACGCTAGGCGACGTCCGGTCAACCTCTATTAAAGGTGGGACCGCACGGTTTTCGGCTCTGTCACACTTTCGGGGGTAGCGGAAGGTGTCGACGCGTATGTCGATGCGTGGTGTGAGCGGAGGGTAGTTCGGGAGTTAGCGGGCCGGGCCAGTGCCCGCGTGCTCTTGAGACTGGGAATGCCGATCTCTCGCCACACCGCACTGCGGGCCCTACTGCGGATCCCGCTGCCGGTGGTGGCGAACGCCGCGTGTGCTGGGCGTGGATGACTTCCCGCTACGGCGGTTCTGCGGCGGCGGCGCCAGATCCACGAACTGCTCGACGCGGGCGTCGATCCGCGATGATCTATGGTCGGCCCACGCTCACCGAGCCTACTGATGTGACGTAGCCTCCTGGCCGATCACGGAACTACGTCATTTGGCTCAATCGACGATCACCGTCGGGGTTCTAGCGTCGCGTCATTCCCCTACGAAGCCCGGCTCTGATCCGGGTGAAGGAGGCAGTGACGTGAGCGAAGTCCAGAACATCGTGCTGGTCCACGGCGGGTTCGTCGACGGGTCCGGCTGGCAGGGTGTGTACGACCACCTGACGGCCGACGGCTACCGGGTGTCGGTGGTGCAGAACCCGACGATCTCGCTGGCCGACGACGTGGCCGTGACCCGCCGGGTCCTCGACGGGGTCGATGGCCCGGCGGTGCTGGTCGGCCACTCCTACGGCGGCGTGGTGATCAGCGAGGCCGGCAATCACCCGAACGTCGCGGGGCTCGTCTACATCACGGCGTTCGCGCCGGACAAGGGCGAGTCGGTCAACACCCTGATCGCCGACCCGCCGCCCGGTGCTCCGGTGCCGCCGATCCTGCCGCCTGTGGACGGGTTTCTGTTCCTGGATCGGGACAAGTTCGCGGCGTCGTTCGCCGCCGACGTGCCCGAGAACGTCGCGGCGTTCATGGCCGACTCCCAGGTGCCATGGGGCGTCGACGCGCTCGGCGGAGCGGTGTCCGAGCCTGCCTGGCGGACCAAGCCGTCCTGGTACCTGGTGGCCACCGACGACCGGATGATCCCGCCGCCCGCCCAGCGGGCCATGTCCGAGCGGGCCGGGTCGACGGTCACCGAGACGCCGGGCAGCCACGCGATCTATGTGTCCAACCCCGCGGCCGTGGCGGGCGTCATCTCACAGGCGGCGGAGACTCTCTCCGCCCGCTAGCGCTCGGACGCCGCGCCTTCCCTCCCGGCAGCCGGCGCCGGGAGGGATCCATCCCCCTCTCAAGGAGTCCCTCATGCATGTCCGCCGAATAATCACCCGCCGCAGAGCTCTCGCGAGCGGTGTCGCCGTCGCCGCGACGGCCGCGCTGCTGGCTCCGGCCGGCTCGGCCGCGTCCGCCGGATCCAAGCCCAAGGCCCAGCCGACGTTCCTGCTGGTGCACGGCGGGTTCGCCGATGCCTCCGGCTGGAACGGCGTCATCACGCAACTCCGCAAGGACGGCTACAAGAAGATCATCGCCCCGGCGAACCCGCTGCGCGGCCTGCCCGCCGACGCGCCCTACATCGCGAGCGTCCTCAAGTCGATCAAGGGCCCGATCGTCCTGGTCGGCCACTCCTACGGAGGCGCGGTCATCACCAACGCCGCCGCCGGGAACACCAACGTCAAGGCACTCGTGTACGTCGCGGCGTTCGCCCCCGACAAGGGCGAGCAGCTCGGCCCGCTGCTCGGCAAGTTCCCCGGCAGCCTGATCGGCGACTCCGTCCAGGGCGTGCCCTACCCGCTGCCCGACGGCAAGACCGGCGTCGACCTGTACCTGCGGGCCGACAAGTTCCGCGCCGCGTTCGCCGCCGACCTTCCCAAGTCCACCACCGACCTGATGCAGATCACCCAGCGGCCGTTCGCGCAGTCGTCCCTCACCGACGTCACCACCGCAGCGGCCTGGCACACCATCCCGTCCTGGGCGGTCGTCGCCACGGAGGACAAGGCGATCCCGCCAGCGCTGGAGCGCTGGCTCTACAAGCGCGCCCACTCCCACGTGATCGAGGTCAAGGGCGCCTCGCACGTTCCGATGATGAGCCACCCCTACGTGACGGCGAGGCAGATCGAGGCCGCGGCCAAGGCCACGTCCTGACCGTCGGCGTCCCGTTCCGCAGGACCGGAACACCGGACGTGCCCGTCATCACTCGGGCGCGCGATGGGTGGGCGGTGTGTCCGCCCACCGCAGTTCGCGGGGGCTGATCCCGTACTTGGCTTTGAACGCCCGGTTGAAGCCGCTGAGGTCGCCGAATCCCGCGTCGAACGCGAGCGCCGAGATCGGGCGGGTGGCGCATCGCGGGTCGGTGAGCCGCTGCCGGACCCGTTCGAGGCGGCGGTCGCGGATGTAGCGCGTCACGGTCTCGGGTTCGGACTCGAACAGCCGGTGGAGATACCGGACCGAGATTCCGAAGGCGGCCGCCACCTGCGCGGGATCGAGCGTCGCGTCGGTGAGGCGCTGATCGATGTAGTCCTTGATCCGCAGTGGGAGGGTCCGCCGCAGCGCTCCGGCCAGCTCCCGGCTCTCGGCCAGCGGCTCGTTGAGGAGGGCGACGAGCAAGTCGTTGGCCAGGGTGACCACGCTGCCGGCGGATGCCCGGCGGAGGTTCTCCCCGTTCTCGGCCAGGTCCAGCAGCGCCCGGCGGGCGACGCCGGCGAGTCCGGTGAGCGCGGTCACCCGGCAGCCGGCGAGGTGGCGCCGGTCGTGCTCGCTCAGCCGCACCAGCTCCGTGGGGAACGCGAAGACCCAAAGGTTGAACGAGACGGGGAAGTCCAGCTCGAACCCGCGGTGGGAGTCCAGGATCGTGCAATCGCCCGGGATGAGCAGGCTGCGGCGGTCGCCCTGGGCGACACGGCCGCTGCCGCCGGTCTGCATCGCCAGCAGGACGTACTCGCCGTCGGCGCGGCCGATGAGGCGCTGCGTGCGGGTCATCGACTGCGCCGTGGCGGCGATGTCCCCGACGGCGAGCCCACCCGCATCGTAGGCGCGGACCCGACCGCCGACGGCTGTGCCGGGCCGTCCCCGCGCGTCGACGCCGACGAACGTCCGGGAACAGGCATCGCGCCAGAACTCCCGCCGGTCACCGACGTCGACGCCATCGAAACTGAGGATCATCGCTGGACCCCACTGCGCAGGCTCGTGCGCTCCGATCCTACTTCGGGTGCGCTCACGTCCTTGGGTCGTCCAGGGATGGTCGGGCATTGTCGAAATCTCACCCTTGGCCGCGAAGGCGCCGTCCCGTCACGGAAAGGGAGATGGTGTCGGCGCGTCGGGTGGCGGACCGTGGAAGTCTGGAGAGAACGCCGGGAGATGGACGGTTTCAGCACAGGCCGAGATCAAGCGTCGACGGACCTGGTCGGCCGTGAACCCGAGACCCAGGGGCTCCGCCGCTTCGTCGCCCGGATCGCCGCGGGGACGGCGGGCTCGCTCCGGCTCATCGGTGACCCGGGTGTCGGCAAGACCTCCCTGCTGGACCATGCGGCCTCACTCGCGGTGAAGGCCGAGATCAGGACGCTGCGCGCGACCGGTTCCCAGTTCGAAGCCGACATCCCCTACGCCGCGCTCCACCAGCTCCTCCACCCGTGCATGACGGAGATCCCGCGGCTCGACCCGCCGCTGGCGGCCGCGCTGACCGTGGCTCTCGGCCTGGGCGGCGAAGGATCGCCACCGCCGCAGCTCCTGGTCGCCAACGCCGTCCTGGCGCTGCTGCGCGAGGTGGCCGGGGAACGGCCCGTGCTGCTCATCGTGGACGACCTGCCCTGGCTCGACCGCACGAGTGCGCTCGTCCTGGCCATGGCCGCCCGCCGCATCGCCGGTCACCCCGTGGCCGTCCTCACCGCGTGCCGTACCGGCGAACCCAGCCATTTCGACCAGTCCGACCTGCCCGCCACGCGAATCGAGCCGCTCTCCGAGCAGGCCGCGGCGGCGCTGCTGTCCAGCCGGTATCCGGCGATGACTCCGCGGGTACGGCGCCGGCTGCTGGACGCCGCCCTGGGAAACCCGCTCGCCCTCCTCGAACTCCCCGTCTCGCTCGGCGATCCGGCCCGCAGCGGTCTTCCCGAGACGCTGCCGCTCAGCCACCGCCTCCAGAACGTCTTCGCCGCCCGGGTCCGGGCACTGCCCACCCCGGTCTTCGAGCTGCTGCTGCTGGCGGTCCTGGACGGAACCGGCGACCTGCGGACCATCCGGGTGATCGCCGCCGGGCACGCCGACGCCGATCTGAGCGCCGCCGAGCACACCGGGCTCGTGCAGGCCGACGAGATCCGCGGCCGGCTGGCGTTCCGGCATCCCCTCATCCGTTCGGCGATCGTCGACCTGTCGACCAGGGAGCAACGCCGCCGCGCCCATGCCCGACTCGCCCACCACCTCGCCGACCGGCCCGAACGGTACGCCTGGCACCTGGCCGGCGCCACCGACGGTCCCAACGAGAAGGTCGCCGTCCTCCTCCAGCAGGCCGCCCACACCACCCTGCTGCGCGGCGATTCCGTCGGCGCCGTCGCCCGCCTGCTGCGCGCCGCCGACCTCAGCCCCACCGGCAAGGCCCGTTCGGGGCGTCTGGCCGAGGCGGCCTACCTCGGAGCCATCGTCACCGGCGACCTGCGCGAGGCCCCACAGCTGATGGAACAGGCCCGCCTCGCCCATCCCGAACCCGACGAACCGTTCACTGCGGCCATGGCCCGCAGCTACCTCCTGCTCCACGCCGACGGCGACATCGACGCCGCCTACCGCGTCCTGATCACCGCCGTCCGCGACCTCGACGACGCCCGTGACGGCCGCTACAAGGCCCTATGGGAAGTGCTCTACATCCTGATCATGGTCTGTTTCTTCAGCGGCCGCCCCGACCTGTGGCCACCCGTTCAGCAGCTCGTCGACCAGCTCAAGCCGCACCCTCCCGAGATCCTCGCCGTTCTGGCCGGAACCCTGGGCGACCCCGCGCGTGCCACCCCCGCCATGCTGGAACGTGTTGACGCGTCCGTCGCCGACCTCGCCCGTCAGGTCAGCCCCGCCCGGATCGTCCGCACCGGGATCGCCGTCGCCTACCTCGACCGGCTGTCGGCCTGCCGCGAACCGCTCCAGCGCGCCGTTCAGCACGGCCGCGAAGGAGGCGCGATCACCTCGGCCATCGAAGCGCTGTTCCTCCTCGCCCAGGACGCGTTCCACACCGGGCGCTGGGACGAAGCCCAGCACCTGGCCGACGAGGGCCTGGCCCTCTGCGACACCCACGGCTACGACCTGCTCACCTGGCCGGGCCGCCTCACCCTCGGCCTGCTGGCCGCCGCGCGCGGCGACACCACGAAGGCGATCGGCATCGCCCAGGCGATGGAGAGCTGGGCGGCACCCCGCCGAACCGGGATCATCACCACCTACGCCCACCACATTCGCGGCCTCGCCGCCCTGGGCCTGGCCGACTGCGAGACCGCCTTCCACCACGCCGCCGCCATCAGCCCGCCCGGCACCCTAGCCCCGTACACGCCGCACGCCCTCTGGGTGTTCCACGACCTCGTCGAAGCGGCGCTGCCCAGCGGCCGCCGAGACGAGGCCGCCCGCCACGTCGCCGCCGCTCGCGATCTCGACCTGGAACGTCTCTCACCGCGCCTGCGGCTGATCGTCCTCGCCGGAGCCGCCCTCACCGGGCTCGAAACCGACGGCACCGCCCTGGAAGCCACGATCAAGGAGCCCGGCAACGACCGCTGGCCCTTCGACCTCGCCCGCATCCAACTCACCTACGGCTCCCACCTCCGGCGCGCCAAACACACCACCGACGCCCGCCGTCACCTCACCGCCGCCACCGACACGTTCCACCGCCTGGGAGCAGGCCCCTGGGCCACCCGCGCCGACCTCGAACTCCGCGCCACCGGCGTCACCATCACCCCCGCCGCCACGGGCCTGGCCGCCCTCACCCCCCAACAACGCCAGATCGCCCTCCTCGCCGCCGAAGGCCGCACCAACAAAGAGATCGCCGCCCGGCTTTACCTCTCCCCCCGAACCGTCTCCACCCACCTCTACCAGGCCTTCCCCAAACTAGGCATCACCTCCCGAGCCGCCCTCCGCGACGCCCTCACCCCACCCGAGGTCCAGACAGACCGGCCGCACGACGTCCGGCACAGCGCCACGTCCGGCTCAGCGGAGGTTTACCGCGATGGGCGATCGTCGGCATGAGCCAGGAGATATCCAAGCACCGACAGGCCCGACAGGACGCCGGCCACGAACAGGTTCACCGGTATGCCGGCGACGCGCGGTATCTGCCCGGGCTCGTCCTCGGCCTTGGATCCCGGCACCGCGACCGCGATGTAGAAGGGCGCATAGCTGAGGATCGGATGCAGCGCAGCGATCTTCAGCGCGAGTTCCTGCTCGTGACGCGTTCCCGGGCGCCACAGCAGCCACAGGGAGGCGATCGACCAGCCGACGTCGGTTGCGATCGCCGACGCGGCGTGGAAGCGGGCGTGCGGCGTCCAACGGGGATTGAAGACGTGGGTGCGGTTGAGGTCGGCCAAGGTATGGCTGATCCCGCTGCCCAGGGCGGCGGTGGTCACGAGCAGCCGACCGACTCTCACCATCATGTCCTCCGGGAGCGTTTGACCGCAGGGCGCTCGTCGAAACCGCCAGCGGCCCACGAGAGCGCACCGACCGTCTGTGGCCCTAATCGGTCCGTATCCCGGCGCCGGTCCGATCAAACGGCATCCGTTCATGGCCGCCGAAAGTGTGGGCGGAGCTGATCTTGAATCCAGGCTACCGCTGCTGCGGTGACGTTGCTTGTGCGGTGCCCCAACGGGAGCAACGAAAGCCGAGGCGCACGGTCCACGACTACTGGAGCAGGATCGGCTCCGACCTCGGCCGTCGAGTCGCCCAGGGAATAAGGCCGGCCTGGCCCGAAGATGTGTCGCCGGCGCGACCGGGCGGACGGCGGTCGACGCACCAGCCGCTCCCCCGCGAGCCGTCTGTGCTGGTGAGGTGCCGCGAACGGCCATCAGGTCGTCGCTATGCCATACGGGCTGTTGCCGACGTTGACGGTGGCGGTGACCTTCAGAGAGCCCGGGTCGATAACGGTGATCGTGCTCGCTCCCTGGTCGGCGACGTAGATCCCGGTCCGGGTGACCGCGATGCGGAACGGGTCGGTTCCCGGGGGCCCCACGCTGACCGAGCGTGAGACGTGGTGGGTGCGGGTGTTGATCTCGGAAACGTTGCCCGGGCCGAGGACGGCGGCGTACACCGCCCGTCCGTCCGATGCGAGTGCCACATCGAACGGGCCCTGTCCAGTCGGCACGATTGCCGCAATCTTGCCGGTACTGAGCGATATGACCGAGACACTCGCGTTCACCTCGTTGGCGACATAGGCCGAACCGCCGCCCGGAGCGACTGCGACGGCCACCGGGTAGCGACCCGCGGGCAGGGTGCGGACGACCCGGTTGGTGCGGGGATCGATGACCGACAGGTTCGCCGATCCTTGGTTGGCGACGTAAACGGCGGTGCCGTCGCGGCTGACGGCCAGGTCCACCGGTGAGACGCCGACCGGGATGGTCGCGGTCACCCGGTCGGCCCGGGTGTCGATCACCGACACGTCGTCCGAGCCGCCGTCGGCCACATAGAGCTGCCGGCCGTCCGGGCTCAGCGCGACGCCCGTGGGGTCCTTGCCGACGGGAACGGTATCGGTGATCTTGTTGTTCGCGGTGCTGAGCACCGACACCCGGGCTGATCCGTTGTCGGCGATGTAGAGGTGGCCGTGGTCTGCGCTGATCGCGACGCCTTCGGGCGCGGTGCCGGCCGGCACGGTGGCGGTGACCTTGTTCGTCCGGGCGTCGATCACCGACAGCGTGTCGTCGAGTTGGTTGGTGACGTATACGCGCCCGTCGGCTGGCGTCGGGGCGGCAGCCATGACGGGCGCCGGGCCCGCTATCGCGCGGATGTCGGACACGGGGCGTACGGACTGGTGCGTTGCGCACACGGCGAGCAGGCCGGACGCCAGGAGCACTCCGGCACCGGCGCCCAGTACCGGCCGGAACGCTTTCCTGTGATGTTGACGCATCGTAGCTCCGGTGCGCGGTGACGGTCAGGTCAACAGCCCGCGGGCGTAATAGTCCTGGCGATCGCGTACGCCGGGCAGGACGAAGAAGTAGCCGCCGCCCCGCGGAGTGATGTAGGGCACGAGCAGTTCGTCTTCCAGCCGGGCCTGCATGGCGATGTAGGTGTCGAGATGGCGCTGGAAGCAGCAGAACGCGTGTCCGACGTCAGGGGCCCCACCGGTATCGGGGCTGTGCTGGTATTCGTAGCTGCGGCGCAGGATGGTGCTGGTGGACGCGGTCTGGGGAGTCTGGGGGTTGGCGAGCCGGATGTGGGAGTTCAGCGGGGTGATCAGCCCTTCCGGGTCGTTGGTATAGACGGGGTCCAGGGTGTCCGGGGCGTTCGGGTCCAAGGCGTACATCGGCGCTCCGCTGACCTTGCGGCGGCCGAAGATCCGCTCCTGCTGGGCGAGCGGGACCCCTCGCCACTTCTCAACATCGAAATGGACGATGCGCACGGCCTGGTAGGTGCCACCCGCGGCCCAGGCGGGTTCCTCCGTGTGCGGCTGCACCCACACCCACTGGTTCATCTGATCGGGGCTCCTGGGGTCGGGATTGGCAATGCCATCTTTGAAACCGAAGAAGTCCCGCGAGATGCCGACCGGGCGCGGCGGGCTATGCATGCCGTTGATGCTCCAGCGCGGCCGCATGGCGCCCTTGGTGTGGAAGATGATTTCCAGCAGCGCGTGGATCGCTGTGTCGCGGCTCCCGGCGCACAGCTGGAGCAGCAGGTCGCCGTTGGACAGCGCGGAATTGAGCTCGTCGTGGCGGAAGGGTGTCATGGCGACCAGTTGGACGGGCTTGCGCGCGGCCAGGCCGTAGCGGCCGTCGAACAGACTGGCGCCGACACCGACGGTGATAGTGAGAGCGTCGGCGGGAATCCGCGGGCCCATGACGCCGTCGTCCGGCTGCGGTGAACCCGGCGGCGCGGTCGGCGCCTTCCCGCCCGCGGTGAGGAAGGCGGCCTGCGCGGTCAGCGTGCGGAACAGGTCGGTGAGTTCGTTGTGGTCGGCAGCGGTCACGTCGAACGCGACGAAGTTCCCGGCCGCCTGCCGAGCGTTAGGAGCCGGTTCGATGATGCCCGCCTGATGCTCACCGTAGAACGGGACAGCGCCGTCATTGCCCGGCTCTCCGGCATACGCGGGTGTACGCTTCTTCTGCTTCCCACCGGGGGGCGAGGGACCGCTCCCGGCCGCGGTCGCAGCAATACCCGTGGCTGCCATCCCCTGCAGGAAGAAACGCCGCCCGAAACCCCCCGGGCAGCCTCCGCCACTCCAGCCGTCCTCCGGCGCCGGTGACCTCTCCCCCGCCATACCTGATCCCCGAAACACTCCCCCGAAACCGCGGTAGCGGTAATTGAATGCTTCCTCCGGCGTTGTTCCGCGTCAACCTCCCGATAGGAGATCTTCTTCATCGATCCGCACAAGGCGGATGCAGCCACGAGACGATCGGCATACGAATGAAACAATCTGTGCCGTGGTCACGCGGCGACGTGATGCAGTGCGAGAGGCCGACGATGGTCGGGTCAGACGTCGACAAAGTTATTGGTCAGGTGCGGTTCGACGCCGTCCCCGCCGGGTAGCCGGACCTTGTCGATCTTTCCCGCCTCGCTACCTTGCCCGCTTTCGCCGGTCAACGACGAGCGCCGAGGGGACGGCATCGAAGTCTGCGGACGACGCGACCGGACGGCCGAGATTCAGGAGTCGGCGATGAAGATCGGGATAGGCCTGCCGAATCAGGTGCGGAACGTCCGTCCCACCGTCATCCCCGAATGGGCCGCACAGGCGGAGAGGGCCGGGTTCTCCACGCTGGGGACGGTCGGCCGCATCGCCTATCCGGGGGTGATGGACACCGTCGCGCTCGCCGCCGCGGCCGGCGTCACAAGCGTGATCAAGCTGATCACCAACATCCTGATAGCGCCGGTGTGGCCACCGGCACTCCTCGCGAAAGAGATCGCCGGCATCGACGGAATCTCGGGCGGGCGCCTCACGCTGGGCATCGGCACCGGCGGGCACCGGGACGACTTCGTGACCGAAGGCCTCGGGCCGCAGGGACGGGGTAAGAGACTCGACCACAGCCTGGCGATCTACCGCGCCATCTGGAAGGGAGAGCCGATCGGCGGGACCAACCCCGCGGTTCCCACCGGCACCCGGGAAGTACCGATTCTCTTCGGCGGTTTCTCCAACCCTGCTTTCGAGCGGATGGCCCGCTGGGGCCAGGGGTACATCGGCGCGTCCATGCCGGCGGCGACGGTCGCCGACGCGTTCGCCAAGGCCCGGGCGGCGTGGGCCGGCGCGGGACGGGAGGGTTCACCTCGGCTGGTCGCGATCGCCTATTACGCGTTCGGGGACATCGACGCCGGCCGTGCCAACGTCCACCATTACTACAGCGCGCACGGTGATGAGCTCGCCGACGCCACCGCGTCCGGTGTCAACGGCGGACCCGATGCGGTGCGGTCCGCCGTCCAGCAATTCGCCGCGATCGGCGCCGACGAACTGATATTCAACCCGACACTCGACAACCCCGAGGAGATCCTGCGGCTCGCCGACGCCGTCCTCTAGAAGCTCACTGGCCGACGCCGCCGCTCGACGAACGTCAACCGACTCACCGCGCGGGACGGCCTGCCCGGATAGCGCGAGATCACCGAAGCGAACAGGGTGGACCCGACTGACCACGCGGGGCTGAGGCCGTCTCGATCTGCAGCGCCATCGGGGCCCGCGGCCGGCGGGCCTACACCTCCTGCGCATCGGATCCCTGGACCTTGCCGAAGGCGCCGGTGCCGCGGCCGAGCAGCGGAAGGATGTGCAGCGGCCGCATCAGATCCACGTACGCTCGCCCACCACATCGATGCAGGTCAGGCTACGCGCCTGACCTGCGTTTCGGTTTCGCGCTAACGATCTCTTGGAATCGAGAGCTTGGCGGCGTCAGATCGCGGATGGGCGAATTCGACCGGTGCGTTTGACCGAGCTGAGAATCCGGGTCACCTCCAGCCCGCGGACGTCGTCGATCGATCCAACGGTCTCGGTCAGGAAGGTGTAGAGCCCGCCGAGATCTTCGGCTGCGACGGCCACCAGCAGGTTCGCCGCTCCGGTCGTCGCCGCGGCGAACCGCACCTGCGGATGCCGGCTGAGCTCGTGCCCGATCGGCTCCAGGCTGCCTGGGCCGGTGGCGATCCACAGCAGCGCGTCGGCGTCGACGCCCAGCAGCCTCAGGTCCACTTCGCACGCCAGCCGCACCATGTGCCCGGACACGAGCACGTCCAGGCGACGGCGCACGGTCGAGGCCGAGACGCCCAGTCGGGTGGCCAGGTCGCCGTAGCCGGCGCGCGCGTTCGCGGCCAGCTGGTCGATGAGTGCGTCGTCCAGCGGTTGAATCTCCGGCGCGTCACGGGGCTCGCGCAAGATAGGGGTGAGGGAGTCGAACTGATCGGTCGTCAGTAGTCCTGCGCTCCAAGCGAATCCCGCGGGAAACACCTTCATCAGGTCGTAGGCGTCCCAGGACTGGACGTCGGCCGTGGCGGGCAGGTCGCGCAGCAGCAGCGAGGTCCGGGCCCGGGGGCCGTCGAGAAAGAGCACGCTGCTGATCTCGTCACCGCCGCCGAGGATGTCGACCCACACCGTGTCGGCTCGTCGCGCGAGTCCGGCGGCGATCGCCTTGATGCGGCTGGGCCGGCACCGGATCCGCAACGCCATCGGGATCAGCCGGGGAAAGCGATCGGGATTGCGGACCGCTGTGGGCTGCAGCGTGCCATCGTGCAACAGCGGCGTCGCACGGCGCACGACCGTGCGCTCGGAGAGGCCAAGGGCACCGGCGACCGTTCGCCATGACGCTCGCGGCGACGCCATCAGCACAGCGGCGATCCGTCGCTCCGTCTCATCCAGTTCCTGCCTCGCGTGTCCCATATCCAGCAGAATCCCATGGTTCCTGGCGCACATCGCGCATCGGGTGACGATTTCTCGCGCCTTTCCGTCGTCCGCCGGTAAACCAGAGCCATCCCCTCCGAAAGGAAAGGTGACACCGATGAACGTGATCGAGCACCCTGTCGTGAACACCGAGTCGGGCAGCGTCCAAGGCACCATCGAGGACGGCGTCGCGGCGTTCCGCGGCATCCCCTACGCGGCTTCGCCGGTGGGAGAACGGCGCTTCGCCGCTCCCGAGCGGCACGCGAAATGGCCGGGCCTGCGCGACGCCGCTCACCCCGGCCCGTCCGTCCCGCAGAGCCCCTCCCGTCTCGAAGCGGTCATGGGATCCCGCACGCCCGACTGGAACGAGGACGGCTCTCTCACCCTCAACGTGTGGACCCCTCGCCTGCCGGCCGACGGATCCGCCTCGCACGCCCTTCCGGTCCTGGTGTGGTTCCACGGCGGCGGGTTCACCAGCGGATCCGGCGGCTGGGACTGGTACGACGGCCGCAACCTGGCCGCCGCCGGCGAGATCATCGTCGTCACCGCCAACTACCGCGTCGGCCCGCTCGGCTACCTCTACCTGCCGGAACTCGGCATCGAGAACCTCGGCGTGCAGGATCAGGTCGCCGCCCTCGCCTGGGTGCGACGCAACATCGCCGTCTTCGGAGGAGACCTCGGCAACGTCACCGTCGGCGGCCAGTCCGCCGGAGCGTTCTCCGCCCTCTACCTCGCCGTCTCCCCGGTCACCGGCCCGTACATCAACCGGGTCATCACCCAGAGCGGCCCCTTCGGGCTGGCGCCGCAGAACCCCGAGGAGGCGACCGACCATGCCCAAGGCTTCCTCGACATCCTCGGCCTGGGCGGCGGCCAGGACCCCCGCGCCGCGCTACGCGCCGTTCCCGCCGACCGGCTCCTGGTCGCCTACCAGCAGCTTTCCCAGAACCTCTCCCGCCCGGGCAACGTCGCCCCGCCGATGTACCCCGTCCTCGGCGCCTCCGGGATTCCCGCGACCTGGCAGCAGGCGCTGGCCGACGGACGCCTCGACGGCAAGCAGCTGCTGACCGGCACCACCAGGAACGAGATGACCTCGTTCTTCGCGTTCGACCCGCGCATCCAAGCCGTCACCGCCGACCAGGCACGCTCGACCGTGGCCGGACAGATCGACGCCGGCGCCGAGCGGTTCGACCGCACCGCCACCCGGCTTTCGAACGCGACACCGAGCGACGTCCTGACCGAGCTCGAGACCGAGGTCGTCTTCCGCGACGGGACCCTCGCCATCGCCGACCACCACGCCGACGCCGGCAACACCACCTACGTCTACCAGTTCGACTACGCCCCGGCCAACGACCCCGCACACCTGGGCGCCGCGCACTGCGTCGAACTCCCGTTCTTCTTCAACACCTTCGACGCCTACCCCGACAGCGCGATGCTCGGCGAGGCCACCGCCGCCGTCCGCTCTCTCGGCGATACCTTCTCCCGCGCGGCAGCGGCCTTCGCTGCCACCGGCCGGCCCGCCGCGCAGTGGCACCCGTACGAATCCGCCAATCCGGCGACGATCCGACACTTCGCCTGACAGCCCTCTGAAAACGAGCGGTTGGTACGCCAGGTCGACATCGTGATCTGGTCATCAGCGTTCGAGGTGTTAGGTCCTCGGCTGTATGGGCTGGCGCGCCCGGATGTCCCTGCAGCAGCTCCACCCGCGGCTCCTCAACGTGGCCCAACTCGGCGTCTCCTACCGCGACCAGGTGCTCGCGGCGTCCCGGAGCATCTGACCGGAGCGCCGGCCCTCGATGTCGTCGATGTGACCACCAACGCCGCACACGTCATCGACACCGCCTCCAACAAGGTGGTGCGTACGATCTACGTGGGCCGCGCCCCGCATGAGGGCTTCTTCTCCCCGGACGGACGCTATCTCTGGGTGGCGGAGCGTGGCCAGGGCACCGTCGCGATCATCGATTGGCGCAACAACCGGGTCGTCGATCGCATCGTCTCCGAGGACGGCCCCTCGAAGGTGGTGTTCAGCCCTTCCCTCGAACGCGGGCGGCTCGTCCGACGAGGCGGTGTCCCCGGACGGCAAGGAGATCTGGCTCGGCATGCCCACCAACGGCCGGACCACCGTCGTGCTCAATGCGAAGACCTACAAGGTCCAGGCCGTCCTGGACACAGGACCACGAACCAACCACCCGAACTTCGTCACTGTCGGCGGGGTCGACTACGCCTATGTCACGGTCGGTGATCTGAACCAGACGCTGGTCTACCGTCGTTCGCCGAACGGCGGCCCGCATCGACACCAAGAGCATGTCGGTGGTCAAGACTCTGCGCATCGGGCAGTACCCGATGGCGTTGGTCTATGTGGCCCGCGCGACTCCCGGTTCCCGTGCGGGCCTGAGCCGACAGGGACTGAACATGCCCGTCGTCAACCTTCCGATTGACGTACGAGGGGTTCCCGGGTCCGGAACGGTGAACATCCGGTCCCTTCCCGGAAGATCGTCGTCGATCTGCGAGGGCTTCCCCCGCACCGGGCGTTCACCGTGTACGCCGTCCGTGACAAGACCGAAACCGCGGTGCTGTCAGCGAAGAGTGACGGCATGGGCGTCATCCCGGAAGCGCTCGCCTATGTCCAGTTCTTCGCGAACCACTACGACAAACTCGTTCTTCGTCCCGCGTCGTCCCAGTGAGCCCGTACCCAGAGCCGCTGAACTTCGAGCGGCCAGCCCGCCAGGGTCATCGCCGTCGCGGTCGCTCCGCCGCCGAGCGGCTCCGTCGGCGGCCCGGCGCCGCCAAATCTGCCGCACGGCACACCATCGCCGTCCTGTCGACCCTCCACCCGGCCGCGAGCGAACCGAATCTTCCACGGTCGTGTGGAGCCGAGGCACTCAGGGGAAATCACCGAGTGTGACTGATGCTGTCGTTGACGTGATTTTGCCCTGCCTGGATGAGGCCGAGGCGCTGCCATGGGTGCTCGAGCGATTCCCCGACGGTTTTCGCCCGATCGTGGTCGACAACGGCTCCGGGGACGGATCTCCGGGCGTCGCCCGGTCGCTCGGCGCGGTGGTCATCATGGAGCCGCGGCGTGGGTTCGGCGCGGCGTGTCACGCGGGCCTTTCGGCGGCCGCCGCCGAGGTGGTCTGCTTCTGTGACTGCGATGCGAGTCTGGATCCCCGTCAGCTGCCGCGGGTCGCCGGACCGGTCCTGGACGGCTCGGCCGATCTGGTGCTGGGGCGACGGCGGCCTGTTGCACGTCGGGTCTGGCCGCTGCCGGGCCGGCTGGCCAACCGAGAGCTGGCACGGCGTATCCGACGCCGTACCGGCGTAGGGGTGCGTGATCTCGGGCCGATGCGGGCGGCCCGGCGTGCGGACCTCCTCGCGTTGGAGCTGGCCGATCGGCGGTGCGGTTACGCACTGGAGATGGTGGTACGCGCGGCGGATGCCGGCTGGCGGGTGCGGGAGGTCGAGGTGGACTACCTGCCGCGGATCGGCCGGTCGAAGGTCACCGGGACGCTTCGCGGCTTCCGGCAGGCCGTCCAGGACATGAGCGCGGTGCTCACCCGGTGAAGGACGGTGGCGCGTTCACACCTGACGGCGCGGTGACGACCCTGCTGGTCATCGCGAAGCAACCGGTGCCGGGGCGGGTCAAGACACGGCTGGTACCTCCGTACTCTTTCGAGCAGGCGGCCGTGCTGGCCGAGGCCGCCTTGGCGGACACGTTGCGTGCAGCGCTCGCCGCGCCCGCCCGCCGCCGGGTCCTGGTCCTGGACGGCCGGCCCGGGCCGTGGGTCCCAGCGGGATTTGAGATCGTCCCCCAGGTCACGGGAGGGCTGGATGAGAGACTGGCCGCAGCGTTCGCGGCCGTGTCGGGGCCGGCGCTACTGATCGGTATGGACACGCCGCAGATCACCCCCGATCTGCTCACCGTGGACTGGGAGGGGGTGGACGCGTGGTTCGGTCCGGCCGCCGACGGTGGCTTTTGGGCCTTGGGATTACGAGAGCCCGACCCCGGGCTGCTGCGAGGCGTGCCCATGTCCACTCCCGCCACCGGCGCCGTACAGCGGGCACGGCTGTGCGCTGCCGGTCTGCGGGTGTCCGATCTTCCTGTGCTGCGGGACGTCGACACCGCTGTGGACGCTGCCGCGGTCGCTCGTCTCGCCCCACGGACCCGTTTCGCCGCCTGCGTACGCGATCTCGTCCCTGCGGACGCCTCGCCACCGTGGCGGTTCGCCCCATGACCGTGCGCTTGTCGGGAATCGGGCCGGACGTTGCGGGGAATGGGAGAAGCAGTGGCTTTCGGGGGGAGCCATGGCAGATCAACGAATGCCGCGAGACGAACGGAACGAGGCCCGCTCTGCTGAACGTCCGGGCCGGCGCCGGTACGGGGGAAGCGCCTGGCTGACCGCGCACCCACCGCCCGGGCCGTTTCGTCGTGAGTTCTGGCGGAGCCCGGTGCGGGGGCCGTGGCTGACATCGGTGTTCGGCGTCGTCCTACTGGTCGGCATCACCCTGATCGCGGTCACCGGGCTGCTGTCTTATGCCGCCTACGACCCGCGACTGGCGGGCAACGACCTGACACCGCAAAAGGGCGTCCTGGGCTTCTACCTCTTCGATTGGCCGACCCGTCCGGCCTGGCTGTATCGGCTCAGCCAGGCGGTCCACGTCATCCTCGGGATCACGCTGGTTCCGGTCCTGCTGGCCAAGCTGTGGTCGGTCATCCCGAAGCTGTTCGACTGGCCTCCGGCGCGTTCTCCGGCTCAGGCCCTGGAACGGATCAGCCTGCTGCTGCTGGTCGGGGGCGCGGTGTTCGAGTTCGTCACCGGCATCCTCAACATCCAGCTGTTCTATGTGTTTCCGTTCTTCTATCCGGCGCACCTGTACGGGGCGTGGATCTTCCTGGCGGCGTTCGTGGTCCATGTCGCGTTGAAGCTCCCACGGATGATCAGCGCGCTGCGCTCGCGGAGCTTCCGCCGGGAACTGCGCACCGGGCTGGCGGAAACCCGTCCCGAACCGCCCGACCCCGACGGTCTGGTCGCGGTTCATCCGGCGGATCCGACCGTCTCGCGGCGCGGGCTGCTCGGCTTCGTGGGCGGTGCGTCACTGACGCTGTTCGGCCTGTCCGTCGGCCAGACGATCGACGGGCCGCTGCGGCGTACCGCGTTGCTGTCCCCGCATGGGCGCGAATACGGCACCGGGCCCAACGACTTCCAGGTGAACAAGACGGCGGCCGCCAAAGGCATCACGGCGCGCGATGCCGGTCCGGGCTGGCGGCTGGAACTGGTCGGCCCGCAGCGGATGCGCCTCGCCCGTCCGGATCTGCTGGCCATGCCCCTGCACACCTACGACCTGCCCATCGCCTGCGTGGAGGGATGGTCCACCCGGCAAAGGTGGACCGGTGTGCGCCTGGCCGACCTCGCCCGGCTGGCCGGAGCCGTACCCGGCAGAGACGAGGTCTTCGTGGAGTCCCTCGAACGCGGAGGGGTCTTCGGCCAGGTGACTCTCAGCGTCCGCCAGCTCGCGGACCCGGCCTCGTTGCTCGCGCTTCGCGTCAACGGCGCCGACCTGTCCCTCGACCATGGGTTCCCCGCCCGGATCATCGTTCCGAACGCGCCGGGCGTGCACAACACCAAGTGGGTCACCCGGCTCACCTTCCGGCCCGCATCATGAGTGCCAAGCCACCGTCCCAGAGCGTCCGCCGGCGAATCGCCACGGCCGCCCGTCAGCGGATCGCCGTACATCACCGGGGCGGTCTTCGGCGTCCGCTCGGCGCCGTCCGCCGGCGGATCGCCGCGCGCTATGGCGCCGATCCCCTGCATCTGCTCGCTCTGCTCGCGTGCTTCGCCCTGGCCGGCTACGCCGCGAGCCGGGTCGCCGCCGCGGGAATCTGGGTCGGCTTTCTGATCTGGTTCGTCGGCGCGGCGATCGCGCACGACCTCGTGCTGTTCCCGCTGTACGCGCTCGCCGACGTCGCCGTGCAGCGACGCCGGTGGGGACGGCGCCGGCCGGGCCCGCGCGTACGGTGGCGGCCATGGATCAACTACGTTCGCGTACCGGCCGGGCTGTCGGGACTCCTGCTGCTCGTCTGGTTCCCGCTCATCCTCCGGCAGTCCGGAGAGACCTACCGAAAGGCGGTCGGGCTGGATCTCAGCCCCTATCTGGGACGGTGGCTCCTGGTGACGGGCCTGTTGTTCGCCGGATCCGCCGTCATCTACGCCCTGCGTCTGCGGTCCGCGGCGTCCTCGGCGCGCCGACAGCGCCCGAGACAGCGGACGGAAAGACCCCGCCGGAAGTAGGAGGGCCGCCTGGTGAGCACACGGCCGATCAGCGATTACGCGTTGCTGGGGGACTGCCGTTCGGCCGCCCTGGTCACCTCGGACGGCTCGGTCGACTGGCTGTGCTTCCCCCGGTTCGACAGCCCGGCGATCTTCGCCCGCCTGCTCGACGATGACGCCGGACACTGGTCGATCCGCCCGACCGGTCCCGCCGAGATCGCCCGAAGATACGTCGAGGGCACGCTCGTTCTGGAGACCACCTTCCGCACGCCGGACGGCACGATCGTGCTCGTCGACGCGCTCGCGCTGGGCAGACGCGAGCGCGGGCACGGCATCGGCGCGTCCTCACCGGGTGTCCTTCTCCGCGAGGCGACCTGCGTGGAAGGCACCGTCACTCTCGCCGTGACGTACGCGCCACGCCCGGAGTTCGGTCTCGTACGCCCCCTGATGGAGCCGGTACGTGGTGGGCTGATAGCCCGCGGCGGCGCCCACGTTCTCTCCCTGTCGATCCCCGCCGAGCTGCGGACCGACGGTGCCGTCGCCCGCGCCACGGTCACCCTCACGGCCGGGCGACGCCTCGGCCTCGCGCTCCACACCGGCGCCACCTGGGAGACCGAACCGCAGTGCTGGAACCAGCGGCTCATCCACCGCCGGATCAAGGACACCATCGAAGGCTGGCGGTCCTGGTCCCGGCAGCACGTCCGATACCAGGGCCCCTGGCAGGACCAGGTGGCCCACAGCGGACGGGTGCTTCGCGCGCTGACATTCGCCCCCACCGGAGCCATCGTCGCCGCGGCCACCACCTCGCTGCCGGAGGAGACCGGCGGAGTACGCAACTGGGACTACCGCTACACCTGGGTCCGCGACGCCAGCCTCACCCTGCAGGCCCTCGACAGTGCGGCATGCGAGAAGGAGGAGGCGGCCTTCTTCGGCTTCCTCGCCCGCGCGGCGGCCACCCGGCTAGACCACGCCTCCGATCTGCAGATCATGTACGGCGTCGGCGGAGAGCGTGATCTCAGCGAACGCCCGCTGCCTCATCTGACCGGCTGGCGCGGCAGCGCCCCCGTACGCGTCGGCAACGACGCATGGCGCCAGCGCCAGCTCGACGTCTACGGTGAACTGCTCGACGCCGCCCACCAGCTCCGTACCAACACGACGCACCACCAGTACGACCCGATCACGCGAACGTTCCTGCTCGGCGCCGCCGAGACCGCCGCGCACCGCTGGCAGGAACCCGATCAAGGCATCTGGGAGATCCGCGGACCGAGCCGGCACTTCCTGCATTCCAAGCTCATGTGCTGGGTGGCCCTCGACCGCGCCATCGCCCTGGCCCCCGCCCTCGGGGCGACCGACCGCGTCAGCGGCTGGGAGCGGATCCGCTCCCAGATCCGTACGGCGATCCTCACAGATGGCTGGAACGCGGATGTCGGCGCGTTCACCCAGGCCTTCGGCGACCCGAGCCTGGACGCATCCGCGCTGACCATCCCCATGGTCGGGTTCCTGCCCGGCGATGACCCCCGTGTCCGCGCCACCGTGAACGCCATCGCGACACACCTCACCGACGCCCGCGGTCTCGTTCGCCGGTACACCACCTCGGACGGGCTACCCGGCGGAGAAGGAACCTTCCTGCTCTGCACGTTCTGGCTGGCCCATGCCCTCGCCCTGACCGGCCAGACGGCACGCGCCGATCGGGTGTTCCGGGCCGCGGTCTCCCATGCCAACGACGTCGGTCTGCTCGCCGAAGAGGTCGATTCGGTCACCGGCGAGCCCATCGGCAACTTCCCCCAGGCGTTCAGCCACATCGGCCTGATCAACGCCGCGTGCGCCATCCGCGACCGCCAAGGCACACGTTCTGACACCGTGCCGCCATCCTGAGCTGAAGCCGTGGGGCCTCGGAACCATCGTGCGCACAGCGGTCGCCCCGCCGGCGAGGACGGCACGCGCCGTATCTCACCTGCCGTGCCCGCCATGTCGATGGACGGTCGGCGGCACTCGAGCGCTGGACTTCGCAACGGATGCGTACGGCCGGTCGCGCCGCGGGACTCCGCGAGGCCCTCTCCGGTTAGCGTGCGGGCATGCGCGTACTCGTCACCGGCTCGGCCGGGTTCATCGGCTCTCATGTCGTCGAGGCACTGCACGAGCGTGGCCACGACACACGTCCGCTCGACCTGCGGTCCGATCAAGACGTACGTGACGAGTCGACGGTCGCACGCCACCTGGAAGGGGTAGAGGCAGTCTGCCATCAGGCGGCCAAGGTCGGCCTCGGCGTCGACGTCTCCGACCTCCCGGCGTACGCCTCGACGAACGTCCTGGGCACCGCCGTGCTGCTCGCCGGCATGGCACAAGCGGGTGTGGAACGCCTCGTGCTGGCCTCCTCGATGGTGGTGTACGGCGAGGGCGCCTACGACTGCCCGGACCACGACCGCGTCCGGCCCGGCCCCCGGACGGCCGCCGATCTCGCAGGCGGCCGTTTCGAACCGCGCTGCCCGGCCTGCGCGGCGCCGCTGACCCCCGGCACCGTCGACGAGGACGCCCCGATGGACCCCCGCAACGCCTACGCCGACACGAAGCTCGCCCAAGAACATCTCGCGGCGTCGTGGGCGCGGGCGACCGGCGGGTCCGTCGTGGCGCTGCGCTACCACAACGTGTACGGGCCGCGGATGCCGCGCGACACCCCGTACGCGGGCGTCGCCGCGGTCTTCCGCTCCCGCCTCGAACACGGCGAGCCACCGCTCGTCTTCGAGGACGGCGGCCAGCGGCGCGACTTCGTCCACGTCCGCGACGTCGCGCGCGCCAACGTCCTCGCGCTGGAGTCCCGGCCCGGCCCGGGCGAACTGCGCGCCTACAACATCGCCAGCGGTAGGCCGCGCACGGTCGGGGAGATGGCCGCCGCCCTCGCCAAGGCGTACGGCGGCCCCGACCCGGTCGTGACCGGCGACTACCGGCTGGGCGACGTCCGGCACATCGTCGCCGCGCCCGACCGGGCCGCCGCCGGACTCGGCTTCCGCGCGTCGGTCCGCTTCGAAGACGGCATCGCCGAGTTCGCCGGCCGCGCCTGAGCAGCCCCGCCGCACAGCGCGCGCTTCACCATGGCGACCGTACGAGGGCCTCGATCACAAGGGCGGTCGCCGTCTGCGCGAGCAGCATCGTCCGGCCCGGTGGACGGTGGACGGCGGTCACGGTCACGACCCACGCCGCGTAGGGAATCCAGATGCGCTCGACCTCACCGGATGTGACACCGGACAGGTCCAGCGCGAGCACGCCGGCGAGTGCGGCGGCGGCGAGCCACCCGAGTCTGTCCGGCGCAGGGCGCCTCCGTCCGCCGGGTGATGTGGTGAATGCCAGAACGGCGGCGCGCCGCAGCGCGGTCGGCAGGGCCATAGCAGCCGCCGGACCGACGAGAAGGGCCAGGACTGCCAGGTCACCGACGAGAAAGTACGCGTAGGGTCGCCTGGATCCATGGGAGATGTGCCAGGCGACATGTGTCCCGACCACTCCGTCCCACCAGGAGAACCCGGCGATGGTGAAGGCGATCGGTACGACCACGGATCCGGCCGCGAGCGCAATGAGAACCGGCCGGGCCGGCCGCGTCAGGACGAGCGCCGCAAGCGGCAGCGTGAAGATCGGCAGCAGGCCATAACTCAGGTACGGCAGCGACCCCAGCAGCAGCCCGCCCGCGAACGCGACCGCCATCCGCTTGGATGACCCGCCACGCGCGCCCGGGTCGACCACACCGGTCGGGGACGAGCCGGAACCGGCGGCCGCGACGGTGACCAGCGCCACCGCCCATGCCGCCACTCCGAGAAAGAAGGCGTCCATACTGGTGGCGACCCACAGCGCGACCGGCGAGAGCACAAGGAACGGCACCGCCCGGCGCGCGACGTCCTCACCAGCGATCACCCGCACGGTGACCGCGATGGCAGCCGCCGCCGAACCCCCAACCGCGATCACCAAGGCAGCCGCCCACCCGGCGCCGGCCAGCCCCACCCACTGGATCGTCCACAGAACCAGCATGGGCAGCGGCGGATGCCCCTTCACGTGCGTGGGAAAGGTCTGCATCTCCATCGTGAAACCGCGCAGCCAGCCCAGGGGATCATCACCCATCGCCGGCAGTCCGGCGAGGTACTCCGTCGGGGTTGTCAGCGGCCGGGAGATGCCATCGGGAAGCTGGAGGACCACCGCCCAGCCCACCGAACCAAGCCACGCGACCGCCGGCAGCGGCCGCCACGGCAGCCGCCGGGCCGTCACCGGCAGGACCGCGACCGCTACCAGTCCAAAGGCCACCGCAGGCAGCAAGGGACGGAGCAGTAACCGAGCCTGGGCATGCAGTGGTGGGAACGCATCCACCGGCATCGCCCCGGCCCGGCGCAGCAGTGCGCCTGTCCCGAAGGTGCCGACGATCAACGCGGCCCAGCCGGCGAGAGGCAGCCAGAGCGCCCATCCCGGTTTCCGCCGTACCGGTGCGCCGCGATTCCGCGCTTGGCGTGACCGTCCCGGCAGCCGGCGGGCTCCCATCTTCTGACGGGTAGGTGAAGGTGGCCCGTCGCCCGACTCCGAAGAGGGCTGAGACCGGTCGTGCCTTGGGCCGGCGCCTGGCCTCGCCGGCCGAAAGCGGATCATTCCTTCACCGTAGGTGCGGCCGGGCAAGGTATTCGGCTACGCCGTCACCGTGAAGGTTCATTTCGGGAACCGAGCGTGCGGACGACAATGGCGAAGCGCGGTTGACCGCGGCGTCGGGTCGCGGTCATCGTGGTGAGCAGGGCCAGGGACTGCTCCTCCGGTGAGCCGGGCCGGGCCTGGAGGGCGGTGAGCACCTGGCCGTCCTCCAGGTCTACATGACAAATGCGCTTATCTCGCCCTGGCGACGTGTACCGCGCTGGGAGAACAGCCCGTCGATACGCGGGTGGCCGTGCTCGCACCGCTGATGGATCGACTGGCCGGTGCAAATGTGCCCGCCATCGTGTTCTGGCTTCTTGCCGTGGTTCGGTAGGCGTTGGCCGCAGTACGCCGGGAGGCCGGTTCACGGTCGTGGCTGGTGGTCCTCGCGTTCGGCGGGTGGGAAGTGGTCGTTGATCCACGCGGACAGGTCGAAGGGTTTGGCCCAGGCGTGTACCCAGTGGTGGAACAGGGGCCGGGGGTCGGCGGGGTCCGGGAAGGCGGCAAAGCGCTTGACCTGGGTGTATCCGGCTTGGAAGGTGTGGCCGAGCGGGTCGAGGTGGAGCCTGTGGTCGATGAAGCCGATGGTGCGCAGGTAGGCGGTGAATTCGTGGGGTCCGGCGAGGAACTGGCCGGGGTCCCGGTGATGGGTCGTGCTGGCCAGCCAGTCCAGGAACCCGCGGTGGATGGGGTTGGCGGGGGCGGCGCCTTGGAATTCGCTGGAGACGATGTCGTCGTCTTCGGAGACGATTCCGCTCCAGTGAAAACGGGCGGCGGCCTGGAGGTGGTCGGCCAGGCGGTCGGGGTGGACGACGCGCAGATCCCAGTCGAACCACCAGCCTCCGTGCTGGTCCAGCAGAATGCTGCGGACCAGGTCGGACAGGTCGCCGAGGTTGCGGCAGCGCCGCAACAGGTCCGGCAGGAACTGGTCGGTGCCGTCAGCGAGGGCAGGTGGGCGGGTGGCGTCGTGGATCAGGGCGGGCAGGTCGTCGAGGGTGAGGAGTCGGTAGGTGTAGCCGTGGGCGGCGGCGAAGTCCTGGACGCTGGCCATGCAGTCGCGGCAGAGCGGGGGGATCGCGTCGAGGCGGTGGGCGAACTGGAAGATGCGGCGGGGGGTGGTCGTGCTGGCTTCCGAGAGAAGGTCGCGCCGCGCGTGCCCAACACCACGGCTCCCCGCCGATCCTGTGCCGCGGTGACGGTGCGGGCGAGGGTGCCCGGCGGCCGGATCGCGAACCGTGTCCGGGCCAGGTGCTTGGGGCGCGGCGACCGATGCTGAGGCCCGCCGGAGTGGTTGGGCTTGAGTGGGTGCCTGGGACCGGCCGGTGAGTTCGGTGAGCTCGTTTTCGAGGTCGGTGATGCGGCGGTACAGGGCCTGGATGGCGACCATGGCGACGCCGTTGGCGTCGACGCAGGGGATGGCGGTGTCGGTGTCTGCGAGGCCGAAGGTGGCGTACCAATCTTGGGCCATGGGTCCCAGATGGCGGACGTGGCCGGGTTCCCACTTGTAGCGCCAGGTGCTGATGGGCAGGCTCGCGACCTTATCGAGGATGTCGTAGCCGTTCACCGGCTCGCCGGCCACGGCCGTTTCCGGGTTCGCGGTGCCGAGGACGGGCGTCGGTGGGTGAGGCGGCGTGACCGCTGGTGGGGCCACCCGGACCACCGGGCCGCCCCACCAGACCCGCCTCAGGCGAGGTGGCCTCATCGGTCCCAGCGCACCGGAGTGATGTCGGCCTTGATGCGACGGTCGCTTGGTGCCGAAGTGGTCACGCACATGAGGTGGATTCCCGTGGATGATCCGGCGACGTTGGCGCTGGCACCGGCGTCGACCTCGACGGGAAGCCCGGGATTGGGGACCGTGGCGTTGACGTTGGCGTGCAGGCCCTTGGATCGTCCGGCTGCCTCCGCGCGGGTGTCGGCCTGCGCGGAGTCGCGGCGGGCGATGCCGCCGAGCGAACTGATCAAAGGCACGGCAGCGGCGGCGGCCCCGACCGCCGCGAAGCGGCGCAGAGCGTGCCGGCGGGACAGAGTGTTATCCGGTTCGCTCAGCGGGACGTCGAGCAGGCCGCTGGTGTGCAGTTCGGCCAGGGCGAGCCGGATGAGGTCGGAATCGGCCGTCGGGTGGGTCTGGGCGACGGCCGCGGTGAGGTCGGTGAGACCACGGGTGCCGTCGGCCAGGCGGAACACCGCGGCGCACACCGGGCTCAGGACATGTCCCTGGTCGGTGGCCTCGTCGTAGACGGCCAGACGGCCGTCACCGGTCTCCTTGACGCGCAGCCCGTCATAGCGGGCCAGAGGGGCGTTCACCACGGGTGAGAATTCCTTTCATTGTTGCCGGGGGTCGTGATCGGGTGTGGTCACACGGCGAACTGGTCGCGGAGGTCTTCGGCAACCAGATCGAGTTGGCCTTCCTGGGCGGCGATGACCGGGACGATGCGGTAACAGCCAGGCTCATCCCACCGGGCCAGATACTGGTCCAGGGCGATGTTGCGGCCGATCCAGGCGGACATGCCCTCGACGGTGTCGGGGAGCTCGCCGAGGAGGCGGGTGAAGACGCTGCGGTGGTAGGCGATGGCGTGGGTGGTGGTGACGCCGGTGATCGCCTCCAAGTGGTCGCATCCGTCGACGCGCGGGAAGGTCCGGCCCCAGTCGGCACCGCCGAGGTAGAACAGTGACCACGGCCGCGACTGGATTTCGGCCAGGGCACGGCGCAGCACCCAGGTCGCGCCGTTGAGGAAGACCGCGTCGTCTTCCAGCACCAGAACCGATTCCAGGCCATCGGTATGGGCCTGCTGGATCGCCTGCCGGTGCGACAGCGCGCAGCCGATGTGGTGGTTGCCCGGCGTGAGGGTGGCCGGTTGGCGATGGACCCGTTCTGGGGGGATGCCCAAGGCGGCCAGCCGTATTTGCATACGTTCCCAGCGATCCGGGCGATCGTCGAGGTTGACGCAGGTGATGGCGTCGAAGGCGGTGAACGGGTTCCGCACCTCGGCCTGGTAGGCGGCCAGACCCTCCTCGACCGTCGCCTCCCCCAGGATGCCGGTGAAATGATCGATGGCCTCGTCGGCGGGCAGGCCGAGTTCGTCGAAGCCGATCAGGTAGTTACGCAGCCGCCGATACCAGGTCTGGGTGGCGGGGACCGGCCGGGGAGCGTCGAAACGGTGAGTCCACCGCAGCGCGGGCAGGCACACCACGCCATGGCCGGCGCGGCGGAACTTCTCCTGCAGGTAGCCTTCCTCGCCCCCGTGACCGGCGAAGGCAGGGTTCAGACCGGGCCACGCCTTGGTACGGCAGGCGAAGACACCCAGCCCCTGCATGCCGATCTCGAACGCCGGCGCGGAAGCGTCGATGCCGCGCGGGTCGGTGCCCCATACGCCGTACATCCCCTGCCGCCATTCCGGTTCCCAATGGGTCGATACCGTGCGCCGATCCTCCGACACGAGCGGCCCTTGGATCAGATCGCCGCCGTCGGGGTGGTCGGCGATGTAGTCCAGTAGCGCTGCCAGCGCTCCGGGATGGAGCTGTACGTGGGAGTCCATGCACAACACCCAGTCCGAGGCGGCTTCGCGGAACACCCGGTCACGGGCCGCGGTGCCGACACGCCGGTCGTAGGGGACGTACCGCAGTTGCGGGATCGCCTGCTCCAGCCGCTTCAACGCCCACGCGTGCGGCCCGGAGGGGTGGTTGTCGACCACCACGATGCTGACCCTGTCCATCACCTCGGCGTGATAGAGCAACAGGCTCATCACCGAGAAGTACACCCCGTCGTAGTCGTCATAGGTCGCCATACCGACCGTGAGCGTGCACGGCTCCCCGGCCGGCCCCGCCGCCGGACGCTGCCGATACCGATCATCGGGTGCGGCCGCCAACTCCCGCAGAGCGGCCAGCGCCGCATCGTCCATCGAACTTCCTGCCGTACCGAGCAGATCGTCTACCACACAGTCACCCCAGCCACACCGATCCCGGCAACGCCGGTCCTTCCAGCGACCACCCACATACTGCCTGTAGTCCGGGCATCTCACACAGCCACCAATGCATTATGTCCACAATCGGTCACATCCTGTAAGAAGCCACGTAGGCCCTGCAGCGGACCGGTTCAGGAACCGGCCGCCGGATAGCCGGCCAGCTTGTCCTCAAGACGGTCGACGGCCGCCAGTGCCACCTCCGGCCCGTCAAGCTCGGCGACCGCGATGGCCCGGCTCAGGGCGATGATCGGCGAGGGCTCGAGGCGGACGGGTTGGTCGTAGAGGGCGAGGAGTCAGCTTCATGATCGCGGTCCTCTGCCTTGGCGCCGCCCCGTGTGGGCGGCCCCATCCCTGCTACGAACACCACGCCCCGATCCGACACCACCTCCCGGATTCTTTTGAAGAACTTCCGGGACGCCGGTCGTCAGCGATCCGACAGCATGACACCGGCCAGGCTGCGGCTGACGGGCACGTCTCGGGACCGAGCCGCCCGACCGGCCGAAGGCGGCTCCCTGAGGGCGACCTCCGCCGGTCTCGGCGCGGGAGGCCGCTGCTGGTCACCCGGTGATGGTGGCCATGACGTGGGCGCGGGCGGGCTCCTCCAGCCGCGCCTTCAGCGCGAAGAAGAGGTCGGCGGCCCGGATCCCGATCCAGCCGCTGGGCAGCAGTTCCTCGGGCAGGCCCGGGTCGAGGTACGGCAGTCGCCGCCAATCGGTGAGCACTCGAACATAGTCGGCGAACGCCTCCCCCGCCTGGGGGGTGCGGCGCCGTCGCAGCACCGGCGCGTGCGCCTGGAGGAACGCTCCATAGAGCCGCTCGAGCTCGTCGAGATCCCACCATCGGCGGACCTTCGCGGCCAGATCTCCGAACGCCAGATGCTCGCCGCGGAACAGGTCCGCGTATGCGTCCAGGTCGAGTCGCCGCAGCATCTCGGCCGTCGCGTCGTGCAGGTGCGCCGGTGCGATCCACACGCCCGGCGCGGCGGTGCCGAAGCCGAGCCTGGTCAACTGGGAACGCAGGACATGGCGCTTGTGGCGTTCGGACTCGGGCACCGAGAAGACGGCGAGCATCCACCCGTCGGTGAGCGTCGCACGCCGTCGCCGGAAGATACGGTCGTCCCCTTCGCGCAGGATGGCCAGCGCCTCGTCGGACAGTTCGTAGCCGGCCGCGCCGTCGTGCCGGCGCGCGCGCAGGATCCCGCGCCGCTTGAGCCGTGAGATCGACGAGCGGACGGCGGGCTCGTCGACTCCGAGATCGGCGAGCAGCGCGATCAGCGAGGCGACCGACAGCCAGCCGCCGTCCGACCGGGAGTACAGGCCGTAGACGGTGACGATCAGGTGCCTCGGCTGCGCACTGCGCGTCGGCGCGTCGGCGCCGGTCTCACTCGTGTCTGACGCGGCCGTCACCCGGCCACGATACCAACGATCACACGCGGCACCGGACACACCTGCGCGCCCCGGCCGTACGTCCGCGATGGACTCTCAGCGTCTCCCGGCAGGCGGCGAGCATTCGGGCATTGCCCCCGATCAACGCCAGGCGCTAACGTCTCCGTGACGATCGTCATATTTACGACATTAAGGCTGGAACCAAGGAGGACAGCCGCCGTGGGCTATCACGTCAGCCGGATCGATCCGGCACGAACCGCGCTCATCGTCGTGGACGTCCAGAACGACTTCGTCGCTCCCGGGGCACCGCTCGAGTCACCCGCCGGCAGGGCGATGCTGCCGACGCTGAAGAGCACCCTCGATTTCTGCCGCGACACCGGAATCTTCGTGGTCTACACGACCCACGTTCACCGGGCGGACGGGACCGACATGGGACGCTACGCCGACCTCTACCCGCCGATCGCCCAGCGCGGCGCGCTGATCGACGGCACTCCGGGGACGGAGGTCCATCCGGCCGTCGCTCCCCTACCGGGCGAACCGGTTATCAAGAAACATCGCTACAGCGGATTCCACGGCACCGACCTGGAGATCGTCCTGCGCGGCAGGGGCATCACCACCGTGGCCGTCACCGGAGTGACCACGGAGGACTGCGTGCACGCCACCGCACGCGACGCGATGTTCCGGGACTTCTGGACGCTGGTCCTCGCCGACTCCTGTGCCACCTACGACCACCCGGACCTCGGGTGGGGGGCCATGACCGCCGAGGAGGTCCACCGCGCCTCGCTGGTCGTGCTCGCCCAGTCGACCGCCGACGTCGTCACCAGTGAGGAGTTCATGCTCCGCGCGAAGGCCGGGATGTCCTAGGGCCGGGGTCAGGCGGCCGTGGGCGGCCCGGACGAGGTCCGGGCCGCCCACGGATCAGGAGACGGGTGCCGGGTCCCGGTGCGGGGTCCAGCGCAGGTGGACGTTCTGGTCGGTGGTGTCGGTACGCAGGAGAGACAGACGGGGGCGTACCGCGTCGGTGCGCGCGGTCGGCGGCTTGCGGCGACCTGCCGCGAACTGCACGGGCCATTCCGCGGCCGCGCCTCGGTACTCCTGCTCGGCCGCCGCGTGCAGCGTCCAGTGCGGGTCATAGAGATGCGTACGACCGACGGCGCACAGGTCGGCGCGCCCGGCCAGCAGGATCGAGTTCACGTCGTCGTAGGAGGCGATGGCGCCGACGGCGATGACGGCCGTGCCGGTGGCGGCCGCGACCTCCTGCCGGACACGGTCGGCGAACGGGGTCTGGTACGAACGGCCGAACGCGGGACGCTCGTCCTTGGTGACCTGGCCCGACGAGACGTCGATGGCGTCGGCCCCGTGGGCGATGAAGGCCCGGGCGATCTCGACGGCGTCCTTCTCGGTGTTGCCGTCCGGAGCCCAGTCCGTCGCGGATATCCGCACGCTCATCGGCCGCTCGGCGGGCCAGGCGGCACGTACCGCGTCGAACACCTCCAAGGGAAAGCGGAGGCGGTTCTCGAGGGAGCCGCCGTACTCATCGGCGCGGTGGTTGGAGAGGGGCGACAGGAAGGAGGACAGCAGGTAGCCGTGCGCGCAGTGCAGCTCGAGCAGGTCGAATCCGGCTTCGGCACCGCGACGGCCGGCCGCGACGAAGTCCGCGACGATCTCGTCCATGTCGGCGCGGGTGACCTCGCGCGGAACGGGCGAGCCCGGACCGTACGGCAGCGGTGACGGGCCGACGACCTCCCAGTTTCCCCGCTCCAGCGGGTCGTCCACACCCTCCCACATCAGCCTGGTCGACCCCTTCCTGCCGGAATGGCCGAGCTGAAGACCCATGCGGGCGGTGGTCCGGTCGTGCACGAAGGACACGATCCGGGCCCAGGAGTCACGCTGCTCGTCGGTCCACAGACCCGTGCAGCCGGGGGTGATCCGGCCGTCCGGCGAGACGCAGACCATCTCGGTCATCACCAGTCCCGCCCCGCCCATGGCCTTGGAACCGAGGTGGACGAGATGGAAGTCGCCGGGCATGCCGTCGACGGCGGAGTACATGTCCATCGGGGAGACGACGACCCGGTTCTTCAGCTCCAGCCGCCCCAGCCGGAAGGGCTGGAACATCGCCGGCGCGACGCCGTCCAGGCCCTGCGAGGCGGCGAAGGCGGCGTCGACGCGGTCGGCGAAATCCCGGTCGCGGGTGCGCAGATTGTCGTAGGTGATGCGGCGCGACCGGGTCAGCAGGTTGAAGCAGAACTGGGTCGGCTCCTGGTGAACGTACATGCCGATGTTCTCGAACCACTCCAGGGATGCCTGGGCCGCCCGCTGGGTGGATTCGACGACGGGTCGTCGCTCACTCTCGTAGGCCGTCAGCGCGGCCTCGGCATCCCGGTTCTCGTGCAGGCAGGCCGCGAGGGCGAGCGCGTCCTCCATGGCGAGCTTGGTGCCCGACCCGATCGAGAAGTGCGCGGTGTGCGCCGCGTCGCCGATGAGAACGAGGTTGCCGTGATGCCACCGTTCGTTGCGCACGGTGGTGAAGTTCAGCCACTTGGAGTTGTTGGCGAAGACCTGGTGACCGCCGAGCTCATCGGCGAACAGCTCCCGGAGCCGCTCGATGGCCTGCTCGTCGGAGACGCCCGGCGGGAACTCGACTCCCTCGGTGACGTCGAAACCGGCACGACGCCAGACGTCCTCGCGCATCTCGACGATGAAGGTGGAGCCGCCGTCGGAGTAGGGGTAGCCGTGGACCTGCATGGTCCCCCACTCGGTCTGCTTGATGAAGAACTGGAAGGCTTCGAAGACCCGATCCGTGCCGAGCCACATGTACTTGTTGGGCCGCCGGTCCAGCGTGGGGCGGAACACGTCCGCGTAAGCCTGCCTGACCTGCGAATTGAGCCCGTCGGCGCCGACCACCAGATCGTAGGACGCGATGAGGTCGCCGACGGCGGGGGCGAGCGTGGAGAAGTGCGTGACGACGCCGAGACCGCGGCAGCGCTCCTGCAGCAGGCGCAACAGTTCCTTGCGGCTCATGGCGGCGAAGCCCTGCCCGCCGACGGTATGGCTTTCTCCCCGGAAGTGGATGTCGATGTCGGTCCACCGGGCGAACCGCCTCGCCATGGCGTCGGCGAACTCCGTGTCGGCGCTCTCGATGCCGCCGAGCGTCTCATCCGAGAACACCACGCCGAAGCCGAACGTGTCGTCCGGGGCGTTCCGCTCCCAGACGGTGATGTCATGGCCGGGGTCGAGCTGTTTCATCAAGGCGGCGAAGTACAGGCCGCCGGGGCCACCGCCGACAATCGCGATCTTCACGGAAGTTCCTCTCACTGCTCGGCGACAGGCATGGCGGCCTGCTCGTCGTCGATGACCCCGCGCAGAGCGAAACGCTGGAGTTTGCCGCTGCTGTTGCGCGGCAGCGAGTCGCAGAACCGCACGTCGCGCGGGTACTTGTAGGGGGCCAGGACCCGCTTGACGTGATCCTGGATCTCCTTCGCCTTGGCCGCGTCGCCGACCACGCCGTCCCGAAGCACGACGAAGGCGCACACGACGGAGCCGCGCTGCGCGTCGGGACGGCCGACGACACCGGACTCCAGCACGTCGGGATGGGTGTCGATGGCGGCCTCGACCTCGGGCCCGCCGATGTTGTAGCCGGACGAGACGATCATGTTGTCGCTGCGGGCCTGGTAGAAGAAGTAACCGTCCTCATCCCGGTAGAAGACGTCGCCGGTGACGTTCCAGCCGTCGACGACGTAGTCCGTCTGGCGGGCGGAGTCCAGATAGCGACAACCGACCGGGCCGATGACGGCGAGCCGTCCGTACTCACCGGGTCCGAGCTCTTCGCCGTCCGGGCCGAGGATCGTGGCGCGGTAGCCGGGCACCGGCCTCCCGGTGGCGCCGGGCCGAATGTCGTCACCGGCGGCCGCGATGAAGATGTGCAGCATCTCGGTGGCGCCGATGCCATCGATGACCCGCAGCCCGAGCCTGTCGCGTAGCCCCTCCCAAGTGGCCCGTGGAAGGTGTTCGCCGGCCGACACACCGGTCCGCAGCCCGGCCAGCTTCTGCTCCTGGCCGTCACGCAGGATCGCCTTGAAGGCCGTCGGAGCGGTCGCGAGCACCGTGACGCCGTGTCGCTGGACGATGTCGGCGAGCTGCGGCGGGGTGGCGGACTCGGTCAGCAGCGCGCAGGCGCCGGCCAGCAGCGGGAAGACCATGAGCATGCCGAGACCGAACGTGAACGCGAGGGGCGCGGAGCAGGCGACCGTGTCGTCCGGGGTCAGCCCGAGCACCGGGCGGCCGAAGGTGCGGTCGATGGACAGCAGATCACGGTGGAAATGCATGGTGATCTTCGGGACGCCGGTGCTGCCGGACGTCGGCCCCAGGAGTGCGACGTCGTCCGCGGCGGTCGCCACGTCGCTGAATCGCCCGGACTTGACCAGGGCACGTTCGACGAGGTCGTCCGCGCCGGCGCCTCCGTACTCCACGACCGTCATGGACGGCAGCGTCGTGTCCTTGACGACGTGGACGTCCTCGGCGAACCGGTGGTCCACCAGCGCGATGGACGGCCGGGTCCGTTCGACGATCGGCGTCACCTCGCGGGCGCGCAGCGCGGCCATGGTGGTCACGACGACGCCTCCGGCCTTGAGCACGCCGAGCCAGGCAGCGACGGTCCACGGGTTGTTCGGGGAGCGCAGCAGCACGCGCTGTCCGGAGACCAGGCCCAGGTCCTCGGTGAGCACCTGGGCGACCTGGTTCGCCCGTGTCCGCAACAGGCCGTAGGACCAGATCTCCCCGTCCGGCGTACGAAGCGCCGGCCGGTCGGCTCCGAACGTCGCGACCGCCTTGTCGATGAGCTCTGTGGCGGCGTTGAGCCGGTCCGGATACCGCAGCTCCGGCAAGGTGAACTCGAGCGTCGGCCACAGATGCGCCGGCGGCAGGTGGTCGCGGGTGAAGGTGTCCAGGTGGGCTGATGGCGAAAGAGACAATGAGGATGCCTTCCGGGAGCCGCCGGCGAGGGGACGACGGGTCAAACGGCGCGGATCATGCCCTCCTGGGCAACGGTGGCGAGGTGCCGGCGATCGCGGGTGAAGAAGCGGCCGGTGCCGAGACCGCGGCCCGTGTCGGCGGCGACCGCTTCCTGGACGTAGAGGAGCCAGTCGTCGACCGGTCCGGGCCGGTGGAACCACATGGCGTGGTCGAGACTGGCGGTGATCAGGCCGGGCCGGGCCCAGGGCAGGTCGAGCACACGCAGCACGGGCTCGAGGATGGTGTAGTCGCAGACATAGGCGAGCGCGGCCATGTCCCGCTGCGGGTCGCTCAGGCCCTCGACCGGCCGGAGCGGGTCGAACGGCTTGATCCACACCGCCTGGTGCGGCGTCCGCCGCCCCTCGATGGTCAGGTAGACCGGCCCGGGCAGATGTCGCATGTCGAAGCTGCGGCCGCCGGACCAGTATGCCTTGGACTCATCGGTCATCGTGCCGCCGGTCCGGTGCGCGAGGTACGTCGCGGAGCTGGGCAGCTCCTCCGGATCGGGGACGTCCTCGGGCGGCTCGGCCTGGAACGTCCCGCCGGGCTCACCGGCGGCGAAGTTGGCCAGGCAGACGTAGATCGGCTTGCCGTGCTGATAAGCGCGTACCTGCCGGGTGCTGTAGCCACGGCCGTCGCGGAGCAGCTCCACCTCGTAGCGCACCTGCGCCCCGATGTCGGCCGGGCGCAGGAAATAGCCGTGCATCGAGTGCAGCGTCTTGCCGTCGGTCACCGACCGCATGGCCGCGGCCGCGGCCTGGGCGACCAGATCACCGCCATAGGCCTTCGGCCAGGGGCAGGGCTGGGTGGTGGCGGTGAAGGCGACGTCGAAGTGCTCGGTCTCCGCGGGCGTCAGCGTGACGGCGGCGGTGAAGACCGCCGAGGTCTCCAGGGCCTGAGTCGTCATCGGTTCAGCCAGTCCCGCAGGTCGGTGTCGGCGACGTCGGGCAGGTTGACGACGATGTTCTCCGGCGTACGGGTGGTCATCCACACCAGAGGCCTGGTGCGCGAGAGATTGCACTCGACGTGCGGCATGAACGGCGGCACGAAGACCCAGTCGCCCTCCTCCATGTCGACGTAGTCCTCGAACTCGTCGCCGAAGTAGATGCGCGCCCGCCCCGACAGGACGTAGCCGCCGGTCTCGGCCTCGCCGTGGTGGTGCGAGACCGACCGGTAGCCCGGCTCGTTGCTGACCTTGCCGAACCACAGCTTCGTGGCCGGGGTGTGCTGGATGCTGACCCCCGAGATCCGCACCGCTCCACCGGAGTCGGCCGTACCGGTGTCCTCCAGTCCGCCGCGCGTCACCACGGGTTGGACGAGGCCGCTCGGCAGCCGATACATCGAGTTGTCACCCTCGAGGCGGTACTTGCTGAAGTCGGGCTCCATCGGAAGGGCTCCGTTTCAATCGCGTGGGGGGAGGCGCCGGCCGGTCGAGGTGCGAGACCGGTGCCAGGGACGGCTGTCGGCGGATCGCTGTGTCGGAGCGTGCTTGTGAACGTTCGACATGTCGTATTTTTCACGACCGTCATTTATTGTCAATACTGCTCCGCGGACGAACCGGAGCCCGACCCATCCCAACGGGAGGCCGTATGACGCCCGCCGCCGTGAACCCGAGCGCCCTTCCGGCGCCAAGCGGGTACTCGCATGGAACCCTCACCGGAAACACGCTCTACCTGGGCGGACAGACCGCCCTGGACGCCGACATGAAGATCGTTCCCGGCGGCATCGTCGAGCAGTTCCGCCAGGCGTTCGGCAACGTGCTGACCACGCTCCGCGCGGTGGGGGGCGAACCCGAGGACCTGGTGAGCATCACCCTCTACCTCACCGACATCCCCGACTACCAGGCTCACGGCAAGGAGATCGGCCGGGTCTGGCGCGAGCTCGCGGGTCCCGTCTACCCGGCCATGGCCGGGATCGGCTGCACCGCCCTGTGGCAGCCGGAGGCCATGATCGAGATCCTGGGCGTGGCCGTGATCCCGGAACACCGGCTCGTACCGCCGGCGCCGCTCCCCGGACCGGGCCCTGATGGGCCGCGGAGATGAGACTCGCCTCCGTCACCGTCGACGGCACACGGCGAGCCGGCGCCGTGAACGAGGCCGAAGGCATGGTGGCACTGCTGCCCGCCGCCATCGGCACGGTCGACGACATCGTGCGCGGCGGCCCGGCGGCCCTCGACGCGGTACGGGCGGCGCTCGCCGACGCCCACCCCGTGCCGCTCCGCGAAGTACGCCTGGAGTCGCCCCTGCACCGCTTCAACCGCGACATCCTGTGCACCGGGTGGAACTACTGGGACCATTTCGAGGAGTCCCAGGGCAAGCGAGAAGGCCAGGACCCGCCCCAGCGTCCGGAGCACCCCACGTTCTTCACCAAGGGCCCTGGCACCGTCATCGGACCTGCCGACGAGATCGCCTACGACCCCGAGCTGTCCGCCAAGTGGGACTACGAGGCCGAGATCGCCCTCGTCATCGGCCGCGACGGCCGGTCGATCCCGGAGGAGAAGGCGCTCGAGCACGTCTTCGGCTACCTCGTGGCCAACGACGTATCCCAGCGCGATCTGCAGCGGGCGCACGGCGGCCAGTGGCTCAAGGGCAAGAGCATCGACGGCACGATGCCGCTCGGCCCGTGGCTCACGACCGCCGACGAGATCGACGATCTCGAGGGCCTGCGGGTGCAGTGTGAGGTCAACGGCGTTCTGCTGCAGAACGCCTCCAGCGCTCAGATGGCCTTCTCGTTCGCCCAGGTCATCGCCGAGCTGAGCCGGGGCATGACCCTGCGCGCCGGGGACGTGGTCCTCACCGGTACGCCGAGCGGGATCGGCAGCGCGCGCCAGCCGCAGATCTTCCTGAAAGACGGCGATGTGATCGTCACCCGAGTCAGCCGACTGGGCGAGTTGCGGAACGAAGTGCGACGGGTCCGGCTGACCTGACGTGTCCCGGGGAGGGGCTCGGGACGGCTTCCGTATCGAGTGCCGGCTCAGCGGCGCAGGGCGGTCTCCCGCTCCACCCGCGACGACCTCTCGGGATTGCGCACGGCGTAGAGCCCGGTGATGATGCCATCGTCGATGCGCACCGCGATGACGGTGCCGACCTCGCTGTCGAGTCGGAGAATCAGCGCCGGGTGGCCGTTGACCTGCGCCAGCCGCAGCGACGGCGCAGCGCCGAACCCGAGCCCGTGGAAGCCGACGCAACACCGCGGCGTCTTCACCGGCTCACGCCGGCCGACCGGGCGCACGTGCGCGACGTGCGCGCCGGCTGGCGGCCCGACGCCCCGGTTAAGCAGGGTGGCCGGGTCGGTGATGCCCTGGTAGGAGAGGGCGGTCTTGTCATAGCGGGTGGCGATGGCGCGGTATTGCTTGAGGCGGGCGAAGCAGCGTTCGACGACGTTGCGCGGGCCCGGGTCGGGCTCATACGGCATGCGCGGGTAGGCGCACAACATCACCAGCGCGGCAAGGCCGCCGGCCCCGGCGACCGTGCCCACCACGAGCTTCAGCACATCCAGCAGATCCCCGACCCACAGCGCCGGGTGCCGGGCCAGGTGCGGATATCCCAGCACCGCCAGCGCCACAACGGTCACCGCCGTGAGCCCCACCGCCACGCTGAGACCGGCGACGGTCAACTCCCAGCCGATCGGCCATAGACCGGCCGCGGTCTCCCGCTCCCGGCGCGGCTCCAGCTCCCCGCGGCGAAGCCCACCGGTCATGAGGTGCCTGCCTGACCACGCCGTCCTCGCTGCTGGCGGCACGGTGACCGGGCTCCGCGCGTTTTCACTGGCCGTCGGTAGCGTGACCGATCCGAAGTTCTCTCATGCCGGTGTCGAAAACGCGGGCCCCCGTTCGAAGACCGGGTGTCAGGGCTGCCGAGCCCGATCACTTCATCATTGGAGGACTGCCATGCGCAGGATCATCGCTTCGACCTACACGACGCTCGACGGCTACATCGACAACCCGCACGAGTGGTCGCTCCAGTACAACGACGAGGGAGCTCAGAACTACGCTTTCGAGCTCATCCTCGGTGCCGACGCGCTGCTGCTCGGCCGTGTCACCTACGAGGGCATGGCTCAGGCGTGGCCGAACATGGGCGGCAATCCCTACGCCGACCACGTCAACTCGATCGCCAAGTACGTCGTGGCCTCCGAGCCGGTTGACATCGCTACGTGGGGACCGTCGACCGTGGTCCCCGGGGACAAGTTGGTCGAGACAGTCGGCCAGCTCAAGCAGCAGGACGGCGCCGACATCATCATCTGGGGCAGCGGTCGGCTCACCGATGATCTCGCCGCGGCCGGCCTGCTCCACGAGTACCGCATCTGGCTCTACCCCGTGATCAAGGGCCACGGCCAGCCGCTCTTCCGGCCGGAGAGCACCGGTCCGGTCGAGTTGGTCGATACGGTCACCTTCGACTCGGGCGTCGTCGTGCTCACCTATCGCCCGGCTGCGGCATGACCGGCGCGACGAGACGAGCGTTGATCGAACACTTGAAGGTGGACCGGATGAACGACGACGTAACGGCCTACATCGAGAAGACGAAGCCCTGGCAGGCTCAGGTGTGTACGAGGCTGCGGGAGATGATGCACCGTACCATTCCCGGGGTCGAGGAAGCGTTCCAGTACGGAAAGCCCCACTTCGTTCGCGATGGCCGTCACTCGGCGGTGATCCACGTCGCGCGGGACAAGGTCTCGTTCATGGTGTTCGACGCGGTCGGCGTCGAGGCCGTGCCGGGACTTCTTCGGCCGCTCGGCAACGGTGAGCGGAAGGCCGTCGACATCCGTGAAGCCGACGAGGTCGACTACGACCTCCTCGCCGACATCCTGCGCCGTACCAGCGGCGCGCGCTGACCGACAAGGAAGGAGACCGCATCGTGCGCGTCATGGTGATGACGAAGGGGACCGGCGCTGATGAGAGCCAAGGCCAGCCGTCCCAGGAGATGTTCGAGAAGATGCAGGCCTACAACGAACAACTCGTCAAAGCCGGCATCCTGCTCGCCGGGGAAGGTCTGAAGCCCAGCGACGCCGGGGCCCAGGTGGTCTTTACGGCGGGAGAGACCTCGGTGGTCGACGGGCCGTTCACGGAGTCGAAGGAGATCATCGCCGGGTACTGGATCTGGGAGGTCAGCTCGCTCGCGGAGGCCGTGGAGTGGGCCAGGCGGTGCCCCTTCGACCCTCGATACGGCGCAACGCAGATACTTGAGATCCGGCCGTTCTTCGACATGGCGGACTTCGCCGAGGTCGTCGACTCCCAGACGCTTGCGAAGGGCCAGGAGCTCATCGAGCGGGGCGATGCCTGATCATGGATGTCCGCCAGTCGATCGAGGCGGTGTGGCGGATCGAGTCGCCACAGATCATCGCCACGCTCGCCCGGCAGATCGGAGATGTCGCGATAGCGGAGGACCTCGCCTCCGAGGCGTTCGTGGCCGCCCTCGAACAGTGGCCCCGCGACGGCATCCCGCCGCGGCCGGGCGCGTGGCTGATGTCCACCGCCCGGCACAAGGCGATCGACCGTGCCCGCCGGGAGGAGGCCGGTCGTTGCAAGGCGGCGCTGCTCGCGGCCGACCTGGACGACCGGACACCGGACGCCGCCGAGCAAGCGCTCGACCCGATTCCCGACGACTTGCTCACGCTCATCTTCATCGCCTGCCACCCGGTACTCTCGCCCGAGTCCCGGGTGGCGCTCACTCTGCGCCTGGTCGCGGGTCTGACCACCGAGGAGATCGCCCACGCCTTCCTCGTCCCTTCCGCCACGCTCGGCCAACGCATCTCGCGGGCGAAGCGCACACTGTCCGAAGCGCGCGTTCCCTTCGAATCCCCGCAGCCCGCGGAACTGCCGGCGCGGGTCAGCGCGGTACTCGAAGTCGTCTACCTCGTCTTCAACGAGGGCTACACAGCGACCTCCGGCGAGAGGTGGGTACGACGAGACCTGGCCTTGGAAGCGATGCGGCTCGGACGGGTACTCGCGGGGCTGCTGCCGCGTGAACCCGAGGTTTTCGGGCTGGTCGCGCTCATGGAACTGCAGGCCTCGCGGTTCCCCACCCGTACCGATGCGGACGGCGCGCCGGTGCTGCTCGAACACCAGGACCGGACCCGCTGGGACCGTACGCTTATCACCCACGGTCTCGCCATGCTCGACCAGGCGACCGGTCTGCGCCGCCCACTCGGGCCCTACACACTCCAGGCCGCCATCGCCGCGTACCACGCCCGGGCAGCCACCTTCGCCGACACTGACTGGGCCGCCATCGTCGCGCTCTACGACGCTCTCGCCCACCTGACCCCGTCTCCCGTGATCGAGCTCAACCGGGCGGTGGCGCTGCTCTACACCGACGGGCCAGAGGCCGCGCTGGCGGCGGCCGACTCCCTCCGGGAGGATCGAAGGCTCGCCCGGTACCACCTGCTCGGTGCGGTCCGGGGCGACATCCTTCTCCGCCTCGGCCGGAACACCGAGGCGGCCGAAGAACTGGAGCGCGCCGCCCAACTCGCGCCCACCCGGCATGAGCGCAGGCTCCTGCTCGAACGAATGGCTCAAGCACTCGCCGATCGTCCCGTAGATCGCTGACCCCGCGCACTCAGCTCAGTCCGCGGATATCACGAGAATGCGGGAGCTAGATGTACTCGGTCATGAGGTCGGTGTCAGTCGGCTGATGGGTGCCTTGTGGCCGAGGGCTGAGTGCGGTCGGGTGGTGTTGTAGTGCTCGAGCCGGGGTGTGAGGGCCTGGGTGCGCTGGTCGTTGCTGATGTAGGGCCGCCGGTAGGCCCATTCGGTGGCGAGAGTGCGGTTGAGACGTTCGGCTTTGCCGTTGGTCCACGGGCAGTGCGGGCGGGTGAACTCTTGGCGGGCTCCCAGGTCGGCACATGCCTGCTGGAAGGCGTGGCTGATCCGGCAAGTACACCTAGCGCCGGTCGCCAGGGTGCCGGCGACGCAGGGCGTAGCGGACGGCGTCGGCGCGGGAGTGGAAACCGGCCTTGGCGAACAGGTTGTTGATGTGCGTCTTCACCGTGGCCTCGCTGATCACCAGTTTCGCGGCGATCTCCGGGTTGCGCAGGCCCTCGCCGATCAAGCCGAGGATCTCGTGTTCCCGGGGGGTCAGGTCGATGCCGTCGTCCTGCGGCGCTATGGCCGGCACGGGCCGAGAGGCCAGCGCGAGCAGGCGCCCCTGGACCTCGGGGGCGAGCACGGTCTGGCCCTGGGCGGCGGTTCGGACGGCGTGCAGGATCGTGTTCCGGTCGGAGTCCTTGGTCAGGTAGCCGCTGGCACCGGCGCGCAGGGCGGCCAGGATCGACTCGTCGTCGTCGAACGTCGTCAGCACGAGGATGGCGGTGTCCGGCCGGGTCCCGTGAATCCGTTCGGTCGCCTCCACACCGCCCATGACCGGCATGTTGAGGTCCATGAGCAGCACGTCCGGACGGTGTCGTCCGGCCGCCTCGACGGCTTGCGCGCCGTTGGTCGCGGTGGCCACGACGGTCACGTCGGCGGCGAGATCGAGCATCACCGCGAGCGCCTCGCGAACGGTCGCCTGGTCGTCGACGACCACCAGGCTGATCGGGTTATTCTCGGTCATCGGGGTAGCTCCAGTTCCACGGTCCAGCCGCCCTCGGGCGTCGGCCCGGCGTGCAGGGTTCCGCCGAGCAGGGCGGCGCGTTCGCGTAGGCCGACGAGGCCGACCCCGGTGCCGCCGGCCAGATCGGCGCGCGGGGGCTCGGTGGCCGGTCCGTTGCGCACGGTCAGGGTGATGCGGTCGGCGGTGAAGGCGAGGCACAGGGCGCGCTCCGCGCCCGGAGCGTACTTGGCCGCGTTGGTCAGCGCCTCCTGCGCCGCCCGGACCATCGTGTGCGCCGTCTCGGCGGCCACCGGGCCCACCTCGCCGGTGAGCGCGAAGGGGACCTCACCGTGTTCGGCGAGCCGGCGCAGGGTGTCGGGCAGCGGCAGGGTGTCCTCACGCAGCGCGTGCACGGCGCGGCGGGTCTCGCTGATGCTGTCGACGGCGAGCCCGCGGGCCTTGCGGATGGCCGCCGTGGCCTCCTCCTGGCGGCCGCTGTCGCGCAGCGCGTCGGCCATGTCCAGTTGCAGCGCGATCCCGGACAGCGAATGGCCGAGCACGTCGTGGATCTCGCGGGCGATGCGGCCACGTTCGATCAGCGCCGCCTCGCGTGCTTCGGACTCCCTGGCGCGCTGGGCCTGTTCGGCCGCGCGTCGCGCACTGCGCAGGGCTTCGAGCCGGTCTCGATGCGACATGCCGATGTAGACGGGCAGGCCGACGGTCAGCGTGAGCCACCACGGCCACTGCTCCGAGCCCGGTGCCAGCAGCCCGTCGAGCCAGGTCGCGGCGGCCGCGACGACGGAACCGGCCACGGCGACCCCGATGGCGGCCGTGCGCGAGGCGAGCTTGGCACCCGCCGTGGAGGCCGCGACGAACGGGAACAGCGACGTGGTGGCCGTATGGTGCGCGAGCGGCAGCAACAGGGAGCCGAGCAGCATGTAGACGGTCGCCGCGGCGAGTCGCGAACGGCCGGTCAGCCGGGTCCACGGCAACAGCGTGCCGACCGCGGCGATCGAGGTGAGGACGAACAGCGGCACCGCGACCGCAGGCCACAGGATCTGCTTTTGCGGCCACTGGACGACGGCGACGGCGAGCGCGGCGAGCGTGACGAACGGCCGGATCAGCTCGTCCCGGAAGAGCTCGGGTCGGGCCGGCGGCCGTTCTTCCGGCGTGGTCATGGTTCCGTGGATCCGATCGTCATCGACGGCGGTCGCGAAGCCGGTGGGGCCGAGTGTTCCGTCCGGCCCCACGGCGGTCATCGTAGGGGGCGTCGTCACGGTCGTTCAGCCCGCGCCGCAGGTCGTCCAGGAACGGCGACATCCGGTGCGGGGTGCCGTCCTGGCCCTGGGCCCACATCACCGCGTGGTCGGCGCGCAACGCGCGGTAGAGCACCACGAGACCTTCGGCGAGGATGCCCAGCCCGAGGGGGAACAGCAGGCTGTCGCCGACCGCGCCGGCGTCCTTCGGGTCCGCCACGGCGAGCCCGGCGTTCGCGCCGAACTTGATCAACAGGTTCACCGCCCACAACACGACCGTGATCCAGGTGTACCGGACGAAGGCCAGGCCGTCACGCCCGGAGACGCGCACGCTCACACCGCGCAACAACCCGAGGACGACGCTGATCGCTACTGTCGCGACCAGGAACAGCAGTGACACGGGGGTCTTGGCCTGCGAGGCCACGTCGGACAACCCGATCACGCTCAGCACGGCCGGCAGGACCAGCATCCGTTTGGCCTGCGCGGGCTCCCCCAGCACGCGCCGGACCAGCACGTAGCCGACCGCGGCCACGATCAACACGATCTCAACGGGACCGCTCATCTGGATCGCCTCCACTCGGACGTCGTTCCGTTGCGATGGAAATTACGGCCGACCGGCATCGCCGTCGTGCGGCGAGCGCCGTATCTCCGGGTGGAGAACCGTCTGCACCCGGGGTGGACGCACGCCGCGGGCGACACGACCCGCCGGGTCATCGGCAGGGATCGTGTGGACGGCGGCGCCGCCCACACGACGGCGCTATTCGGCGACGACATCGGCCGGGTACGGCACCGCGCCGCCGCGGCCGTCATTCACCGGCCACCGGAACGCTCTCGGTGGTGGCGACGGGGGCCGCCTTCCGGGCACGGACCTTCTTGACGTACTGGTGGGTGAAGGTCGCCGGGACGCCGAACGCGAGCACCTGAATGACGGCACGGATCACCTGACTGGTGCCGGTCGCCTCGCAGACGAGCGTGGCGGCCGCGCCGAACGTGAAGCTGATCGCCCAGACCCGCGCGATGACCGTGCTGGTGTGCCGGAAACGCGGGGTGCGCCAGATCTCGGGCGGGGTGCGGCGCTTGGCGATGCCGAGCGTGAAGGGCTGCCGCACCAGCAGGCTTACCCCGGCGATCAGCGCCAGCCACATCGACGACAGCCCACTCTCGTAGTTCAGCAGCGGCGAGTGCGGATCGGCGAAGGCCACTGCGGTCAGCATGCCGAAGTAGGCGATCGTGCCGAAGTCGAGGATCTGCGCGTCCGCGGCCACCCCCGCCCGGCGGTCCTTCACCAGGAAGTATGTGGTCATCACGAGCGCGACCAGCGCTGCCCGCTGGGAGCCGAAAAGCGATACCGCGTCGAACGTGATCCAGGGGAGAAAGCCTCGCAGATAGCCCACGGATCTTAGTCCTTTCATTCGCGACGAACTCGGGGATGCCCGAGAACTCCATCGCCCATGAAGTTACGGAGCCGACCGATGGGCTGTCGTGCGGCGTCCGCCGTATTCACGGGTGGAGGATTCTCCACCCGGGCTACGGTTTCCGTCGCACGACACGCCGACGACACAGGTCGTAGCGTTGGAGGCGACCAGATAAAGGTCGGTTCGGCTACAGCCGAAGCTGTTTAACCGAGTATCGAATAAGATGAATGCGAGGTCGTCGTGCACATCGTTGTCGACCTGAATCGCTGCCAAAGCTACGGGCAGCGCGTGTTCGCCGCACCGGAGGTGTTCTGTTCCCGAGGCGAGGAATCGTTGGAATACGACCACGCGCGCAGCGGGCGCACGGCGTCGACCTGCGGGTGCGCACCACGGTGCGGCGACTGGAGGCGGACACGTCCGGCCGGCTGTGCCGGGCCGGGCTGTCCGACGGGACCGCGCTGGGCGTGCGGGTCGCGGTGGTGGCGACCGGCTCGGTGCGCAACCCCAGCCGACGTGGCCGACCGGCGATCCTCTCCGCGCTCACGCGGACTACTGCCACGAAGCCACCGACGCCGGCTGTTCGTCACGCCACGGACGCTTCTGCGCTGGCACGCCGACCCGGTGAAGCGGCGCTGGACCCACCCCCAAGCGCGAGCCGGGACGGCCACCGACCCGGCCGACCGTCCGGGCCCCTGGTGCGGTTGGCGGCCGACGCTCCGGCGACTTCCGATTCTTGATCAGAGATCGGGACAGCAAGTTCCACCGGACTGTTCGATGAGGTGTTCAGGGCCGAGAAGATCCGTGTGGGCTGACTGCTCCACAGGTCCCTCGGATGAGCGCGATCGTGGAGCGGTGGTCAGGCAGCGTACGCCGCGAACTCCTCGGCCGGATCCCCATCATGAACGTCCGGCACCTGCGCGAGGTCCTCGCCGAGTACGAGACCCATTGCAACACCCATCGTCCGCACCGGGCCCTGAACCAGGCGAGCCCGCTGCGAGCACTGCCCGAACCGGTCGATGCCGACCTCAAGGTCACCACTCTCGGCATCCTGTTCACAGATCCTTCAGCAGGTCCCGCGTCAGCTCGCCGAGGCGTCGGCGGTACTCCGGATCGTAGGCCTCCTCGGATGCTCGTGCCTCCTTCTCGATTTCGAAGTAGCGTCCGGTGACGTCGGCGAGTTCGGGCGCGTCCACCAGGCGCCGAGTGGCCGCCACTCCCGTTTCCAGGGAGTCGACGATCTCCATGCCGGATCTCTTGGACATGGCCGTCGGCATGTACAACGCCGGATGCAGGCTGTTCACTGTGACACCGGTTCCCACGAGCTCTTCGGCCAGGTCGTACGTGTGGCTGATGAGGGCGAGCTTGGACCGGCAGTAGGCGGCGACGTCGGTGTATCCGCGTTCCTGGTGCGGGTCGTCGAAATCGATCGGCTGTTGACCGACCGAGGCGATGTTGACGATCCGCGAGGGGGCGCCCCGGCGTAGTAGTGGCAGCAGCTTGCGGGTGAGCAGCACGGGTGCGAGGTAGTTGACTGCCAGGCGCAATTCGTAGCCGTCCGCCGACAATTCCCGTGTGGTGCCGTTGGCGTGAAATCCGACACCCGCGTTGTTGACGAGCACGTCCAACCGGTCGTACGAGCCAGCGATCTCGGCGGCGAGAGAGCCGACCTCGGCGAGCGATGAGAAATCCGCTCGGAACGTCTCGCCACCGGTGGCGTCGGCGACCTCCCGGAGGCGCTGGGCGTTGCGTCCGTGCAGCAGCAGCCGGTGCCGCCCGCTCGCTGCGAGGTCATCGGCCAGGGCACGGCCGAGTCCGTCCGAAGCTCCTGTGATCAGGATCAGTGCCATCTGTCTCTCTCAGAGTTGAGTGAATCGACGGGGAATGGATGTTCGGGATGCTCAGCCGCAGGAGGTACCACCGCAGCAGAGCCATGGAATGGCTGGGGCGTTACGCGGCGCCGCCGCGTACCGTCTCGGGTTCCGGGACGCAGCGGGTGCCGAGTTCATGCGGCGCGCTCGGGCGGGCGGTGGTCAACCCGACCAGGGCCACGACCACTACGAGGACCAGCGCGCCTCCGGAGAGGGAGAACCCGAGCGTGAACCGGCCTTCGGGCGGCAGGACGATCACCCGGGGGCGAGGTTCTTCGCCGGCTTGACGATGAGCAGCGTCCCGATCAAGGCACTGGAGACGGAGCTGCCGACGGAGCGGAAAACAGAGTTGATCCCGTTGGCGATGCCGGTCCGGCTCGCGGGCACCGCGCCGAGCAAGACGGCGGGGAGGGCGGCGAAACCGAAGGCGACGGCGACGCCGACGACCATGCCTGCCGCGACGACCGAGCCGGTCGTATGGTGCGCGACGGCGAGCAGGATGAAGCCGACCACTCCGCACGCGGCGCCTGAGGCGAGCGTCCGGCGTGTCCCGATCCGGCGGACCAACGCCCCGCCGGCCTGCGCGGCGATCAAGGAGCCCCCCGCGCGGTGATCAGCCAGGTCAGCGTGGTGCTGATGGCCGCCAGTACCGACCCGGCCAGCGTGAGCACCAGCACCCCTATGAGCGTGGGTCTGGTGCGGTGCTGGTCGCCGAATCGGCCGAGCAGGGGCGTGCAGATGGCGGCGGAGAGCAGAGTGGCCGTGGTGACCCAACTCGCGCCGGCATGCGCCGTACACGGGGCGATGGTCGGGATCGCCCCGCCTAGGCGAGGTGACTTCGGATCAGCCCAGCGTCTTGACCAGTTCGGCGGCAAGCGGGGCGGAGGAGGCAGGGTTCTGCCCGGTATGCACGTTGCGGTCGGCCACCACGTTCGGCGCCCACGGCTCGCCTGCGGAGAACCGCACGCCCATAGCGACCAGCCGGTCCTCCAACACCCACTTCGCCTTCTCGGCGAGACCGGTCTGGACTTCCTCTGCTCTGGTGAAGCCGGTGACCCGGTAGCCGGTGAACGGCGAAGAGCCGTCCGAGCGCTCGGTGGCCAGCAAGGCCGCCACACCGTGACAGACCACACCCAGCGGCTTGCCGGCCTCCAGCGTCGCGGTCAGCAACCGGGCCGAGTCGGCGTTGGACGCCAGGTCCTCCATCGGGCCGTGGCCACCGGGGTAGAAGACCGCCGCGTAGTCGGCCACGTCGGCCTCTTCGATATCGATCGGCTTGCGAACCTCGGCAATGGCGTCCAGGGCGGCGATCATCGCGTCGGAGCCCTCCCGGCCTCCGTTGACCTCGGGCGCAAGGCTGGCCCGGTCCACTGTGGGCACGACTCCGCCAGGGGTGGCGACGACGACGTCGTACCCGGCCTCGGCGAACGCACGGTACGGGGCGACGAACTCCTCAGCCCAGTAGCCGGTCGGGTGACGGGTACCGTCGGCAAGCGTCAGATCACGGGCCCCGTGCCGGAGGGGCGGCCGTTCCGTCGCGGATCCGGCCGCCCTCTCCCGTCACGGAATGGCCAGCGCCTCGGTCGGGGCGAGGCGCGCTGCGCGTACGGCGGGCCAGAGCCCGGCGATGGCACCGATGGCCGCGGTGACCCGCGCGGATCTGTCCACGGGCGGCCCCCAGCGCACGGCGCAACCCGATCTCGGCCCGTGGACGACGGGCGGCTGACCGACGCTCAGGGCCGTACGGTGGACTTCCGCAACACGGCGCTGATCATGACGTCGCCACATCGGCTCGGACCTGCTGCTGGAGGGCGTCAACTCCCGAGGGCGAGCTCGAACCCCCGGTCCGCGACACCGTCCTCAAGACCATGCAGAGCCACTTTCGGCCCGACTTCCTCCACCGCATCGACGACATCGTGCTGTTCCGGCCGCTCGACCGCCGGCCTTGGCCGGGCGGTCGATGACATGGCGGGCGGCTCAGCGCGGCTGCCCGTTCGGATGCAGAACGACTTTCGTCCAGCCGGGGTCCCG